>JAKPII010000106.1 GCA_029549885.1 Planctomycetota bacterium
TTTGCCCGGTCTGCGGCAGTCATGATATACGCTTGGAAGGTGGGCGTGAGCTGATGCTCCAATCCATTGAAGTGGATGAAAATGACCCTTGCGGTGACCCACCGGCTTAGAGCCTATCCCCAAAAAGTCCCCCTCTCCCTCAGGGAGAGGGTTAGGGTGAGGGCAAGCGATCGTCGCAATCGATTGAGCAAACCGGCAGCGATTCGAGCCACCCTCACCCCTGACCCCTCTCCCGCTGAACGGGCGAGGGAAAATTATGGGATGGGTTCTTGATCGCCCTCGCGGGAGCCGGACGACTCATAGGCGCACGCTCGGCTGAACTGTCAACGAATTTGCTGCGTAAAATCAAGAACAGGAGAGAGGGGACTCATGGCGATAAAATTGCTCGCGAGCATCTTTCTCGCATCGTTGCGTTTGTCTTCCTATTGAGCTTTGTTCTATGAAGATCGTTGCAGCGAAGAAGATCCTTAAGGCCAACGACCAATTGGCGGAAGAAAACCGGCATCGCTTCCATGCCGCAGGGGTGTTTGTGATCAATGTTTTGGGCTCGCCTGGGGGTGGAAAAACGACGCTGATCGAGGCCCTCCATGGGCGGCTTCCCATCAAACGAGGCCTGGCGGTGATCGAGGGCGATCTCGCAGGCACTATTGACGCCGACCGGTTGGCAGCGCGGGGCATTGCAGCCGTTCAAATTGCCACCGAAGGGATTTGCCACCTGGATGCCAACATGGTCTCGGCGGCGAGCCGAGAACTGGAATTGGAGAAGTACGATTGGCTTTTCATCGAGAACGTTGGCAATCTCGTTTGTCCGGCCGGATTTGACCTCGGCGAGGACCTGCGGTTGGTCTTGCTGAGCGTTCCGGAAGGAGATGACAAGGTCATCAAGTATCCCACCGTGTTTCAGTCTTCGCAGGCGGTGATCATCACCAAGGCTGACTTGTTGCCCCATTTTGAATTTCAAGTCGAACGCGTTCGGCAGGACTTACGAAAATTGAACCCCAACGCACCTGTGTTTTGCACCTCGGCCAAGACGGGAGAGGGCATCGAGGAAATCGCCACGTGGCTGGCTAACGCAGCGACGGGGCGATAGGCCGCGGTTCTTGCGATCGGACGGGACATTAGGCCACGTGTTGTGGGATGATCTCGCGCGATATCGGAAGAAAATCTGTTCTCCTCCCGCGCTATTGCTGCGCTTGGGAGAAATGGAAAGCGATGTTACAATGCAACGTGGTCCGAGCCGTGGTTCATAAGACCTTTTCCAGGCACGGGATATGATTGATAGCTAAACATGGCCAGGCGTCGAGGAAAAGCGGAAGACGAAGGTCAGCCCAAGCGGCGGACACCGGTTGGCTTGCGGATCATCGGTGGCCGACTTCGCGGAAGGCGTCTTCTCTACGATGGTTCCTGGTCGATTCGCCCAATGCGCGATCGGGTGAGGGAGGCAATTTTCAACATCTTGCGGGATGCCGTGGTCGATGCCCACGTCATCGACATCTTTGCCGGGACCGGGGCCATGGGATTGGAGGCCCTGAGTCGCGGGGCCAAATTCGTGCAGTTTATCGAGCGCGATCCAACGGCGTGCCGCGTGCTGCTGCAGAACATCGAACGGCTTCAGTTACAGGAGCAGACAGAAGTTATTGTCAGCGATGCCTTCATTTGGTGGAAACACTGCGGCCCATTGGAGAATGTGCCTCATGTCGTTTTCTGTTGTCCACCGTACGAGCTATATCAGACTCGTGGG
The DNA here is from genome assembly GCA_029549885.1 of Planctomycetota bacterium. GTDB lineage: Bacteria > Planctomycetota > Planctomycetia > Pirellulales > Thermoguttaceae > Thermogutta. The sequence goes on from JAKPII010000106.1 coordinate 1,742, forward strand.
CACGAAATGCTTCAGCTCATAACGGGGCTAGTTCGGTCCCTCCCCAACGATAGCGTTCTCGTTGTGGAATCTGGTGAAGATGTTGATGTTCACCAGTTTCCTTATCCTGACAAATGGGATGTGCGGCTCTATCGCCCTAGCCGGATTGGCTTTTTTTGGAAGACTTCATCGAGCGACGAAGCCGCCTGATCGTCGCGTCGAAGACCGAACGATGTTGCACCGCCCCCGTGCTATTTCCGTGCTAGGTTGCAAAGATTGTCCGGCAGTCCCTGAACAAAATCGCGGATGGCATCGCGAACCTGACGATAGACTTGGAGGATCGCTTCCTCATCTTGCAGATGCCGGGTTAAACGGGGTGGATCAGGAAAGCCCACATGAACCACCTGAGCCTTGCCAGGAAAGACGGGGCAGGCCTCGTGGGCGTCATCGCACACAGTGATCACGTAATCGAAGGGGATGGACATGACCTCGGCAAGGGGCTTACTGGTGTGGCCGGAGATGTCGACCCCGGCTTCCGCCATCACGGCCACTGCCCGTGGATTAAGCCCTTGGGGCTGGATACCCGCCGAATGCGCCTCGATTTGATCACCTTTAAGGTGGCGTGCCCAGCCTTCGGCCATCTGGCTTCGGCACGAGTTTCCGGTGCATAGAAAGAGGATCTTTAACCTATCGGCCATGGCTAGTGCTTTTCTAGCTCGAAGTGACCAATCTCCCCGACGGGCCTTTCTTTTCGCTCGTCGGTGGGGAGCCTTCATCAAGACAATTCTACGACTGAGGGAAGAGTTTGAACGGCTCAGGGGTGAATCCCACGATGATGAAGGCGAGCATCAGCCAGCCCAAGATGATCCGGAGCGCCCCGAGTGGTGCACGATCGTTTGCGGTCGGGGGATGTTCCGGGCCGAGCAGTCCCAACAAGAATATCATGATCAACCAACCCCAATAACCAG
>JAKPII010000111.1 GCA_029549885.1 Planctomycetota bacterium
GAGAAGAAAGGCCGCAAGCGTCATCGCCGCAAAAAGAAGAGCCGCGCGCCGGTCACCCCGGAGCCATTTGAGGAAGAACTTCCGGAGATCGTCGAGCTGGCGACTACGGGGGAAGATAATGGGACAACGGCCGAATCTTCACCTTCGCAGGGAATGACGGTCGGGGCGGGGCGAGAGCGAACGGCAAGTGCGAAGGCGGATCGCAAAAAGCGGCCGCGCCCGTCGCATGATGTGGCCGAGGACGCGGCGGAGGCTGAAATCGACGCCGGGGAGGCCGATGAAGACGACGAAGCGGCCGAGATTTCGCGGCCCTCGCACAAGGCCATTCCGGGCTGGGCAGAGGTGGTGGGTTACGTCATTGAAAAGAACCTCGAGGCCCGCTCCCGGCGGCCAAACCATCGGGATCGTCGGCGGTAAGTGTGGGATGGGGGCATCGGGCAAGAGACGTAGGTAGGGCTGAGCATGGTTTTCGTGTGGGGAATGGGAGAGGGATTCAGCACGTTAGTCAGACCGACGGAGTGGTGAAGCAGCAAGTCACGTCAAATTTTAAGGAAGACGAAACTCATGGGCGTGCTGTTGTCGATTTTGTTCGCGGCTTTGGTGGCGGGCCTATTCGTTTGGTTCTTTCACTGGCTCGAGCGCTATCGTCGCGAATGGATTTACCTGTTCGGCTGCGTCTTTGGCTGGGGAGTCGTCAGCGGCGCTTTTGCCACGCTATTTCTGGCCTTGGCCGTGCCCTGGGGAATGGCCTTTCACCTGGAAAGCGAGGCCTTTGAGGTCCCACGTCGTTTCTTGTTTCTTGCACCTGCCGTCGAAGAAGGCCTAAAGGCCCTGGCCATTTTGGCCGTTATGCTCATGTTCCGCCGAGAGTTCTCGTACCTTCCCGAGGGAATGGTCTATGGCGGTGTCATCGCAGCGGGGTTCGCAGCAAGCCAAAACGTCTTCTATTTTTATCACGCCGGCTATCTGGAAGGTGGCCTTGTGGGCCTGCTGGCCATATTTGTCCAGCGGGGACTGCTGGGCGGGTTCACGGCCGTGCTATGTGGTGCGGGGATCGGTGCGGGGCTTGCCTGGGCCCAACGACGCCCCAAGCGCTGGCAGCGATGGCATACGGCGATCACCTTGTGGACGGGCGTCTATCTTTGCCACATCCTCCGCAATGGACTTGTCCTGGTCATCGGGCGGGAGTTCGGTTGGAAGCCGCTCACGGCGGGCACGCTCGTCGATCTCGCGGCCTGGCTCGTGGCCGGGGCCTTGGTCCTGGGGCTCCTCCGCGGGGAGTACCGACGATTCCTCGACTGCCTGCGGCGGGAAGTTGAAGAGGGCTGGCTCAAACCAGAGCAGGCCGAATTGCTCAAGCGACAATTCTGGAGGGCACGCCTTCGGATGATCTTCCCGCTTTGGCAGGACCGCACCTGTCGCGTCATCTTCCTGTTTAGCGAACTGGCCCAGCAGCAAGTCGTTGCGGCGGAGACGGCCCGCGGGGTCGGCGGCCATAACATTTCCCAGCGGCTTCACCAAGAGCTGGTCAAGCTTGTCTCGCAGTTACCCCAGGCCTCCTAATTCGCCGGATTTTGATGGCTGGCCTTTATCCTCTTAAGATCCTATCCCAAAGTTCCCTCTCCTTCTGGGAGAGGGTTGGGGTGAGGGCAAGCGAACGTCGGAGTCCATCGAGAAAAGCGGCAGCGATTCGAGCCACTCTCATCCCTTTCTCGCCGAACGGGAGAGGGGAACTTGTGGGATAGGCTCTGGGTAACGCGGTGTATTCGGTGTGTTTCCCAATCGCCACAGCGTCCTTGCCACAAAGGGTCCCTGGCGAATACGATTCATCACAGCGTGGTTTTGTCATGAACGGTCAGGTGTGCCTCGAGACATTGATAGGGAATACCACGCGCCGTCGTGGTGACCTTCGCCGATTGAGGGCTACGCTTGTTCGTGGCCGCTTCAAGTGATTGGCGTCCCAGTCCACCGCGCTGATAGCCGAAAAAGGGTAACGTCTATGGTTCGCTTGATAAGTCGATCGGTATTCCGCGAGAACGACGCCGCAATCTGTCGTCGGGATCGGGCGTCCATTGCGAGATGCCGTCTTTTGGGTGCAGTGATGATTCTTGGCGGTGCGATACTCCTTTCCCCCCTGGAGGCCCTTTGCGTGGAACAAGCCCCTTTTGCTATGCGTCGTCCTGTCCCAGACTTGCCCGAGAACCTGGAGTGGCTTAACACCACCGGGCCGTTGACCTGGCGGGATTTGCGCGGGAAATTCGTGCTCCTCGACTTCTGGACCTACTGCTGCATCAACTGCATGCACATCATTCCCGAATTGAAGAAACTCGAGGCCAAATATCCGCGAGAGTTGGTGGTCATAGGGGTCCATTCCGCTAAATTCCACGAGGAAAAAGAGTCCCAGAACATCATCCAGGCCATCTTGCGATACGGTATTGAACACCCGGTGATTAACGACTCCGACATGCTTGTTTGGCGACGGTTTGGGGTCAATGCCTGGCCGACCTTGGTCCTCATCGACCCCGAGGGGTTTGTGGTTTGGGCCCAGAGTGGCGAAACGACGTTCGAGGCCCTGGACGCCATCCTGGCCCCTGCCGTGGCGTTCTACGACAAGAGAGGACTCCTTGACCGTTCGCCTGTCCATTTTGTCACGGAATCCTCGCGAGCCGCACGGACTCCCTTGCGGTTTCCCGGAAAGGTTTTGGCCGACGAGGCAGGAGAGCGACTTTTCATTGCCGACAGTGGGCACCATCGAATTGTGGTGTGTCGCCTTGACGGCCAGGTTGTTGATGTCATTGGTGACGGCATTCCAGGTTTGCGAGACGGCGCATGGAGTGAAGCGAGGTTTTGCTCACCTCAGGGGATGGCCATCCTTGGGGATCGGCTTCTCGTGGCCGACACCGAGAATCACGCCATCCGTGAGATCGACTTCACCAAGCGAACGGTTCGCACGGTGGCGGGGACAGGCGTGCAGCGACGTCGTCCTCCGGTCATGCGGATGGGGCCACCCTTGCAGGCCGAATTGAGCAGCCCGTGGGACCTGTGCGTTGTAGGAGAGTGGGTCTATATCGCTATGGCCGGTTGCCACCAAATTTGGCGGATGGACACTGCATTGACGGGGATCGGTCCCTATGCCGGCAATGCCCGCGAAGATATCGTCGATGGTCCGCTCTTGCCGCCCTCGGCGTACGCTCTGGGATTTGCCTCGTTTGCCCAGCCGAGTGGGCTGGCGACCGATGGCGAGTGGCTTTACGTGGCGGACAGTGAGGGCAGTTCGATTCGGGCTGTGCCTTTACAGCCCCGCGGGGAGGTTCGCACCATTGTTGGCACATCGCGACTTCTCGCCGCTCGTTTGTTCACCTTCGGGGATCGCGATGGGCCGCCCGATCAGGTCCTCCTGCAACATCCGATTGGCGTTTGTTACGGCAACGGATTTCTGTATGTGGCCGACACTTACAACAACAAGATCAAGCGGATCGATCCCCGCACGGGAACCACCATGACCTTGGTGGGTGATAGGCAAGCCGGTGATACCAACGACCCACCGCGGTTCGACGAACCGGCTGGAATCACCTTCGCTAGGGATCGCCTTTTTGTGGCCGACACAAACAACCACGCCATTCGTGTGATCGAGCTTCAGCCCACCCTAAAAGTCACAACGCTCGCGCTCAAGGGCCTGGAGCCGCCGCCCGCCGTCGAAGAAAAAGGCACATTCCCCGAGGACAAGGTCGATCTTCGCCAAGAGCCGGTCGTTAGACTTCGCCCCGGGGGCACGATAAAGCTTCAGATCCTCTTTGAGTTTCTCGCGGGCTTTGGCCTCAATCCGAATGTGCCTACCGATCTTGTCATCGAACGGCTCAGTGACCAAGGCGTTGATTCAGCCGGTGATAAGCAGGTCGTTCGCATCCCGCCAGGGGAAGGTCCGCTGGAGGTGTCTCTCACGGGTTTGAACAGTAACGTCAAGTCCCTGCGGATTGTGTGTACCTATTTTTGGTGCGAAAAGTCTGGCCGGGGACTTTGTCGCATTGGAACAGTGGGTTGGCTTGTCCCCGTGCAGTGGGCTGATGACGGCGAAGATTCCATCGTGCTCAAGCATCGCGTGGGTGGAGGATCATAAGCCAAATCATCTCTCGGGAGCCGAGGTCGTAAAAGAGAGTCGTGTCAGGAACGCGGCGAAGAACGCATCAACTGGCAGAGAAAAAACCACCCGTCGGCCAGATAGCGCGGTAGCAATCGGCGGGGCTCTTGGAGTGTACGATAGGCCCATTCCAGCCCCATTCGTTGCACAAACCGCGGAGCACGACGGACCCGACCTGCCACAAAGTCGAGGGCGGCCCCGATTTGAACCGCGACGGGAACACCCAATTCCTGAATGTGCTCGGCTAGCCACAGTTCACCCTTTGGTTGACCAAAAGCGGCGAAGAGAATATCGGGTCTCGCTTGTCGGATTTGGGTGATCAGGCGAGTTCGCTCAAGAGGGGTTAGTGTATCCAAACATGGGGCGGCAATTCCGGCAATCTGAAGACCGCGCAACCGTGCCTGAAGGCGCTGCCCGGCCGTTTCGGCCACCCCCGGTGCCCCACCCAAAAGAAAAACGCGGTATCCCCTGTTGGCCGCCAGTTCACACATTGACCAGATCAGGTCGGCACCGGTGATTCGCTCCGGTAGGGGCTTTCGCCGCCACCGCGAGAGCCACACCAGCGGCATGCCGTCCGCCACGATAAAAGCTGCGTGGTCATTCACAGCCTTGAGGGCCGGGATCGTTGCCGACAACCGAGCATAGTGTAGATTTGCCGTGACAAAATATGACGGCTCGCCGCGCCCCACCAGCCAATCAATGACGTGGATCACTTCATAATGGCGCCAAGGGACAATCGGCAATCCTAGAAGCGAGACCGGCGCTGGGAGCGTCAATCTTGGGTCGGGAGACTCACCCACCTGGGATGTTTCTGCACCCGGGGGCAGTTGGACATTACCGGCCGGCCGATGTCTCATTTGAGGGCACGCGGCCGAATCCATTTGAGGGCAGGGAGACGGATCGTCGGTCAGCACACCGGTCTTGGGTAAATCGACGATCGACACGGGAAACTGCACCATGACCATCCTCCACACACTCTAAGGGGCCAAGGAGGACAGAAGACCCCATCGTTCCCCGTAGAAACTTGGCATACAGACTCCGCCCGTGCGGAGAAGATCGGTCTCGCGCGACCCGAATGGTGGGGCAAAATCGGGCAAAGGATGCGGGGTATTCAGACTAGACGGTTTTTGACGGCCCAAACTGCCGCCTGCGTCCGATGGGTGACGCCGATCTTCCGCAAGATGTGCTGGACGTGTTCCTTGACAGTCTCGTAGCTGATGTTGAGGATTTGGGCAATCTCCTTATTCGTCAGGCCGTTGGCCAACTGTTTGAGGACCTCGCTTTCCCGCTGAGTGAGGGGAATATCCACGTCGGCGGCCATCCGTGGGGTGGCCAGCCCCCCCGCCACACGGCGGAGTTCGTCCCGCGTCCAGATATTTTCGCCGCGGGCTGCCTTGCGGATGGCATCGAGTAATTCCTCGCGAGAACAACTCTTGAGAAGATAACCCTGGGCTTGGAAGGCCACGGCCCGGGCGATATAGGTCGGATTATCGTAGGTTGAAAGCATGAGGACCGGCAACTCGGGTTTTTCCAGCTTGATTCGCCCCAGGGCATTCAGGCCGTCTCCGCGAGGCATCCGCACATCCAAAATCGCGACATCGACATCATTGTTGAGCAGGAAATTGACCGCATCCTCGCCCGTACCAGCCTCGCCAACCACCTCGATGTCCGGCACAGACAACATGGCCTTGAGGCCTATCCGGACCATGTCGTGATCATCCGCAATGAAAACACGGATTTTCTTCTCTGAGGAGAAAGTGTGACTTGATTCAGTCATGGTACCCTGACTCCTTGCAAGCTCGAGTGCACCAACTCGATTGGTGAAACCGCCACCCACAACACAGTCAAAAGGTCTATGCGGGGAGGACGGACTAACCCACCCCCAACACCGCGTCCTATCTTACCAAATGGCTGCCAGATGCGGTAGTACCACACCACCATATTGAGGGTGGGATCTGTCAACCGAGGTACATGATTTTACCGTGAGGTCAACCAGTCGTGGGGCACGGCCGAGAAGGTTCGCCGCTCAACGGTAGGGCGGTATTGTTCCAGAACGAATGGAGCTCAGGAGGTGGGGACCGCTTCCCTTGTCGAGGCTTTATCCCGGCCCATTGGCCGCAAATAGCGCGCGAGGATTCCGATAAGGAGGATGAGCGCAACCGCTGCCGCCGTCAGGTGCAGTCCCCACCCGTAGCGAAAGGCATAAAAAAGCAATTTGAGATATTCACTCGTGACCATAAAAAACCCCTGGCCAGTTTGCCACCAGTCGTCGGGGTTATATCCGTCAGAAGGGGCTGACACAAAACTGATCCGCGATGCCCTTTCGCCCAGAATGCGTTGCACGCTCCAGCGGGTCCGGCGAGTATGGACGGGGTCGGTGACGATCATGACCCTCGCCTCCGGCTCCCGGGCCAGAAGTTCGCCAAGGGTGACAATCTCGTGAAACGTGGCCGCGTGATTGCCTCTCAAGACGATGATCCGGTCCTCGGGCACACCCAATTTCTGGAGGAGGCGACTTGTGACCTCATGCTCCGGTGGGAGGAGGTTCTCACCGCCGGGTGTGGGGCGAAGTTCGGCGATCAAGATGCGCTCTCCCCAACCTTTTTTGAAAAGGGCCGCCGCTGTAAACGGCCGATTCTCGACACCGCCGCCCATAATCATGATGTAATCACTTTTTCGGGGTGCCTCGCCCACGTCGAGGTACTTGGCCAGGGATGGAAGCCACCGCCCGTGGAACAAGATGGCCAGGCCGCTTAGGATCAGACAAGCGAGAAGCCACCAAACCCTCTTCATGGTCTCCCTCCTGGCGCTTCAGGGATCGATTGTTCAAAGTCCTCCAGGGAGAGCTTCCGGGGCGGTCGCAGCGGTTGGGGTTGAAGGATGGTGTGGATGAGAAACAGATAACCCACCATCACGCCCTTCACGCCGGAGCGGGACCTCCACCAGTCATGGTACGAATACTGCAAATCCGGCAATCCTAGAATCTCCACCCGATCGCGATGCGACACGTCGAGGGCCCTGCGGAGGACATAGCGGTGGCTTTGCCCGGCAAATTCCTCCACTAGTAGGAGGACCCGTTCCTCAGGATGCTCGCGGAGGAAGGCATCCACGGCCTTGGCCTCGTTCCAGAACTCGAAGCCATTCACCTCCAGGTTGATAACCCGCTCGGATTCGATCTGATATTTCGCCAGGGCGCTGCGAAAGGTCTCGTACGGTGGCGGAATCACCCCGAGTTCGACCAAACGACTTGACCACCCCTGGGTAAAAATGACCCGGGCATGAGGATGGGTCTTGAGGAGTGATGCCGTCCGCTCGACGATACCGTCCCCGGAGGGTGTTTTTCCATCCGAACTACGGGCCCAGATGAGGGTAACGGCATTCTCGTGCTGCGGTGCCGGTGCCATGAGGGGATAAGCAACCACCGGCAGCCAGAAGGCACGGAAGAGGAAGGCGATGAGAAGAAAGAAACACCCCACCGCCAGGCGCGGCAACATCCGCCCACATCCCCGCGGTGAGTTGCTTTCAGTAGCCTGGTGCGAGGGACTCAGGGACGTCTCTTCTCCGGATGCACGGGGTGCCATAAGAGTCCTAATTTCGTAGCGACATCCCCAACTGTCAACCGCTTGCCGAGAGATATCCGCGGCCAGTTGGTGCCAGCCTGGAACAGCTCAGCGCTCATGGACCGCAACACCACCACGGATCGTCGCAGCAATCGGGATTCCCCGGCGGGCAACTGGCGGGATCGCACGTGCCGCACACGTTGATCGCTTCGACGGCTTGTGAGAGGTCGTTAAGCTCACTCAGAAGGGCGTTACGTACGGCGGCCAGCCCTCCAATAATCCCAATCACAAGAATGGAGATAAGCAGAATCCATTCGAAGCTCAGGATGCCACGCCGGGAAGGACGTCGGCGACGTTGCGAAAAAAGACGAGTCATGGGTGACAGCTCCCTGATCAGTTTACCTTCTTGTTCACGTTATGATCTCGGCCCAACACGGGGATACTCTCCACGCACGATGGAACCTCGTCGCTTTTGCATGCAGGTTTCGTGCCAAAGTTTTAAGGTTGGTCCGATCATGCCTCGTTTGCGTTCCTCCGTATCACCATAGGCTGGTTCTTACACTGAAGAGCCATGTGTGATCAGAAAAGGATGTTTCTCAAAGCGAACGCGTTAGCAAGGGGTGTTGAGGAAAGGCAACACAGGTACTGCCATCAAAAGTAATACGCCTGGACATTCACGCCGGGAGTCCAAAGTGGGAGCAGCACACTGCGTCCTTGATGCAAATCTGATCTCGCTGTCCACAGTACGCCGCAACTTACAGGCCAATTCTAGCGCGCCGCTGGAGTAAGTCCAGAACTTATTTGACGAGAATTGTAAACTTTCCGGGCCCGGCGTTGCTCGACGGGGCACCGCACAAATGCGGCATTATCTCTTGCTCACTGCGGCGAGGCGACCCTTTTGCGCATCGCGTCGTAAAGATTTTGCGGTTGCAGGACCTCCGGCGAGATTGGCTCACACCAGCGACCGGTTAACTCTGTCGGAGACGGCAACGAGGGGACGGCTTCGGCGGCATCGCTGACGTTCAGTCCCACGACGTTGATCGCATCGATGCCCAGGCTCTTTGGCCAGCGGACCAGCCCCTGGGTACGAATGCACCAGAAGGTTTCTCCCCCGGCCGTGTGATTACCCCGCATCCCGCCGCCACTGGAGGCGAACAGGCGTTTTCCCGTCCCCGCATCGATGTCCGTGAAGAGGTTTTCATAAGGTGCCCAGCGGTGATGATCAAAACAGATGTCAATACCACGGCCGGAACAAAACACGCAACCAATAGAACTTTGGACCGTCAGGTCATGGATGAATCGCGTGTTGAATTCGAAATCTCGGCACAAGCAATCGGAGCAACGCAGAAACGTCACGCCATGGTGACCCGTATAGTTTCCCGAACTTGATACCCGCTGTGGATCGGCTTCAAAGCGAATCTTTTCCACGGTGCACAAGTAACCCGAGACAAACGGCCCATTATCGGCATTGCGGATCACAAGGTCTTTTAACCAGCAATGGGCAGCGGAGCGGGTGATTTCAACTGGGTTGAAACCAATCTCTTTGAAATGCCCTGCGTACTGCTGAACCGGAAAATCAAAGGTGATCCCTTCCACGCCCACATCGGCGAGCGGCGGCAGGAATCTCTCCACGGTGGGTTGCCACTCGGAGCGGATATCAAAACGCAAGGGACGATTCAGCTTGAGCGTCGATCCTTCCACACTCACGATCCGAAAGACCTGCTCCACGGACCAGTTTCGCAACCCCGAGATATCGCCCGGCTGGCCGCGGTAAAGGTAAGTCAACAGCGAATTCTTTTCATCGTCTCGCAGGGTGAGGAGGATCTCATCACCCGGGCGGAAGGGGTTTTTCTCAACACTCAATTGTGTGTCGCCCCGTTTTTGCGAACCAACGACCTTGACCACATCCCGCGGCTGTTGGCGGCGACCGCCGATGGAGATCAATCCGCCCGCCCAGGACCAGTTCGTTGTCGGCTGATTGCCGTCCGTCTTGGAAGGTCGCGGATCGATTTCGATCCCCGGCTTGGTAAAAACGAGAAAGGTCTTGCCCGGCCCGGCACCCCGCAAGACGGTATTTGAGCTACTGATCGTCAGAATATCTCGCAAGATATACCGCCCCGGGGGAATGACAATCACCTTGCCCTTTCCCGCGGCAAGCGCACGTTTGAACGCCGCCGTGTCGTCGCTTTGGCCATCGCCCTTGGCCCCAAAGTCCTTCACCGAGATGCTTTCCTTGGGAATGCGGTACGATTCTTGTCCCCACCGGTAACCGGCGTAAGAAAAGTCGGGCAAACGGCTCTGGGGTGTCCACAACTCCCCTTCGCGTCCCCAAAGTTTTGAAAACTGCGGATTATCTTCCGCCGCGAAAACGATAAAGCCCTCCATCGCACCAAACGGCCTTTGGCCTCTGGCCAGGAGGCAGCTTACACCGATCACAAATCCGATGAACCAATGCTTGAATACGCTGGGCGCAGGGCTACGGTGGCAGGCCATCGTTCGGCTCCTTCAAGGCGGGAAAACTTTACTTTCGGGAGGAACCACACTATCGTTCGATCAAGACACATTTTTTGCAGCCCACCCGAGGACGAAGTCCCGGCAGGCAGCGACATCTTCTTCCAACTGGGGCGAGTCGTGCTCGTATTCAATGGGCAGCACGCCACGGAACTTTTGCCGGGCGAGCTCTTGCAATACAAGATCATACTTGGCGGCGCCGGTACCCAGCGGGACATCGCGGGCTTCGACGACGCCGACCTCGGCCACGTCTTTCAAATGCAAGGTGATCACACGCCCTTCCATCATCTTCAAACACTCCACCGGGTCCAATCCCGAACGAACCCAATGCCCCGTGTCGCAACAAGCGCCGATTCGCTCGCTACGGTCCCGGACCGCCTCCAAAACATTCTTGGGGTGCCAGTAGCGCGACTGCGGCGACTTAGGATGGTTGTGGATGGCCAGACGCAGACCGTATTCCGCGAGCAGTTCATCCAGCATGGGGAGGGCCTCAGGCGGAGGTTCGGCCACGATGGTTTGACATCCCATTTCCTTGGCGAAGGCGAAGACCTTTTTGGCCTGCTCGGCGTCGCCACCGACGTTCGCATAAAAGTTCGGCATGGTCATTCCCAACCTGGCCAGCCGCTGTTTCATCTCGGCCCGCTTTTCCGGAGTGAGGGCCTCACTCGTCACCAACCCCGGCTGACCCTTGTCCAACGCCAGGAAAAAGCACGGCTCGACGGCCTTAATGCCCAGGGCGGCGATCTTCTCAATGGCCTCATAGAAAGGAAACCGGCGAAATGTGTAAAGCTGGCAAGCCACCGTCCAGCCGAGCTTTTCGAGGGCCTGCGCGGCGCCGGTCACCTCTTCGGCGAAAAACCCCATGTGTCCGAAGCCCTTTATTCCCAGTATCATCGCACCACCTGCCAGCAGACCCTTCAGGATATCCCGTCGTGAATGGCGTGAGAAAACATCAAAATCGATCATGGCGTCACCTTGTTCCCGTGAAGTTGTCGCGAAAATCTCTGCCAATACCCGCGACACTAGGATAGTCAGTTCGGATGCGGAAAACCAGTAGTCACCGCTTGTGCAAAGGCAATCGTGGGCGTCTTTGCGGCCGAGGCGGCGCGTGACCCTCCATTGCAACCCAGAGCGTGTCGCGCAGTCTTATATCCGTAAGATCAGCGGAGGATCTCTGGCGGCGTGGAAACCATGGCACCGCGTTCATCCACCACATCTAAGTAAAACGCCGTGGGTTGCGGTTCTGGCAACTCGGCGACAATCCTTTGACCCTCGAGGCGTGCAGGGACGGTTACCCACTGCCGTTCCTGCCAGCGTCCCGTATCGAGCGTGTAATTGAGATGAGCCTCACGGAGGGCCGTCTGAGATGTCACCTCAGCCCAGACCCGTCTTCCATCCCGCCGAAGGGGCGTCAGCTTTGGCAAAGGCGTCCCACCTTTCAGCAGGCTGTCGGCGAACAAGCGAATCTCTTGCGGGGCCCAACCGTCGGGGTGGCTGTGCTTCATGCGGACTTCGATGCGGATGAGTTTCTCACCGGGAACGCGGTCATACGACTTGCGGTAGCTATCCAGAGGATAGGCAAAATCGTTCGTCCCATTGAGGAAGAAAATGGGGCATTTGACCCGGCC
>JAKPII010000123.1 GCA_029549885.1 Planctomycetota bacterium
GATATGAACCCGGACAAGGCCCGCTCGGTGGAGATCGCCAATGCCCGTAACTTTATCCGCTGGACGCGGGAACAACCGTGGATGGTACTCCACGAGCTCGCCCATGGTTACCACCATCGGTTCCTTCCTGGTGGTTACAGAAACAAGGAGATCCGAGAGGCCTTTGAAAGGGCCAGCCGAGAGGGTAAATACGAATCGGTGGCCTATGTGCGGGGTGGCGAAAAACGGGCTTACGCCTTAAATAATCCCATGGAGTTTTTCGCGGAGAATAGTGAGGCATTCTTCGGAAAGAATGACTTCTTCCCTTTCACTCGGGCCGATCTTGAGAAATTTGATCCCGAGACGTTTGCCCTCCTCCAAAAACTCTGGGAGGTCCCGGAAGAGTCTACGCAAGAAAGGGAGAATGCGGCGACTCGGTAATCCGTGCCGGCAACTCATAGCTGTTCAAATATGTCGCAGGCCGCCTTAAGAATCTCCTCGAGAGGCGAAAAGCGGCTGGCGTGCGGGGCTTTGGGTCACCGTCTCCCTAAGCAGGACGTGAAATGAAGAGCGGCCGGTAATCCGTTGAATGCCCAAATCTTAGGCATGATCTATGCATGGTGCGAGAGGAGAGCTAAAGCCCGCAAAATCGGCTGACATTCCGGACCTTGGTGACGGGGAAATATGCGGAAAAAATGGGAATCTTGAGTGTTTAGTATCGTTCGTCAACATCTCGGGTCGATATTAACGAAAAGATGAAATACTGCGATTGTGTCGATTCTCAGTATAAACCGGACAGACTGGGGCCCCGCCAAACTTTGCGGCTCCGGCGAGATCGGTGTGGGTAGCCGTTTCTCTTTTTGACAGCAGTGGTTGAGAACATGGGATCAAAGACAAGAGCGTTTTGTGAAGTTCTGTTCGGTGTGGTTGCTTGGAGTGTGATGAACGTCCTTTGGGCGTTGCCCCCGGCGGAAAAGCTCTTTCCCGACACGGCGCGCGGTTTCTTAGCCGTGCGCGACGTCTCGGAGCTCCGAGAGCATTTCGACCAGACCCAAATTGGCCAATTGGTCAAGGACCCAGCCCTTCGCCCGTTCATCGAGGATATTCGGCTTCAGATTCGACGGCGTTTGGTGGGCGCGCAACAGGAGCTGGGAATTTCCCTCGAAGATGTGGCACAACTGGCCAGCGGCGAAGTGGCTGTGGGCCTGGTCTTTGCGGAAAATGCCGAACGGCCAGTGCTCGCTGCCCTGGCTTGTATCAAGGGGAAGGAGAAGGAATCTCAAGAATTGTTCGATCGCATCGGCGAGGAGATGAAAAAGCAAAAGGCCACCGTTACCAAGACTTCTGTGGCCGGGAAGGAGGTTTGGGCTATCAAGCTCGCGGAAGATGCCGAATCTGGCCGTTCGCGAGAATTCTTCCATTATCGTGATGATGAGGTGATCCTCGCTACGAGTAACAAAGATGTTTTGCGCTTCATGTTGGAGCAACTTCAGGCCCCTGGAAAAGGCTCGCTGGCTGACGTTCCTGCATACCAGGAGATTATGAAGCGTTGCCAGCAAGACGCGGGGGAGAATCAACCGCATATCCGCTGGTTCATTGAACCCTTTGAATACACTGCTGCGATTCGGGCTACGATTCCCCCTGAACAGCGACGTCGTCAACGCCAATTGGCAGAAGCTCTAAAGAAGGCTGGTTTTTCCGTCTTGCAGGGGATTGGTGGCACGGTAAGCTTCGCCTCGGAGGGCTTTGAACTGGTCCATCGGACATTTGTCTATGCCCCCGGTCCCTTCGAGAAATCCGCAAAGATTCTAAGTTTTCCGAATAACACCGATTTTACACCGCCAAGTTTTATTCCGCGGGATTTGGCAACTCTAAGCATCGGTTATTGCAATATTCTACAGGGTTTCGACAGCATCGGGCCGCTGTTTGATGAGACGGTCGGCGAAGGCGAAGAGGGCGTCTGGGAGGATGTGCTGGCGAGCCTGAAAGAGGATCCCAATGGTCCGCAGATTGACTTGAGAAATGAGTTTTTCGCCCACTTCGGGGAGAAGGTCAGTATTGTGTCGGCTTATCAACTGCCTATCACCACCACAAGTGAGCGCATGCTGATCGCCATCAATGTCAAGGACGAAAAGGCCGCCGCACAGGGACTGGACAAGATGTTCCAATACGAAGAGCGGTTCCGAAAACGGGAGTATAAAGGGCATACCATCTGGGAAGGGTTGCCCGAGGAAAAACCGAAGGTTCCGAAGGTGGAGCTCGGCGGTATTCCGGGCGTTAAGGGGGAAGAAGTGGCCGAGGAGGCTTCCGAACCGTTGTTCCCAAATGCTTCATTGACTGTCGATCGAGGTTATCTTCTCATTGCCTCTCATTATGACTACCTGACCCAAATCCTTGATCTCGAAGACGAGCGAGAATCGATCAAACGGAACCCGGCCTTCCTGGAGGTTATGGAGGCCATCGAAAAGGCAGGTGGCAAGACAGCATGTTGGCGGTTCTTCTCCATGACGGATGAGGAATACCGGGCGAGTTACGAATTGATTCGCCAGGGTAAGATGCCGGAAAGCGAAACCATGCTCGGACGACTGCTGAATGCGATCTTGGCCCCGCCTGAAAAAGGAGTAACCCGAAAGCAACGCATCGATGGCAGCAAGTTGCCTGACTACGAGATTGTGCGCCGCCATCTTGGCCCTGCCGGGTTCTTTGCCGTGAGCGAAGATCAGGGTTGGTTCTTAAAGGGTTTCACACTGCCCAAAAAATGAGTATTATGGGCGGCATACCAAATGTCGAGGGCGAAAGAGCCCCCGTTGTTCGGTGTGCCGCCTAGTGACCTTCCCTGCGTTGAAGCCCGGTGTGTCGGATGGTCGCCAGGTGCCTGGACTGTCACATGATTATTGCTGGACCATCCAAGTTAGGCTCAGGCAACTATGTTTCTTAGCCCGATGTTGGTGTTGCTCATTGGGGTGGCGCTTGTCATCCTGCTTATCGTTGTTGTTCGAGTCAATGCCTTTCTGGCACTTATCGCGGCAGCATTTGTGGTCAGTCTTCTTTCGCCTGGTGCGTGGGATGAGAAGATCGCTCGGGCTGTCACGGAGTTTGGGGCGACGGCGGGCAAGATCGGCGTCATGATTGCTCTTGCGGCCGTGATCGGCAAGTGCCTCATGGATAGCGGTGCCGCGGAGCGGATCGTCCGGACATGCCTGCGGCTTATTGGTGAATCGCGGGCACCCGTCGCGTTGATGACCAGCGGTTTTGTCCTCTCGATTCCCGTTTTCTTCGATACTGTCTTCTATTTGTTGGTTCCCTTGGCCCGATCGCTTTCTCGGATGACGAAATCACATTATTCGTTGTCGATTCTCGCCATTGGCGCGGGGGCCGCCCTGACGCACACGTTGGTTCCTCCGACGCCGGGGCCCCTGGCCGTTGCCGGGACGTTGGGTGTAGAGGTGGGCCACATGATTCTGGTCGGGATCTTAGTTGGGGTGCCTGCCGCCGTTTTGGTGTATCCAATTATTCGCCTTCTCGATCGGTCTATGCCGCTTCCTGTCCGGCCCTATGTGGGCGAGGTGGAAACGCCACCAGCGCAGGAGCAGGACCTGCCGCCGTTTTGGCTATCTGCGATGCCTGTGATCCTTCCGGTTTTGCTGATATCCGCCAACACGATCATCAAGGTGCTGGTTAAATCTTATCCGAGTTGGCAGACTCTTGCGAATGTCACGGGCGTGATCGGGGACCCGAATGCGGCACTTCTTTTGGCGGCCGTGGTTGCTATGGGGACGGTAGCGTGGAAACGCCATTTGTCGTTGGAAGCATTGGGACGATTAACCGAAGAGGCATTGATGAGCGCCGGAGTCATTATTCTCATCACTTCGGCAGGTGGCGCTTTCGGGGCCATGCTAAGGCAAACTGGCATCAATGAGGAAATCAAAGTGTTTGTGGGATCGCAATCGAGCATGGGGGGTGTCGTTTTGCTGGCGATGAGTTTCCTGGTGGCGGCCGTGATGAAGACGGCTCAGGGATCAAGCACTGTGGCCATGTTGACAACCGCAGCCATCATGACGGCACTATTCGACACACCAGAATCGTTGGTTCAGCATTTGGGATGCCACCCGGTCTATATGGCATTGGCCATCGGCGCAGGGTCGCTCGTCTTTTGTTGGATGAACGATAGTGGTTTTTGGGTCGTTGCTCGGATGAGCGTTTGGTCGGAGCTTGAGGCGCTCAAATTGTGGACGGTTACGGCAGCCTGCGCTGGTTTGGCTGCATTTTTGGTAACGGTGGTCTTTGCCTTGGTGCTCCCCAATGCATTGGGCTGATGTTCGCGCAAACCACGTCAAAAAAGTCGGTTAATTGTGATCTCGTTTCGACGGCCGGATAGCTCATGGCCGTTTGCCCGAGACACGGCCTGTCGCAGTCTCAATCTTCGCCCAAAAAGGATGTTGCCGGTCGCCGCGGCGACGCACGTCTTCCAGCAGGACCTCAATGTCTGGCTGAACGTCCCGCGTGTCCACTCGTTGAGCATTAATCGTGACAGCGAGACGCTTGTCGAAATCGACAAACTCCGGCCCCAAGCCAATGATGCTTCGGGCTGAGCCCACTTGGAGTAAGAGGGTGTTTGGCGAGGGGATTCGCCCGCGGACAACAAGCGGTGTCGGATTCCGTGGCGGCCAGTTTACCGGCGGGGTGATGACAGCCGGCGGCATATCGGCAAGCTCGATAAACCAGAAGAAATTGTCGAACGCCCTCATCGAACGAGCCGTAAAATCCGTCGGAGCCGGATTCCTTTGCTTGTAAGACATCCACTCGAAGAGACGAAGAATCTCGTCGAAGAAAGGATCGCGACCTCGGCCCATATATTCCACGACGGTGACATCAAAGGCTCGATTGAGATAACGATCGAGATCGCGGGCATTGTCGGGCATCGATGTTCCGTCCAACTCGCCCTGCACAATGTAAAAGGGAACATGGGCCGCATTTTCCCAGTAGTACGTGCAATATTTGTCAGATCGTCCGGAGATGACGATCACGCCCGCCCAAAGGCTGGGATGGGCGAGGCCGATGTCCCAGGCGGCATCCCCACCAGAAAAGTGTCCCGTCAGGAACACGCGATCTGTGTCGATCGAGAATCGTTGAATCGCATCACGGAGGACTGCGAGGACCAGACCATGCTCCCGGGCAGAGTACTGATAGGCAACTTGCTGCTCTTGAGTCCATTGTGGCGCAATGACGATGTAGCCGTTTCGCCCGGCCTGACCGATCCGACGCCCCTTGTCGTCGAACTCCCCGGCCCACCAATCGATCTGTTGTTCCGGGGTGGTTTGCAGGCCATGAAGCGTGACGATCGTTGGATACTTGCGCAGCGGGTGATACTCTGGCGGCAATTGAACAAGATACCGCGCCGGCGGTTCTTTGCTATCCCAGGTGATCTCCATTTCAAGGAACCCATATTTCTCGGGCGGTTCCTCAGGGAGCGGCTTCGGGGGTCGCATGTGGGCAAGGATTCCTGCCGCGTAACGGGGTGCAGAGGCTTCCTCACGTCGTAGCCTTTCCAAGATCTCCTGACGCTTAAGCACCTGCTCTTCGTTCAAATACTCCACCATCAGATTCCGCACACGATATAACGAGAGTGCCGTAGGCAAACGCCGAAAAGCGGCATCGGCCCCAAGGAACCAGCCGCTGATTGCCAGCGCCACCCGCTCTTCTGGGGGAAGTGACTCATCGTGAGCCAATTGGGCGAATGCCGCAAGTCGGGGTAAGGTGTCTGGTGTAAGATCCGCGGCAATCTCCTTGAGGATCTCGGAACATAATTGCCGGGTTACTGTCTCGTCGATCAGTTGGATCAGCGCGTCCAGAGTTGATAGCAGATCCTGAGCCGTGGTGTACTTCTTTTCGTAATCCGCCAGTAACTCTTTGACCTCCTGCAAGATCTCTCCGGCAATACCTTCCGTTGGGAACTTTTGCAACAGCGCATAGACGGTCTCATACTGACCCGCCTTCTGCCGCATGCGAAGTTCCTCCACCAGGCGCCGCGCGGAAAGCTGTTTGAGTGCTCGTACTGACTGCTGAAGGTCGTTCTTTTGATCCTCTGGAAGCTGTGGTTCGGCGAGAAGGTCTTCTAATTCCCGCAAGGCGTCTTCATAACGTCCCATCTGAATCAAGAATCGGGCAATCCGCTTCCGCGTTTCAACATCCGGCGTCCCACCGGCCGCTTGGAGAAGAATCTTATACAGAGTTTCTTTGGGAAGGCTCGTCGTGGCTAGACGCATATCCCACACATGAGAAAGGCCTTGGACTCGCGTGAATTGCGGCGTCAGTTCGGTGATTCCCTGAATCACGTCAAGCTTTCCGTGGTTTGTCATCATCGTGAAGATCCGACGCCCAAACTCGTCAAAGGGGGTCACGCGCATAGGAAGACCAACACTTGCAACAGCGGTGCCCTGTTGTGCCACGGGTTGACGTAATCGAAAACGCTCAACAATTTCAGGCCCACTGCCTGGCCGAATCTCGCGAATCCGCCTCTTAGAGATAAACGTTCGGCGGAGGTCATCGTCGACAAAGACAATCAGCGGGATCGGCCCTCCACTCTCAGGGTCCACCATGCGGGGAACATCCACGAGCCCCGTCACGATCCCCAGCTTGCCTTTCAAGACACGGCCATCGAGAAGCACCACTTCCTCGGCCTGGCAATCCGACAAAACACCGATCCAGACGGCGAGCGCCAGGGAAGTTGTCAGCAAGAGGCAGCGAGATTGGGTAGCGCGGGTCAAGGACATGCCAGTTCTAATCCAATAGGGCGATTTGAGAACCTACTTCAACCTCAATCTTATTATCTCGAAAGACGGAGGCCGCCAAAACAAGTCGTGCGGCGGCGCGGCAAAATTATCAAACAGGGCCGATTTGCATGATTGCGGCAAAATGAGAAAATAAGTCATGATTCACCGGGAAGACAAGGATTGGGGCCAGATTGGCCTGCCCTGCATCAAACCATCTTGTTGGGTTGTGCACTCGTTTTTGCGGAGATCATGATGAGATTAGCAATTTTAGGGATTATCACCGGGGTGATGATTTTCTGCGTTGTAGGATTGGCGACGGTCCTAACACTGGCCGCTGTTGTATCGGGAATGGGTGACGTCACAGCCGGCATAGTGCTACGATACGTGGCTTTGGGAATCGGGGTCTTCCTGGCGGTGGATACGGTGGTTCTTCTCTTGTGGCTGGTGTTTTTGACGGTCACGGCAGAATTGGCTTTAAATCAGGTAATCGCCGCGAAAAAAGACCAGGATAAACAAATGGATTCGACGACCGTCGCAATGGAGAATTTGGCAGACTCGGAATGGGAAGAGACCTCGTCCGGCTGATGATTGGAATCACCGAATGACTCCGCGTCTTAAGCTGCCCGTCTTGGACGGATTTTAACAGAGATCGCGGCGCGTTGGGACTGCTCGGATTGGGGTTGCTCCTCAGCAGCAGATAATGGAGCCACTACTCGTGGTGGGTTAGTAGCCGCTTGATGTGGCTCGGAAGTTGGATGTTGTCCGGCCGTAACTCCTTTGAGGATGTGTTGCAGCTCTGTTTCCCATTCGGTGGAATCGCGATTTCCTCGAAGCAAGCCGGATGCCCATCTGAGAAATCCGGGCATAAGTAGGGCAGTGACAAGGCAAAAGGCCATGCCAAACGTCAGGACCCGCCCAAGGCTTTCCAGTCCACAATGAGGCGAGGCCATGAGGGCCCCAAAACCAACGAGGGTGGTTAGACTGTTGATCGTCACTGCGGTCAGCGTGGCCCCTTCCGGCATGCGATAGCGATTTCCTTGGCGGCGAAAATCGTGCAGGATGTGCACCCCATCGTCGATGCCGATCCCTAGTATAAGGGGCAATGTAATCATATTGGCGGGGTTAAGTGGCAGGTCGAACCAACCCATTAGTCCAAAAAGGCTGATCATTCCCAAGATAAGAGGAAGCAAGGACAGGAGAACATCCTTGATGCTGCGAAAATCAAGATACAAGGTAAGAAGGATGGCGACGAAAGCGTAAATCGCAGCTTCGATGTAGGCTCGATTCATCTGATGGCAGGCCTCATAAATCTGGATAGGATTTCCCGTTGCCGCGGGATCAACGCTGCGTATGTCCGCGACGAACTGTCGCATCGTCACTGGATCCCAAAAATCACCCTTACAGTACACTTGCAGAAGATGTCGGCCATTTTTTCCGACAAAACGTTCCACAAGCGGTTGAGGCAGGTCATCAAGTTGGGGTGGATCCAACTGTTGGGTGAGAAGAGCGAGGCTGGCGAAAGCGGGAAGTATTTCCCTCTGAATTGTCTGCGTCAAATACGAAAGGCGGCGTGTGTATTCCTCCGCCGGCAAACTCCGGATGGTGGTGCGAAGGTGATTGACTATCATCTGAAGCTGGGCACTCTCCGCATGGGGTTGATGTTGCAAGGCCATTTGCAACCCCGCTAGGCCTTGATCGAGGACTTCTCGCGAAGGGATGTTGGTGTCCAAACAGGACCAGTCCTTGAGTTCAGCAGCCAGTTGTGTGATGAGTGTGCGTTTCACCGCGACATCATCGGGAAGGACGGAAACAAGATCTTCCACGTGATCAACGGTGGGGAGCTTGAGAAACTCGGCCTTGCGGCGTTTGGCCTCTTCGGGGTTAGCAGCAATAGAAAGGGCAAAATAACTACCTCGGCTCATATGCTCGACGAGCTTGTTTTGGTACTCCACGCTTTCGAGTCCCTTGGGCTGGAGGTGTAAGAGGTTGTAGTCATAACGGAGATGAGGTAACCCCATTGCCAATAGGGTGACGACCGCTCCAACACCCAAGGTGACCGCCTTGGGGAAGTGGGCGATAGGGCGAAACCACGGTGTTAGATCAAGAAGGGCAGACTTTTGGGAACGCAGTCCGTCGCGATCGATCAGACAGAGAAAGGCCGGAAGTATCGTCATATCGGCTAGCCAGCAAAGGAGGATTCCTCCACCCGCGATAATCCCTAGCTCGGCGACACCCAAGAAATCGGTGAAGGCACCCGCAAAAAAAGCGACTGCCGTGGTCACGGCGCCTGTGGCGATGCCTGGCCCAACGGTTTCCGCCGTTTCGATCAAGGTATCTCGGACGTTCGGTTGCCGTTTTTTTCTGTCGAGGTAATGAGCAACAAAATGGACGCCGTAATCACCAAGGCCGATGAGCATCGCCCCGAAGGCACTCGTTAGGATATTGAGATGTCCCACGGCGATTACGACAAATCCCACGGCCCAACACACACCGGTCACCAAGGAAAATGTGACAGCAACAGGATAGCGAATTCCACCGAAGCCTGCAAAAAACACGAGGATAACACCGGCAAGCGAGAGAACGGCGACCATGGCGGAAGAGCTACTTGCCCGCATCTCGTCGTACTCTAGGATGGGTAGGCCTGTGGAGCCAATCCGAAGGTTCGGGTAGCGCCGGTTTACATCGCTTGTGATTTCCCTCAGACGCCGGATATGAGCGGCGAACCGCGTAAATTGTCCGCTTCGGTCAGGGGTGAACCGCAAGATCACAAGACCCAGGTGGCCGTCATGAGAAAAGAACATTTCCTCACGCAGGTCCGTTGTCTTTTCTGGATCGAGGAGGACGCCGAGTCCTTGTCCAAAAGCGAAGTCGCCTTGTTGATTGTTCGCTGCAATTTGCGTGAGAATTGTCTCGGCCAGTTGTTCCGGGGGGCTGTTCAGAACAACGGCGAGGTATTGAATAACCTGGGCGATTTGCCCAAACGCCTGGTGCGAAGGATAACCAGGAGGGATTTGCGAAATCATTGCGGCCGCTTCCAGGCACACATTGGCCGGCCGGAGGACAGGGGCCAGTTGTGTCAATGTGTTCTTTAACTGGCGGACGTGGCTTACGATCTGCTGGAGTTCCTGCGTGGAGAGGTAATAAAGCCCCTTTCTTTTGAGAGGTGTCTTATCGACACGCTCCAACACTGATGTGAAGTACTGCGGTTCTCGCCTAAGGGCCTCGGCAAGTTCTATAAGGGCCGGGGCAACTGCATTTGGATTATCCCCCTCTACAACGACGTAAACATCCTCTTTATCAGAAAACTCGTTCACATAGGCCAGCCAACGCCGGTGATACTCGTTCTTGGAATTGAGGAGGTCGGCCCGACTGGTGTGGATCTGGATAAAATTGATTCCGCAATAGATCGCGACCGCAGCCGTCAGAAGACCGATTCCGATCGTGACCAGAGGGCGTGCTATCGCCACGGTCACTAAGATTCGCGAAAGCGTTCCAAGGAAATTACGTCGTTCGCGGGGCATCCGTGACCCCTGAAAGAATGTTAGACCACACAAAGATTTGTCACAACCAGGGCGTTATAGTAGCATAAAGGTCCTTTTTGCGACAAGAGTGATAAGGAAGCCAACTGGCGCAAAGAATAGGCCAGAAGACATTCGGTCACAGGAGAGGCCACGTTCACGGTGTCAAAGCAAAAAGGCATGTGTTTGAGACGAGACCCTCGGCCTGCCTCTTTGATCTGGCAACGGCTTCGGTTAGGATAACCAGCCAGAATCGCGCGTTAACACAAAGGTTTACTAACTTTCTCGATTTAAATGAGGGGAATTACCTATGTCCCTTGCAAGAAGTAAGGTGACGCGGCGGGCTTTTCTGGCGGGCTCAGCCGCCGCGGTTTCCTTTTTTGGGAAGAGACTTCCGGCAGAGGTTGAGGGAGTGCCAATCCGAGCGATAACCAAGGGCCCGGGATTCCATTGGTTTGCTTATTATGACAAGTTTCAGTTCGATCCAACGGACCGATATGCACTTGGTATGAAAGTGCTATTCGAGCACAGATCACCAACGCCCCAGGACAGCATTGAAATTGGCATGATTGACCTGGCCGAGGGTGACCGCTGGATTCCTCTAGGCGAGACCACGGCGTGGTGTTGGCAGCAAGGTTGCATGTTGCAATGGCGCCCGGGCTCGGCCACCGAGATCGTCTATAATGGCCGGGGTGACGAGGGCTATGTGTGTCACATTCAAGATGTTGTTACCGGCGCTAAGAGGACGATTTCTTCACCCATTTACGCTCTTGCCCCGGACGGGCACACGGCGGTGACGCCCGACTTTCGTCGGATCGCGAACCTTCGGCCAGGTTACGGTTATGTGGGGTTTCCCGATCCCTTTGCGCACGAGCGGGCACCGGAGCAATCGGGGATTTGGCGGGTAAATTTGGAATCTGGGAGATCGGACCTCATCATCTCGTTGGCCCAGGCCGCAGCTATCCGGTGGCCCTATGCCGACTTTGGTGATGCGGTCCATTGGTTTAACCATCTCCTGGTTAATCCCACGGGCACGCGATTTGTCTTTCTGCATCGCTGGAAACTTCCCGACGAAAAGAGCTGGCGGACACGAATGTTTTCGTCAAACATGGACGGAAGCGAGTTGAGGGTTCTGATTGGCTCGGGATTTGTATCGCACTTTATTTGGCGGGATGAAACCCATGTGCTTGCTTATTCGAAACCCGAGCCGGATGCCGCGTGGGGATTTTACTTGTACGAAGATGTTCCCAATGGCCGGGTTGAGCAGGTCGGCGCCGGGGTTATGGGGCCAGGTGATGGACATTGCAACTATCTGCCGGGAAACGAGTGGATCGTATGCGACACCTATCCCGACAAGAACCGATATCAGCATGTCTATCTTTACCACGTACCTTCAAATCGCCGGATCGAGTTGGCGTCGTTGTTGTCGCCCGCGGAGTATGCGGGAGAATGGCGATGTGACACTCACCCGCGGGTAAGTCGGACAGGCAAGTTTATCACGGTCGATTCACCGCATGAGGGTGGGCGAGAGATTTATCTGATCGATGTGTCAAAGATCATCGGTTAACTGACTCCCCGATATATCCCTAAAAGGCCCCCTCTCCCTCTGGGAGAGGGTTAGGGTGTGGGCAAGCGGTCGTCGGAGTCGATCGAGAAAACCGGCAGCGATGTGCGCCACCCTCAGCCCCGACCCCTCTCCCGTCGAACGGGTGAGGGAAAGATTATGCAATACTCTAAATGACCTTTTACGACCTGCTACGTGTTTCCGGTGGTTTACTTGTGGGAGGCTCCGGAATCGGTCTGCAGGTATTTACTCAGCGTGCAGATCTTCCGGCTTAATGAGCTTGTGTTGAAGGAGCCGGCGATAGAGCCTGGCACGGGAAAGCCCCAGCATCTTGGCAGCCCGTGTCTTGTTGCCCCGCGCACGCTGCATAGCGCGAAGCAAGAGCTCTTTTTCCACATCGGCAAGAAACGTAGGCAAGGAGATCGTTTCCGGATCGCGGAGAAGTCGCATTTTGTGTTTCATGGACCATTGCAGCTCGCGTGGCAAGGCGTCAACATCAATGATCGGTTGAGAGGTTGCTTGGTAGCACTGGTCGATCACCCATGCAAGTTCCTCAAAGTTCCGCGGCCAGTCGTATTGAGCGAACAAATCCAAGACTTCCCTGGAAAAACCCAAAACCTGCTTGGGCCCCCTGACATTGAGGTCTTCTAGGACCGCCTGGGCCATGAGCGGAAGGTCCTCTCGCCTTTCAGCCAAGCTAGGGACTAAAACGGTGAAGTGTGCAATCATCCGGGCGAGTTCGGGCAAAAAGGTTCCGGATTCAACCAATTGATCAAGCGACTGGTTGCTGACGGCTAATACCCGATAGCTCCCTGGCTTTGAGGCCAGAATGTGACACAAAACCTCCTGGGAAACGTTCGGAAGTCGGTCAACGTTTTCCAGCAGCAAAGTGTGAGGAAACTCTTGTGGCGGAGGTGGTACTGAATCGAAAACTTGAAGCGTCATCCTCAAGACGACAGGGTCGAGGTCTTCGCACGGAAGCGGAATCAAACACTGCTGCGGGTGAGGTTCCGCTCCATGGAAAACTGCCCTGGCCAAAAGGCCCCCACCACCACCCGGCGGCGTGACAATACAAACGCTTAAAGTAATCTTAGACAGAGCTTCGATCTGTTGACGCAACCGACGAACGGTTGCGCTTGAACCAACAAGGAGGGGCGGCCAACCTTTATGCAGGACTGTCCTCCAACTTTGCCGTAATTCCTCATGTAGCCGAAATGCCTCCTGAGTTCCGTCGTCTAGCGATAGTAATGAGTCCGCTGGACTTTTTGGCAATCGATCCGGTGCAGGTGAATCTGGCAAATCATGCTGGTCGAGTATACCGAGAATGCCCAAGACACCGGACGTTGTGGTGAGTCTCAGGAATCTTCCCCGACGTCTTTTCAATTCTCCTGTGGGCTGAAGACACACGACGATGCCGACACTCTCATGGGACTCCATTGCCCCGGGCGGAGGGCACAACCCGGCGGCCAAAGCATCGCCTGGATCAAGGTTGCCACCCGTATGAAACGCGCAGCGGCGATCGAGTATCTCTTCCTTGCTGCACTTCAGCCACTCAAGACAAGCCCGATTGCAATAACGAATGTGCCAGCGCTGGTCGATAAAATAGATGGGCTGTTCGATGCGATCGAAAATGCGCGCGATATTTCGGGGCGGTGCCTTGTCAGCCATCAACTCACTTCCTTCCGCACACGGGATTCACACCACATCTCTTACAAGATACGGTAACAGTGTCATCACGGCACGTCCTAAGCGTATTATCGCTTTGCCAGAAAAGTCTGTCACGTTTGAATGAACTCTTGCCGGTGAGTGGAAAAGAAGATGAGTGCGCTGCTGCCATAGTGTCAAGTCCGTTCGACCGCAAGACCGTCGGAAAAAATCAGAGTAAAATAGCGAAAGGAATTGTGCTCTGTGACGTTTGGCCTCGAATCAAAGGGAAATAGTTTTTCATAAGGTCAGGAAGAGTCAAGACGGGTAAATCGCATGAGCGACCAGGAAAAAATATCGTTTCGCCAAGGTGAAATCCATGACGTGGTCATTCGGCAGCTCAAGCGGCATTGTGATGTCCGGGGATGGTTGGTCGAACTTTTTCGGCATGATGAGATCGCCGAAGCATATTACCCGGTGATGGCCTACGCGAGTGAGACCTTACCGGGAATTGCCCGCGGGCCACATGAACACAGAGACCAAACCGATTTCTTCGCGTTTATTGGACCGGGGGATTTCAAGCTCTATCTCTGGGATGCACGTCCAACGTCACCCACCTTCGGGGTTTACCAGTCGCTCATTGTAGGAAAGTCACAGCCCACATCAGTTCTCATCCCGCCGGGAGTCGTCCATGCGTACAAAAACATCTCCGACGAACCGGGATTAGTCTTCAACGCACCGAACCGTCTTTATGCCGGCTGGGGCAAAAAAGAGCCTGTGGATGAAATCCGTCACGAGGACTTGGCCGATTCGCCATTTCAATTGGATTGATCCGGCGTCGGGCAGAGAAGGCCAACCTTTTGTCATGGCAGTTCTGGGATCCCCAGTTCCCCATGAACCTGGAAGTCGTGATTCAGTTGCAGTCCGGCGGGACCAATCGTTTCGAGTGACCAGCGGTATGCCTGAGGGCCGATCAAATCGGCCGGTCGTTCAAAGTACCGGGAAAGTTGTTCGTAATCGAGTTCAGCAATGCCACGCCGTGTCAGCTCGAGGACTTCCTTCGGGCGCGCTAGGTTCTTCGAGATTGCTAGGACCCAATATTGACCCGGCCGGGGTAACACAACACTGTAGCTTCCATCCTCGGCCGTTTGGGTCCACGTACCGCCGAGCTCGGTAAGCCTTTGACGGTTTATTTGGCCCACCGCGGAGTTGCTATCCCAGGGGCGAAGACCTTCGATAGGGATGGGACGTTCGGGAGTTGCACCCACAGGAAGAACGATAACAACGCCTCCCGCGTCGGGGATCGGTAATCCGGTCGGGCGGCCATAACGGAGTTGGCCGGAAAGAAGCACAGGCGTACCTCCTTCGACAGTTTTACCCGGTGTACCCGATTGCTTAACCGGCCGATAGTTGGCCAGCCAGCCAAGACAAAAAAAGAAAATGGCCGTCGCGACCAACATCAAATAGTACCACCGTATGCGGTTTCTCGGCACAACGATCACATCGGCAGCGGATAATTGGCGCCTCTCTGTTGGCGCCGACGAAGCCCCATGGCCAGGCTGGCGCAAGGGCGGGGCAACCGGAGGGCTCTCCCTTAGCGTGGGGCTGATCCCCGATGGCTCCGCAAGTTTGGTTTCGTTCTGTCCTGAGTTCACTTTGACGGTGGTGATTTGATCGATTTAACGGCAAAAAGGTGGCTTTGCGTTCGCACCAACAGTAATCCATCCGCAACGGCCGGTGTTGCATGCGTGGCTTCACCAAAATCGTATTGTCCCAGCATTCGGTACTTTTCCCCCGTTGCCACGACCACGAGCATGCCGGATCGGGAAAGACAATATAACTTTCCTCCGAGGACGAGAGGCGAACTGAAGTACTCCCCCGCGATTCGTTCCTTCCAAAGGCTCTGGCCGTCGTTGAGACGCTGGCAAATGAGGATGCCTTTGTCAAACAAAAGGTACAACAACCCTTTATAGGCAACAGATGTTGTTACGTACGGAAGCGAACCACGAATCTCATAGTGAAGCTCTGGCTTGCGGCCGGTTTCGGGAATCCCGGCACGGACGACGAACATTTCTCGTCCGATTCCTCCCTCCCCGGAACTCGCTACGATGAGGTCACCCACTACGAGTGGTGAACCAACAGTTCGATTGTGGAAAATGGGCAGTTCCCACAGTGGGGTTCCCGTTTCGGGATCCAGACTCGCAATGCCGTGCGCCCAACTGGTGAGGATAAGCTGATCCTTGATGCCGGCCTTCTGGAAGATTGTTGGGGTCGAATATGCGGCCTTTTCGCTTCTCCGCGGCGTTTTCCAACGGATATTACCTGTGGCACATTCAAGAGCCACGATAAAACTCTCGCCATCCTGTTCGTTAGGCAGGATGACCGTATCCTTGTAAACAATGGGTGATGCCCCAAAGCCATGTTGCGACACAAATGGGCCGAGGTCTTTTGTCCAAACAATTTCCCCATTTTCCTGTTGCATCGCAACGAGCTGGAGGCTTTCCGGAGTGGCCCAGGCGTAATAAAGCCGCTTTTCATCCAGAGTGGGCGTAGATGAAGCGAAACTATTGAACGCATGCTTGGGGAATGTCTTGCCGGGTAGGCGGTGCCGCCAAAGTAAGTGCCCGTCCTTTGTCGCATAGGCAGCAAGAATCTGTTCGCCCGTCTCGGGATTTGCCGAGGCGATAAACACTCGACCATGCGCAACAACAGGCGAGGCGTGCCCTACCCCGTCAAGCTCGATTTGCCACGCGAGGTTGCCCGGCTCGATCTGAGCGGGGAACTCATACAGATCGCATACGCCCAACCCATTTGGGCCCCGAAACCGTGGCCAAATGACCGCGTTTTCGTTGGCCATTACCCGCGTGGAAAACCACAAGAATAGGAAAACAAACGATACGGAGAAGACCACAACTTTGCGAATCTGATTCATGGGCGGCCGTTCCTTTGGAGCGTCGTGTCCTATGAAGATTATCTCCTCTTGAGATGAAATGTCTCTTCCTACTTTTTCGATCAACGTCGTTGCGATTGAGGACGTGATCCACCAGGCCTACGGTTTTCGTGTTGGCGATCCAAAATCTCCTGGAGCGCTTCGCCGCGCTTACGTAGTTCTTCGAGTTTGGTTCGCTCTTCTTGGTCCATTCCTCCCTCCCCGGAAGCCGGTCCCTGGGCATTGCTTAGGCCCGGAATGGGGATTGCCTCCTCATCCTCATCTGACGGGCTCACCTCCGCTTGAGGCGAATCCGCATGAGCGGTTGGAGGCTCAGCTTGTTTTGTCACACTCATCGGCCCGATTGACTCTACATCGGACTCTCCTGCCGAGGGGGCCCGATCTGAATCTTGAGGCCGTTGCACCTCGTTTTTCGGTATCACAAACAAAAAGTCCTCCGCCAGATTTACGGAACGTCCGGGGATACGGATGTAGAGTTGTGCAAATTCCTCGGGAGGAACCTGAAAAGCAAAGGCATCCACCAACTCCTGGCCAGGCTGAAGCGTCGCGTTCTCCGCTTGGCCTTCAAGAGTCATTCCCCTGGGCTGCCAAGGTGGAGTCGTCTGAGTGGCTTTGTCCCACCAGATTTCTGCCACCTCAGCTCCTTGTCGAGGACTTTGGTAATTCACCGTCTCAGACGACGAGGTATTGCGAACCCGCAG
>JAKPII010000134.1 GCA_029549885.1 Planctomycetota bacterium
ACCAGTGCGGCCTGGGCCCTGGCCGACCATCAGATCGCCCATGTTTTTGTCCGTGATGGCGAACCGGAGATCATTGACCGCGTGATGCGGTTGTTTCAAGGTCTGCCGGGAATTGATGAAGTGCTGGCGGGTGAGCAGCGGAGCAAGTATCATATGGATCACCCGCGAAGTGGTGAGGTCATCCTGACGGCCCAGCCCGATACGTGGTTCGCATATTATTATTGGTTCGAGGACCACAAGGCACCGCCATTTGCGCGAAAGGTAGATATTCACCGCAAGCCAGGTTATGATCCAGTGGAGTTGTTTTTTGATCCAGCCACACGCGGTATTCCCCTAAAGCCGGAGTTGGTGCATGGGTCGCATGGTGCCCCGGTGCGTGAGCGCTTCCAGCGAACGGTGGCGATTAGCTCGCGTCCGGGTGTGTTTCCCCGGGAACCCGTGACAGACACCGACATCTTTCACGTTGTGCTCAAGCATTTTGGAATGACCATGGACGGTCTCGCCTGAGAGGCGACGCTGACCGTTTTGGCCCAATTGAGATTTGCCCGCATCGTGTTCCAACCTTTGTCTGGGGAGGTCATTATGTCACGAAAAACTTTTATCCTTTGTCGTCAAAATGCTGGCAACTTAGTGGCGATCATGGCGGTTGTCTTACTGGGAATGGGTATGGGCGATCGAGCCACCGCCGAGCCGATTGCTGGAGGTGTTTCTGCCGAGAGGGCGGCCTATTGGGCCAAGCATCTCCCGCCGAAGCCTGTGGGGGTTGGCGCCCCAATTTCGCAGCGAGAGATTTGGGATGTCCTGGCCAAGGATAAAGCGTTTCGTCAGGTAGTTGCCGAGGCCGAGGAGGAACTTTCCCGGCCCATTGCTGAGGTCCCGGACGAGCTATATCTGGACTTTTCCCGAACCGGCAATCGGCGCCGGTATGAGTCCCGCATGTCCGCACGGCGAGGGCGGCTTGGGAATTTGGCCCTAGCCGAATGTCTCGAGAACCGGGGGCGATTCCTGGCCGAGCTGGAAAAGACCATTGCCGCCATCTGCCAGGAAAAGACCTGGGTAATGCCCGCCCACGATGGACGGCTCGACAATTTCTATGGCCGGACCGTGGAAATCGACCTAGGGGCTGCAAGCACCGCCTGGAATATGGCGACCATCGACTATTGGTTGGCAGAAAAGCTGTCGCCCGAATGCCGCCGTCTCATCGCCAGTGAACTGGACCGGCGTATCTTTACACCGTTCGAACAGGCCGTGAATACGGGCAATCCGCGGTTGTGGTGGATTACCGGAACAAACAATTGGAATGCGGTGTGTCTGGCCGGTGTGGTGGGAGCCGCCCTGGAGAATATTCCGTCTCCAGAGCGTCGCGGTTTCTTCGTGGCCGCAGCTGAAAAATATATCCAGTATTTCCTTCAGGGTTTTACACCGGACGGATACTGTTCGGAAGGAATCGGTTACTGGAATTACGGCTTTGGGCATTTCACGCTGTTGGGCGAGACGTTGGTTCAGGCCACCGGCGGCCAGCTCGATTTCTTCGCCCTCCCCGGCGTGCCACAAATCGCCCTTTTTGGCTATCGCATGGAGGTTGCCCCGAACATCTACCCCGCCTTCGCCGATTGCAGCGTTGGCTCAAGGCCAGATAGCGTCCTAAGCGCGTATCTTAGCCGCCGCTTCGACCTCGGTTTGAAGGAGCTGGAGAATCGTTACCTTGGTGTCGGTGCTGGGCCGAGTAGTTTCCTGCCTGAGGTAGCGATCTATGCCATGCCGAACTCGCTGACCAACCGCACAGGACAAGCGGCCGCCCGGCGGCATGATATCCGCGATTGGTTTGCCGACGCCGGCATCCTCATTTGTCGCCCCGCGGATCTATCGCCCGACAAACTGGCCGTCGCCCTCAAAGGTGGCCACAATGCCGAGCACCACAATCATAATGATGTTGGTTCTTTTGTTGTTGCCCTGGCGGGCCAGACGCCTCTCCTTGATCCAGGTGCCGAAGTTTACACCGCCCGAACCTTCAGTGGCCGACGGTATGAGAGCAAGGTACTCAACTCTTACGGTCATCCCGTCCCCGTGGTTGCCGGGCAACTCCAACGATCGGGAAGCCAAGCCAGGGCCAAGGTCCTCGAGACGCAATTCACCGATGAAGCCGATGTTTATCGGATCGACATCACGTCGGCCTACAATGTCCCGGCCCTGAAAAGCCTGGTCCGCGAGTTCCGATACGAACGCCAGGGACGTGGTCGCCTGATTGTTACCGATCGCGTTGAGATGTCGTCACCGCAATCTTTTGAGGAGGCCCTCATCACCTACGCCCCTTGGCGACGAGTTGCCGACGGGATTTGGATTGTGGGCGAAGGCCGCGGTGCCGTCCGCGTTGAGCTGACCATGGAAGGCCAGTCCTTCGTGGCCAGCGAAGAAGAGATCGACGAGGACGTGCGATACAACAAGAAACCGGTCCGTTTAGCTGCCAAGGTCAAGGAACCGATCGCCAGCGGAACGGTTGTCATCCGCATCGAACCGGTGGAGAAATAAGAGCCTATCCCATGATTTCCCCTCGCACGTTCGGCGGGAGAGGGGTCGGGGGTGAGGGTAGCTCGAATCGCTGCCGGTTTACTCAATCAATTCCGACGTTCGCTTGCCCTCACCCCAACCCTCTCCCAGAGGGAGAGGGGGACTTTTTCAGAGAGGCTGTAAGCGCAATCATCGCGTCCGTTGCCGAGAGTGCCCGCTCCGAAAGATAGCGCGGGTCGGGACCGCTCGGCACTGGGCCTGCGCATAAAAAAAGCACTCGCGAGCGGAGTGATGGCGAACAGGTAGGCCCGACTTTCACGGGGGCGCCGTGATCCGGCAACCGCGTCATCCACCGTAGAAACCCGAGGTTTCTCACACGATGGCTCCACGCTCGTGCTGGATACTTGTTCGGGGACGGCTCCCATCGGGCACGGTATCAGCCCACCGTCGATCCATCACTGACCACGCTCGGTCGAGTGCTTTTTTCGCAATCGTGCGCGGCCTGTGCCGGCATCCAAGTTCATCGGCCAAATGGGCCAAAAACCTTGATGGTCACGTAGCCTTCATCACGATCGCCACCTATGATCGTAACCTCAACGGGCCCGTAAGGCAATCCACCCTCGGTTGGGGTTATATCCCCATCCGTGTCGGCACCGCGGTTGCACAGAAAAGGCCGAACAACAATCGCAAGGCTGCACCACCGCGGCACATAGGCGAAATCGGTAAAGAGACACACGGTCATCCCACTGGCCGGGTTATGTCACGGGGAACCGCTCGGCGATCAGGGCGTCCAGTTCCTGCTTTAGTCGTGGCAGGATTTCATCGTATGTGAAGCTCCCTAGCGTGACCGGGCCTTTTTTCAGATTCACATACTTCGGACCACACCACAGTCCCAGATCGGCGTCGTCGGTCTCGCCGGGACCGTTCACGCGGCAGCCCATGACGGCAATCGTGATGGGATAGCTCGCCGCATAAGCCGTCAATTCGCGGACCTTTTCGGTCAACTGCACAAAGGCGGCATTTTCGACGCGGGAACAACTCGGACAACTGACGATGTTCAGCCCATCCCGTGTCCAAAGCTCCACCGTGACCCGTCCGGCAGCCACATCGGCCACGATCTCCAAACCGGCCAGGACTTCCTCATGCTTTCGTTCGTTGGGTAACGTCAAAGAGACGCGAATGGTGTCACCGATTCCTTCTGCCAAAAGGGGAATCAACGCGGCACGCGTCTTGCGGATTCCTTCCGGCGGCATGCCGGCCTCCGTCACACCGAGGTGTAACGGCACATCCGGTCGGGCCGCAGCAAACCGCCGGTTCGCCTCGATGACCATCTGAGGATCCGATTCTTTGAGCGACACGCAATACTGTGAAAACCCTAGCCGATCGAGAAGCTCACAGTGTTCCCATGCCGATTCAAGCATCGGAGAGATCTTGTCCTCGGACGGAAACTTCTCGCGTTTTGCCGGATCGATTGATCCACAGTTCACCCCAATGCGAAGGGCACAGCCATACTGGGCCGCAACATCGGCGATGAATTTCACCTTATCCTGCCACGGGACATTCGTTTGGTGATGATAGAGGTGGCCCGGATTGTAGCGGACCTTATTGACATACGGTGCCACCTGGGTGACGAGACGGTAATTCTCTTGTAGGTCCACGGACAGGTTGGCCGAGGTCTGCTCCCGAATGGCCACCAAGGCCTGCGCATCCGCCGGGCTATCCACGGCGATCCGCACAATACCGGCGCCCGCCTGGCGCAATTGTTCAACCTGGGCCACTGTCGCCGCAACATCTTGCGTCTTCGTGGCACACATACTCTGAACCACGATCGGATTTCCGCCGCCGAACGTCACAGAGCCGACACGCACGGCGCGGGTCGAATTCTTCCGCATAGAGACCTTTCACACGGGGCTAAAGCAACACCTGTTCCAGAAAGCGAGTTGTGCGGGGATGTTCGGGAGTCCTGAAGACGCGAGCCGGTGGACCATCTTCCACAATCTCGCCGTCAACCAGAACGATGATACGATCGGCAACCCGCTGGGCAAACGCCATTTCGTGTGTTACCAAAATGAGCGTCATTCCATCGCGGCGAAGGCCCTCCAACACCGCCAGGACCTCCGCCTTAAGTTCCGGATCGAGGGCGCTGGTGATCTCGTCACAGAGCAGGCCAAAGGGATTCATCGCCAAGGCGCGGGCAATGGCTACCCGCTGCTTTTGTCCCCCGGAAAGCTGTTGCGGAAAGGCATGAATATGATCCGCCAACCCCACGCGGTCGAGGAGGGCCTGAGCTTGCCGCTCTGCATCCCGCCGGGCCACGCCCAGCACATGAATGGGGGCCTCGGTGACATTCTGGAGGACCGTCAGATGGGGAAACAACTGGAAATCCTGAAAGATCATGCCCAGGCGCTGGCGAATCTGACGAAGCGTAGCGAAGGGGGCCGGTCGGCGCCCGGAACGCAAAACAAGCGAGCCCACGCGGATTGTCCCGCCGTCAAAATTGCACAAGCCGTTGAGGCAACGTAGGAGGGTCGATTTCCCAGCCCCACTTGGGCCGATGATGGCCACCGTTTCGCCCCGATCCACGCGAAACGCCACCTTGTGCAGAATCGTCCGATGACCGAACCGCTTGCACAGGTCTTCAACTTCGATGCTGAACTCGTCTTTATTCACTGGCCTTTTCCCCACCGAGCTTCGAGATGCCGGGAAAGAGCACCCAACGGAACCGAAAGGATCAGGTACAGCAGGGCTGTCACCAAGCCGATCTCCAAATATTTTAGACTGGATTTCGCTAAAATTTGATACTGCTTGGTTAATTCTACTACGGCGACAATGCTGACGATGCTCGTATCCTTAAAAAGCGCAATAAAGTCGTTCGTCATCGGGGGGAGAATCACGCGAATTGCTTGGGGAAGGATGATCCGGCGGAAGGTTAACACGCGCCCCATCCCCAGCGAGGCCGCCGCCTCCCACTGTCCCGAAGGGATGGACCGAATTCCTGCACGATAAATCTCGGCCTCGTAAGCGGCGTAATTAAGCCCAAATCCCAAAATGGCCGCCGTGATGGGTGACAGACGAAAGGTAAACGGCAGCCCGTACTGGTCGGCAATCGTGGGCAATCCGTAGTACAAGAAGAACAGCAGGAGCAAGATGGGAATACCGCGGAAAAACTCCACATACGCAACGGCCAGCCAACGGATCGGTAACGAACCAAAAAGTCGGGCCAGGGCGATCGGCAGGCCCAGGATCATGGCCAGCAGCATGCTCAGCACCGACAGATAGGTTGTCACCCAGGCTCCTCGCAACAAGAGCGGGAAGTATCGCCTCAACGTCCACTTTTGGCGGGCCTGGGCAATGACGTCAATGATCTCCGCTTGGAGCAGCTTTTCCTGAGCGGTGTTCCAAAGGCCCCATTTCTCGTAGATCGCCCGTATTTGACCCTCCGCGATTAATTCCGTCAGGGCCTGATCGACCGCCACCGCGAGCTCTTCATCTTCGGGACGGAAGGCAATCGCATAATATCCTTCCCCCAGGGGCTCCCCGAGGAACTTGAGCTTAGGATTTGGCTTAGCGAAATAGACGGCAATCGGCAGATCCATGAGAACGGCATCAATCCGCCCCAATTCCAGGTCGAGATAAGGCTCCGTCTGATTGCCGTACAGCTTGGGTTGGAAGCCCATCCCCTCCAGGAGGCGCTGGGCCGCCGTCTCCTCCAGCGTGCCGACCGTTCCGCCCAGGGCGAGAAGTTCGTCCAAATTGCTGAAGCGGGTTTCATTAGCCCTGACCACAAGCTGAAGGGTATAAACATAGTACGGTCGCGAGAACCTCACAACTTTTGCCCGATCTGGCGTCACCTCCAGACCGTTCATGGCAAAATCAAAGTCGCCCCGCTGAAGACCCGCCACAAGACTCATATAGTCGTACTGAACCCACTCCACGGGGCGGCCAAGTTTTTCCGCAAGGGCCTTCGCCAGATCGACCTCAAAACCGATCACCTGCTGCGGATTATTGGGGTCCTGAAAGATATACGGGGCACCGCCTTCAGCATCCGCCGCCCAGCGCAGCGGCGACCGAGGTGATGAGTCCTCGGCACATGTTGTGTAGCAGGCGATACACCAAAAAAGCAAAGTCGCCGCTAAGAGCCTATCCCAAAGTTCCCTCTCCCGCTGGGAGAGGGTTAGGGTGAGGGCAGGCCATCGTCGGAGTCGATCGAGAAAACCAGTGGCGATTGGAGCCCCCCTCACCCCCGGTCCCTCTCCCGGCGAACGGGAGAGGGGTGATTGAGGGATAGGCTCTAAAGTCCCAACGCGTATAACCCAGGACGTTATCCGATCGCTCAATCTTGATTTCGAAGACATGAACCGACTGC
Organism: Planctomycetota bacterium; assembly: GCA_029549885.1. Taxonomy (GTDB): domain Bacteria; phylum Planctomycetota; class Planctomycetia; order Pirellulales; family Thermoguttaceae; genus Thermogutta. The sequence continues at coordinate 6,875 of JAKPII010000134.1, forward strand.
GGTTGTTTGCGAAATTTGCACGGTCCGCGTGGTGTTCCAGGACAAAGTCAGCGGCCGACGGTTCTCTTTAGACGCTCGAGAAACCCCACATTGTCCCAAGGATATCCTGTCGGTACGTCTTCTCGCAAGTTGCCTTGAGTGACATGGTGGACGCGAAAAAATGCGTTTTTCCAGAATGTCGGACGCGGGGGACCGCGTAACTCGCATACGGCAGGACGCGAGGACGGCGTCCCTCCCAAACGACAGGACGCCGGGGACGGCGTCCCTCCCGCGTGAAAAAACACGTTTGACGCCAGTGAGCGCGTCCCTCCCTAGGGGTCAGTGGCAAAAAGCGAGTCCCAAGATGCCGGCAGCTATGAGATAGTAGATCGTTGGAATCATGGTTTTCCGGATGATGCTCCCCTCCTGGCCGATAATCCCCACCGTGGCCGCAGCAGCCACCACGTTGTGGACGCACACCATATTTCCGGCGGCCCCGCCCACGGCTTGAAGGGCCACAATCCAAAGGGGGTCCAAACTGCTTCGTAGGGCGACTTCAAATTGAAAGAGGGCAAACGTCATGTTGCTGATGGTGTTGCTCCCGGCGATGAAAGCCCCAAGTGCCCCGATCCCTGCGGCAAAGGCTGGCCAAACCCCTCCGACGCATTGGGACACAGCGGCGGCCAGCTCTTGCGGCATGCTGGCCAATCCTGCCCCGTTAACATTTGACTGGATGAAAATCCGCACGGCAGGGACAGCAAACACCAGGGCCAGTGCGGCAGCAAACGTCTTTTGCCCGGCTTCTCCAAACGCTTTCTGTAAGCTTTCGCGGGGAATGGCGAACAGCACGATGGTGAACAGAACGGCGAGGAAAAAGGCCGTCCCCGGCGATGCGAGGATATTCCAGCGTGCCACGATCGCCTGGCTGGTGACTTCTGAGGCGGCAATTGTCCATTCCCAGTTGGCCCGCGCAAGGGTGTTTTTTATCGGATTCCACTGTTCCAAGACCAGGAGTCCCGCCACAACAACATAGGGAAGCCATGCCCACCAAACGCCCGCGTTCCACGACGCCGTGACGGCCTCACCCACGGCCCGATGCCCCGGATTCTCCGTCGGGCTTTCGGCAAAATCCCATGGTTTCTTGGGTTGGAACCAGCCGGCGCGGGCGGCCAGGGTGGTCAAGATGAGGGCGACCGGTCCTCCCAGGAGCGAAGGAAATTTGGGGCCTAGGACCCAGGCAAAGGTCACATACGGAACGCAAAACGCCAGACCGGAAAAGAGGCAGAACTTCCACACCTCAAGGCCTTCCCGCCATGAGCGACGGGCCCCAAAAAAGCGGGTCAACAGGCAGACCACGAAAAACGGGATGAGGAGCCCAATCAGCCCGTGAATGATGGCAACGCGGCACCCAATGCTGTAGAGCAACTGCTCAAAAGCCGCGGCGGGGGACAGGCCTTGGCCCGACACTTGCTCGGCGAGGTAGGTAAGCACGGTCGGTTGGTCCTGCAGGCCCTTGTTGACACCAACGAGGATGGGAGTGCCCACCGCACCAAAGGAAACCGGCGTGCTTTGGATCGTGACCGTGGCCGTTGCGGCCGCCAAGGGCGGAAACCCGAGGATCACCAAGAGGGGACCGGCCACAGCCGCCGGTGTGCCAAATCCGGAGGCCCCTTCAATAAAACTACCGAATGCCCAACCGACAATCACCGCTTGAATGCGACGATCTGGAGAGATTTTCCGAAAGCCATCGCGAATGGCCGAGACGGCCCCCGAATGCTTCAGCATGGCCAGCAACAGCAAGGCCCCAAAGATGATATAAAGGAGCATCAGGGCAATAATTAGGCCCTCCACCGTGGCCGCCAGAATCCGCGACCAGGTCATCTGCCAATAAAACGCCCCGATGATGAGTGTCGCGACATAGCACAGCGGCATGGTACGCCGGGCCGGCCATTGCCAACCCACGAGCAGCACAAAAACCAGAAGCAGGGGAAACATCGCCAAAAGTGCAGGTAACACGCTCGTCATCACCTCTTCCAAAAGACCAAGAATCATGCAAGCGATATGACGCTGAGGGCCTTATCATGATAATTCGACGAACCGGGCGTTCTCAACGAGGTCCCCGCGTTGCAGCCATCCCGGTAGGGGCAGGCCCCTGTGCCTGCCCCATAACGTCCAGCCCCAATCGTGTAATCGCTAGCCCCCACCGTGACGTTGTCGCGTGTTGTTGTCGCCAGCAGGTTTTCCAGCCATGCGTAGGGGACGACCTTGTGCCTGCCCATTCGTGAAGAGTCTATGCCAAAAAGTCCCCCTCTCCCTCCGGGAGAGGGTTGGGGTGAGGGCAAGCGATCGTCGGAGTTGATCGAGAAAACCGGCAGCGATTCGAGCTACCCTCACCCCCGCCCCTCTCCCGCCGAACGGGCGAGGGGAGATTATGGGATTGGCTCAAAAGCAAAAAAGAGCGACCACAAGGGTTGCGCCTGCCAGCGATGGAGGACCATGGCCCCTCGTGGCCGCGCCAATCTATAGGGTTATGGGCGCTACCCATTGGGTATCCCCAACAAGGATTGGAATACGCACAGCGATAGGACCAGGCAGACGAGATGACGCATGGTCTATCGAAAACCATCACCCGCTTACGCCGGCGGCTCGGGATGACAATCGGCACAGGTCATGACGAAGTCAGGCAGAAACGGCGCAACTCTTGTTCCCAAACGACTCCCACCGCTTGGTCCTTGCCGTCGATCACAAGGGCCAATTTTTGACCGTGTTGATACATCAATTGCAACACGCTCACCAGTCGCTCGGTGGGAAGGACTCGCAAAAAAGGTCGCGTCACCTCGCGCAGGGGACGATCGGGCATCAACACCCACTGGGCGAGATCCACGTAGCCCACCACGCGATGGGCCGCCTGGGGATGGGTAACGAGCAGAAAGCGTTTGCCCCGACAGAGAAGCTCCGCGTTCTTTTCCGGTGGTGCGTCGAGCGGTACAGTTGCCAATTCGCCAAGCGGATGCATCCACTCCTTGATTGGCCGCGTCCCCGCTTGCAGGATTACATTGGCAAGACGAACCTGGCTATTGGTCATCAGCCCGGCGTGTTCGCCTTCTTCCACAATGTGGCGCAATTCCCAGCCCCTGATCTGCGATTGGGCGATTTCAGGCGGCGTGGGGATCAAAAGGGCCAGGAAGCGATTCCAGATCCACAAGATCACCGAAACCGGTGCCAGGACAACGGTAAAGACCAAGAACAGCGGCCCGGTGTAACGAAGCAGTGTGAATGGGGCCAAAAGAAAGAGCCGCTTCGGGAGCAGTTCCCCCAACACAAAAGCCACCGGGGCCATGATCATGGTTGCCAGGATTTCCGTCCATCCCTGGGGACTTGCAGTGAAGGCCTGGGCCAGCAACACTGTGGCAAACGATAAGAGGTAATTGGCCAGGTTATTCCCCACCAAGGCCGTGGCAATAAAGAGGGAGGGATGGTACGAAACCCAGAGAATAGCTTGGGAAATCCAGTCACCCGTGACGGCGGCCACCCGAAGGCGGAGCCGGGCTACACGGTAAAAACCCGTCTCGGAACCGCTAAATAGGGCACTGAGGAACAATCCCACGGCAAAGGAGATAAGTCCCAGGACGATCATTCGCCGACCTCCTTCGGTCCCTCCTGGGACGGCCTGACTTCTACCAGCACAGCCCCGTGGCGACCCATTTGTAGAACCTTAAGGACGAAGGGTCCCCAGGTGCACGTATCACCCTGCTTGGCCACCCTGCCCAGTTTTTCCTGAAAGATCCCACCAACCGTCAGGCTCGAGCCGGGCGGGGGATCGATGCCAAAGTAGCGGGCCAACCGCCGCACACTCGTCAGGCCCGTCACATGCCAGACGTTTGGCCCCACATTTTGGATGGAACGTCGCTTGTAAAGCGACTCGCTGCGACTGCTTTCCGGGGCAAAAATCCGCCGCAAAAGGTCATCCAGCGTGATAATCCCCACCGTTTCCCCATATTCATTGACGACCGCCGCAACCGCCCGATTCTCCTCGACCAAGAGGTCCAAGACTTGGGCGGCGGAAACGCACCACGGGACGTACACGACGGGTTCCGCCCATTTCGCGAGGTCCTCTGCCGTCTGGTCGGCACCGGGACACGATTCAGAGTCCGTTTTTGTCGCCGAGGGACCATCCTCAGGCTGATCCGCCAATGCCTGAAGCAATTGGTCAGGGGAGAGCGCCCGGGTAAAGGCCTCGTCCTCGTCTTCAACGATCAAGAAGTAGCCACTGGAAGGTAGCTCCTGGCCAAGTTGATCTCGCTGCAAAGGACGGTGAAAGATGGGCACCTCCGTTCGCGGTCGCATGACCTCTTCCGATTTCAGCTCGGAGAGCTGCACAAGATTCTGGAGGATTTGATGTTCCTGCTCGAGGACCACACCACTTTCGCGTGAAAAGTCAAAGGCTTGCTCCAGGTCGCGGACACGAAGATAAGGCTCCGGTCGAAAACGCGGCCAAAGGATGCGGCGAATCGTGATGGCAGCCGATCGAAAGAAGGGAAGCCAAGGCTGCGTCAGGCGAACGGCGATCCAGATGGGGACGGCCAGGAGCTGGGCGACGCCCTGCGGCCAAGAGATGGCGACGCTTTTGGGAAACATTTCGCTGAAAAGGATCAGCGACAACACCGAGACACTTGCGAAGACACCGGCCTCGGCCGTGGCTCCCATCCGCTGCCAGGTCAACGTGACAATGGAGGAAACGGCAAAATAGGCAATATTGACGAGGGGATTACAAAAGAGGATGGCCGTCAAAAGCTGTTCCACATCCTTTAGTAGCCCAATCACAAGCTGACCGGCGGCGCCACTTCGTCGGAGTGCGGCCTGATCCTGTTTGCGGAGCGAAAAGAAGGCAGCCTCCGCCGCGGAGAAGCAGGCCGACATCACTCCAAGCAGCCCCATCACAATCAGAAACGGCAAGGCCGATAGCACCAGCGCCACGATCTCGTATGACTCCTCAACCAAGGGACGATGTCGTTTCCGCCATCACTTCCATGGTCATGTTTCGTCCAACGACGTTCGGCCGGTGGCAACATCGAATTCATCCAGGGCGGGGATCAGCATGGCCGCCGTGGCGAAACTGTAGGCCGCCACAATCGTCACAAAGACCAAATGCGTTTGCCCAAGGAACAGACTGGTCAAGGCATAAAAAGTCGCCAAAGGACAGGCAAACGAAGCTAAGGCGATGGCATTTGAGGGATTGCGGACACCCAAGGCCATGTATAGCCCCGCCCCACCACCAATCATGAAGGCCAAGAAGGGATGAAGTTGGGCCTGGAACGAACCGCTGAAGGCCAGCATCACCCGCATGCACACGGCCACGCCCACAAACAGAAAAAACACCGTACCCAAGCTCGTGGCAATGGCATGTCGGGAATTAACGTAATTGAGGCCCGCATGAACACCCAGCATGGCCACAAACCCAAACAAGACCCACAAGCCCACGACAAGGTAAACTGTGTCCTCCAGCGTTAGCCAGCGCCGCCACCAGAACCAAATACACAGCAAGGTGGAAAGGACGAGAACTTCCTTGGTGTTGTAGAACGTTCCCAGAAGTTTTCCAAAGATGAACTCCCGCGGTGAAATGTCGGTGACCAGCAGGGTGTCCAGCGTTCGCCCGTCGCGCTCGGTAGTAAGCGAAGTGACGGCCTGGGTATTGACCAAGACCAAGCTGAGCATGAGCAAGGGGATGCTAATGGCGGCAATTGCCGCAGAATTCAAACCGTCGGGGGTTTCGCCAACAAAGTGTAATCCTACAGCCGCCAAGCAGAACAAAAGGATATACACCAGCCGCACGATAAGAATCTTTCGCCCATACGCCCAGGTGCACAGTTCTCGCCAGAGTACCGGATTGTCCCAGACTTCCCGGGCCCGACCAGGGGCAGCGTGCAGTCGGGCCAGGCGAGACCTGCGCTGCTCGCGATCCGCCTCCGTGGTGGTCCCTTTTCCTGCTCCGCTGGTTGAAGCCGAGTCTTCTTTGAGGTCCTCGCCTTGCTCGTCGGGCAACTCTTCCGGGATGATCCGATGGGGATCGCGCACCACGTTCCAGTGTCGCACGCCCGCAATGGCAATGGCGTTCATCAGGATGACAGCGGCCCCATTCACGACGAAGAAGAGTGACAGATCGTACCGCAAGACGCCCAGCGAAGGCGTCTCCACGAGCAGTGGCTTAGCCGCCTCGAGCATGGCCCGCCAGGGACTGATCGCCACAGCGAGGGTTTGGCCCGTCAATCCCCAAAGGATTTCAGATCGCCCAATCCACGCGGCCAATTCACCGAACCCTAACCAGAAGACGACACCCATCGCGGTCAGGGTGATCGCTTGGACGGTTTTCTCCCGCCAGAAGGCGATCAGGGCCCCGAGGCTTCCTCCGCCAAGCAGGGCAACCACGGTGACGAGCGTCACTCGCAAAATCTGCCCGTAAGAGATTCCCCCCAAGAGCCCAGCAAAGAAATAGACGGGAATACCCCCCACAAAGGCGGCAAACAGGGTCACCAGGCTACTGAGGAGCTTCCCGAGCACGAGCTCCGTATTCCGTAGATCGGTCACCAGGAGCAGATCGAATGTCCGTTTGTCTTTCTCCTGACAAATACTGGCCGCGGCCACTAGGGCGGAAGTAAAAATCGCCAGAATCACTTGGAGCGGGGCCGCAATCTGAAACCATGCCGCGCCAAATCGGGCAGAATCCCCCACATCGCGAATGTATTGGGTCCCTGTGACGACGAGCCAGGCCGTGCACAAAAGGAGCAACAAAATCGCACCATAAGCCGTCCGCGCGATGAAAAATTGCTTGCGGCGCGGACAAATGGCCAACTCACGGGTAAAAATGGGACCGGCAAACAAGGGGCTCTCCGTTAAGGTTCTCTCACAGCAAATGGACGTTTCTTCCCATCATAGATTGCCGACGCCGAATCTGAAAGAGATTGGCCTTTTTGCCGGCCCGGCCACGACGGCGCGACGGCCTCCACCGCCCAACATCACGCGAAAAGGGGAAGGTGTCCCAAACTTCGCCCCAGGACACGTTCACTGGGCACATGAAGCCACCGGTCGAGAAACGTCGCATAAAGGCTGCGGAAATCGGTGTGATGTGGCACGCCCCCTTTTTCGGGTACATCTAGCGGCGGGTGCTTTCCCACCAAACCGCCTTTCACCTTGCCACCTAGAACGAAAACAGGGGCGGCGGCACCGTGATCGGTCCCCTTTCGGCCATTCTCGCGGATGGTTCGTCCGAACTCCGAGTAGGTATAAATCACCACACGATCAAAGAGGCCATCGTTTTTGAGGACGTCGGCAAGCAAGGCCAACCCCTGGGCGAGTTCCGCCAACAGTTCCCCATGATTGGCTGCCTGAAGGGCGTGGGTGTCGAAAGTCCCCGGCCCCTGCCCGCCCAAGTCCAGGCAAAAGATGCGAATGCCTAAGTCCGCCCGCACCAATCGGGTCAGACAAGCAAGTTGTCGGCCGAAATTCGTTTGTGGAAATTGCTTCTCCTCATCGGAAGTGGCCAAGACCTTCTCAAGCCGCGAGAGATGTTCTTTGGTCTGCCGCTGAACCTCAACCGTTTCGGCCAGAAGGCCATGTGCCGCGGGCTGCCGACCGTCGGTGGCCTCGTGGATTAACTGCCGGTAATGGGGCAGCGAAGCGGCGCCCCCGTGGAGGGAAAACAGCTCCGCCGGTTGCTGGCAGCGGACCGCAGGCTGGTGTCTTCCCAC
>JAKPII010000149.1 GCA_029549885.1 Planctomycetota bacterium
GTCGTACCGCTTTTGGGCACTTGTCACCAAGCCAAGTGTGTAGCGGGCCGTGGCGCGCTCCGTGCCTTGCAAACCACCCTCCAAGGCCTTGCGAATCATCTCCTCTGCCCGCGCAGATTGATTGGTCTGGCTATACAGGACACCGAGCACGTATCGAGATCGCGGCGTGATGGCATCGTTGGGAAACCGTTGAAGAGTGTCAAGCAGGATTTTCTCAGCCTCAGCAAAGCGATTGGCCTTGATGAGCGTGCAAGCCAATTCGTGCGTGGCAGCCGGCAAAAGGGGACTTTGCGAAAACCGTTCGATCACCTGCCGATAGGCAGCTTCGGCGGCTGCCCAATCACCCAAGGCAAAACAGTATTCGCCAAGGCGGTAATACGCCCGATCGAGTACCGGGCTACGTGGGAAATCCTTAATGAGTTTCTCGATCGTTGTCCGCGCATCCTGTGGGCGTCCTTGTCGAAAATACGCCGAGGCGAGAAGCAGGAGGCTCTTGTCTGCCTGTGAACCTTGAGGGTCGCGACTGAGGGCGAGGAGGAGCGATTCCTGGGCCTCCTTCAATCGTCCTAGTTCAAGCTGACTGGCTCCCAACAAGGCATAGGCCGTGCCCTGATCGGCTTTATCCTGAAGTTGCGGGAGGATGGCTTCGACCCGTTTGATCACGTCTGCATGCTTTCCACTAAGCTGGAGTGCCATGATTTGACGAAGCCGCCACAAGTTGGCCTGGGGATGAGTGCGGAAACCTTGGAGAAGCTTCTCATAAGTCTGATAGGCCGCATCGTGCTTGCCCTCGGCTAGATCGCACTCAGCCAGAATCTGCAAGACATCGGCCGCCAGTGCGTGATTGCTGTACTGCGACTGAAAATCTGCCGCATATTGGCGCGCCTCCGCAAGGCGTCCCAACGTGAGCGCCGTGTGCGCCGCCGCGTAGAGGGCATCACCCGCCAAATCGTGGTCCTTACTTTGGCGGGCCAGTTCCGCAGCCCGGGCGTATCCCTGAATGGCCTCTGCCCGACGTTCCTGAATCTCGTATAAGGCATCGGCCAGATCCAATCTCAGATGGGCTCCCCAAGGTGCGGGCGCGTTACCGATAATCTCTTCCCGCAATGTGGCGAGCACTTGTTCAGGCTGTTTCTTCTTGAGGTAACAGCGGGCCAACCAATGGAAGGCCTCGGCCTGCACCTCACCGCTTTGCGACGCGCGCACCAAGAGAGGAATTGCCGAATCATAATTACCGGCAAGGTAATAACATCGGCCCGCCGCCAGAATCGCTTGAGCCAGTCGTGAGGACTGCGGGAACCGCTTTTCCACGCCGGCGTACTGCTGAGCCGCTTCCTCAAACCTCTTCAATTGGACAAGGGCATCCCCAGTACGGATCACGGCCAAGTCGGCATCAGCGAAACGCGAATCAGCCCCGGCCTTGCGAAAGGCAAGTTCCGCCTCAGCGAAATTGCCCAAGGCGTACAAGACCTCTCCCAAACGATACTGAACCTCCGTAGCCCGCGGATGCTGCGCGTATTGCTGCAAAAAAGTCTGATAGTCCTTCAGCGCCGCCTGACGATTCCCCAATTCTTCCTCACACACTCCCAGGGCTAACAAGACCTCGGGGGTCCGCGGATGATCACGGAACTGTTGAAGAAAACTCCGGTAAGCCTGCGCGGCCTGCTCTTTGCGGTCCTGAAAGTAGAGGCATTCGGCCGCATAGTACGCCGCTTCACCCGCATGCTTTCCCCTGGGATAGGTTTTCAGATACTCTTGGCAGGCAGAACGGGCCGCGTCATACAATTCCGCCTTGCCGTTTTGAGCCGCATCGAATAGGGCAATCCCTCGGTATAACAGAGAAAGTTCGCGCAGATCGCTCTCAAGTTCCTTGGTCAGCGACTGTCGAAAGGCCTCGGCCGCCTTTTCGTACTGCTGCTGATTGTACAAACAGACCCCCAAATAGTGATATGCCCGCCCCACCCGAGGGTCATTGGGAAACCCCTCAATGAAACCTTGCCACTCCGTTGCTGCCAGATCCCAGGATTGGAGATTATGTAGTCGCGCTGCGGCGTTGTACCGGACGGTCGCCTGAGGTACTTCCTCGGCCAGGAGATTCGCGCCGGCGCAAAAACTCATTACCACACAAATGGCGATGACGAGTATGATTGGTCTCATACGTTCGCAACGTTTCATGCCCTCCTCACTCCTCTTGCATCACGTCGCCAGGGCAATAATCCATTCCGGCCGCGACTTACAATTCGCGTCGGCGCCGGTGGGCAGAAAGATGAATTCCCGACAGCGCAACACCAAACGGGATGACGAAAACGCCTTTCGTCATCATATCGCGTCCAAACGTCCCTCGGAAAGTGCTTTTTCGCCGGTGGAGGGGAACCGGCGGTGCCCGCCACAACCCCCGTCGGCAAAGCAAACCCCTTTTCAATATTTGCCGCGGATATGCATAGCCACCTGGCTTTCGTACAATCGTCCCAGGCGGTTGTGCAAGATTGGCGGGAGCGTGGGCAAATCACTGGCAGCGGCGTTGGCGCGGGCTTGGTCGGGTCGCTTTGCCCCGGGGATGACGGTCGTCACGGCCTCGAAATCCAAACACCAGCGGAGGGCCATTTGGGCCATCGTCATCCCGGAAGGGACCCATGGCCGAATCTGCTCCACCAACTCCAGCCCTTTTTCAAAGGGCAACCCCGCAAATGTCTCTCCCACATTGAACTTCTGACCATCCCTGTTGAACGCACGATGATCGTTGGGCGGAAACGTGGTGTTTCGTGTGAACTTCCCCGCCAACAAACCACTGGCTAAAGGCAGCCGAATAATCAGAGCAACCCCCTTTTGATGTGCCTGATCGAAAAGGGCGTCGATCGGTTTCTGACGAAAGATGTTGAAAATGATCTGAAGTGAAGCCATTCCTTCGATGCCAAGACAGAACAGGCCTTCTTCGACACTTTCCACGCTCGCTCCAAAGGCGCGGATTTTGCCTTCGTCCCGCAATTCGCGCAAGAAATCGAAAATCCCCGTATCCCGCATAACTTCCAAGGGCAAACTGTGGGTTTGCGTCAAGTCGATCACATCGACCCCCAGGCGTCGCAAAGAGTCCTCCGTGTGCTTTCGGACAACCTCGCGGGTAAAGTTAGCGGGCCAGCCCGGTTCGGGGTGACGACCGAGTTTCGTCGCGACAACGAATCGGTCCTTATCCGGGCGGCCTTTCAGAAAACGACCAATGAGAGATTCGCTCCGCCCAAGACCGTAAATGTCGGCCGTGTCGATAAACGTCACACCGGCGTCGGCTGCCGCGGCCAGCGTCTCCAGGGCCTCATCCTCGGGAACATCACCCCACTCGGTGCCACCGAGTTGCCATGTGCCAATTCCGATCTCAGAAACCGTTCGCTTAAGGGCTGGAAATATGCGGTGGTGCATGTCACCTCCTTTTGGGAAACGATCAAGGTTTTCGTTTGCGATGCGGACACCTTTGATGCGGAAATACTACACTCCAGGGCAGAGAACTCCTTACAGTTGACACGGGACGGGGCTCACTTTCTTCGCCACTGATCGATGCCAAGTACCGTCATCTTGCGTAAATCTCAGTTTGCCCGAGAGGATGCCACAACGCAAGCACGTACAAGGTACACGTACAGGGAAATGGTCAAGCTGCCCAAGACGAAGCGTGGCCCTCCACCACCGCCGTTTTGGGAGGGACTCGCTCCGTCGCGTCCACCGCGTTTTTCTGCGCGCCCGTGGGAGGGACGCGGTCGTCGCCGTCCGGTTCGATATACCCGTTGACCATGGCGAATAGGGGCCCATCAGAACCGTAGGGGCAGGCCCCTGTGCCTGCCCCGCAGCACAAATACCCCGCGGGTCAGTACGAAATCCAAACAACCTGGGCACCTGGCCAAACGCAAACCACCAGCCATGCGGACGACGAGGGCAACCACAGGGGGTTGCCCCTACGGCTTCGCGAATAGAAAACCAACAACCGTAGGGGCAGGCCCCCGTGCCTGCCCCAAAATGCGATTAGCGTTAATAACGCCCGGGTGCGTGTGAAATCCAAACAATCCGGGCCCGGCCAAACGCAAACCACCGGCGCTGCGGACAAATGGGGCAACCACAGGGGGTTGCCCCGACGATTGACTACGCTTCCGGCAGAACACTATTTAGCCACTCTCTTGTTTCGCCGTGTTTTTGTCACTTCGTTTCTCCAAGCTATTTTCCTGCAACGATGGCGACGCACTCTTTCCAACGTAGATGTCGTAGTTCTTATTCCCGCGGCACGTGTTCCTCCACGCCTTACCCGAAGCACTGCGGAAGTACGCAATGCCGCTATCGCCGTTTTCCTCACACAGGTTTTCCTCTAACACCGGCTGCGATTGTTCACCAGCGTATATCCCATGCAGCTTATTCCCGCGGCAGGTGTTCTTCCGCGCCTTCCCCGAAGCACTGCGAAAGTACGCGATCCCGCAATCCACGTTTCCCTCACACACGTTTTCCTCCAGCACGGGCTTCGCCCGTTCACCCACCCACACCCCGTGTACCTTATTCCCGCGGCAGGTGTTCCGACGCGACGTCCCGCGTGCACTCCCCTCACAGGCAATTCCCGACCAATCGTTTTCCTCGCACAGGTTTTCTTCCAACACCGGCTGCGCCCGTTCACCCGCATACACCCCATACCGCTTGTTTCCGCGGCAGGTGTTCCGACGCGACGTCCCCGAAGCGCTACCAAAATACGCGATTCCACAATCCCCGTTTTCCTCACACAGATTTTCCTCCAACACCGGCTGCGATTGTCCATCAGCGTATATCCCATGCAGCCCATTCCCGCGACAAGCGTTTTTCCACGCCTTCCCCGAGGCATTGCCATAGTACGAAATCCCTGACCAAGTGTTCCCTTCACACAGGTTTTCCTCTAACACCGGCTGCGATTGTCCATCAGCGTATATCCCACGCCCCTTATTGCCGCGGCAGGTG
>JAKPII010000152.1 GCA_029549885.1 Planctomycetota bacterium
CAATACCTGAAAGACTGCATTGACATATTTGAAGAAAACGGTTGGGATTGGGCCTATCACGCATTTCGTGAGTGGGATGGCTGGAGCGTAGAACATGGGCCCGATCCCCAAGACCGCCGTCGAACACCTGAGTTAACTGACCGGGCGAAACTTCTGCGAAGTTGGTACAGCAAAAACGTGGCACCTTCGTTTTCAGCCACTCCCGAGACAAACCCCAAGTGATTGGTTAACGGCACGTAGGTTTCCGCAAGATATGAGTGCGCTCACCTTGTTGCCGATGGACATTGGGAGATTTACCACGCATGTCAGATGACGATCGTAAATCGTTGGGATTCTTGGCGGATGCTTATCAAAAGCTATGCGCCGAAATGGGCAAGGTTATCGTGGGGCAAGGGACCGTCATCGAGCAATTGATGATCGGTCTGTTTGCTCGTGGCCATTGCCTGTTGGTTGGTGTTCCGGGATTGGCCAAGACGTTGATGATCCGTACCTTGGCATCGTGTTTGTCGCTACGATTCAATCGTATCCAATTTACGCCCGACTTAATGCCCTCAGATATTACGGGCACAGAGGTAATCCAGGAGGACAAGGCCACCGGGGTTAGGGAATTGCGATTTTTGCCGGGGCCTATTTTTGCCAATTTGGTGCTGGCCGACGAGATCAATCGTACGCCTCCCAAGACCCAGGCGGCATTGCTCGAGGCGATGCAGGAATATCAAGTCACGGTGGGGGGCAAGCGTCACCCCTTAGAACCGCCTTTTTATGTCCTAGCGACTCAAAATCCGATCGAGCAGGAAGGAACCTATCCCCTTCCAGAGGCCCAACTGGACCGGTTCATGATGAATATCCAGATCGACTATCCCACGGAAGATGAAGAAATGGATATCGTCCTGCGTACCACGTCGGACATATCCATGACGGTAGAGTCGGTTTTGACGGGCGAAGATGTGCTCAAACTTCAGCGAGTGGTGCGTCGCATCGCGGTGCCGGAGCATGTTGCCCGATATGCCGTCAAAATCACGCGCTGGAGTCGTCCGCAAGTTCCTGATGGTCCGAAATTCGTGAAAGATTATGTCACCTGGGGTGGGGGGCCGCGGGCCACGCAATGCCTGGTTTTGGCCGCCAAGGCACGAGCCGCCTTGCATGCGCGTCCCGCCATTGATATTGAGGACATACGGGCCGTAGTCCTGCCAGTACTACGGCATCGGATCATCCTAAGTTTCAATGCCGTGGCAGAAGGTCTGAAACCAGACGATATCATTTGCCGTCTCCTGGATTCCATCGGTAACCCTGAGGATGCTTTGATCGCCCGTGGGATACTCCGCAAGCTTTCTTGAACCACAAGTCTTGGCTGGCATCAACGGACTTGTCCTTCGTGCCCGTGGCATAGTTGAGGGGCACGTCACGGGCTTGCACCGTAGTCCGTTTCATGGGTTTTCGGTGGAGTTTGCCGAACACCGCGAATATTCACCGGGCGATGACCTTCGCTATGTGGATTGGAAGGTCTTTGGTCGAACCGACAAGTTTTACATCAAACAATTTGAACAGGAGACCAACCTCTCGTGTTATCTTCTGGTGGACTCCAGCGAGAGCATGAAGTTCCAAAGCAAAGGTAGCCCACTCAGCAAGTGGGCATATGCCCAGTGTGCGGCGGCTGCTTTGGCGTACATCTTGCTAAATCAGCAAGATCGAGTCGGTCTGACCATCTTTTCCGAGAAGGTCCTCACCCACCTCAAGCCTGAGGCCGGCATGCCCCAATGGAGCAATATCATTAGCGTTCTTGAGCAATTCCAGCCATTAGGTAAGACGGGATTGGGTGGTGTTTTAAGCGAGATTGCAGAACGGGCCAAGCAGCGGGGCATGGTGATTCTGCTCAGCGATTTCTTCACAGATCTTTCCGAGGTTGAGAAGGGACTGAAGCATCTCAAATTCCAGCGGCACGATGTCATCGTTTTTCAGATTGTCGATCGCCAGGAGGTGACGTTTGATATCGAGAAACCTGTCGTGTTAAGAGGGCTCGAAGGCGGCGCAACGCTGGCGGTTGATCCGGCATGGTTACGCCGTGCGTACCAAACAAGGTTTCGTCAATTTTGCCTTCAGTTGCAGAAGATATGTCACGATAGCGGCGTGGATTATGTGTTTGTGGAAACGATCAACAGATTTGACAAGGTTTTGCGGGAGTTCGTGTCGTTCAGGGCCCGCTGTGGGCGGAGGTAGGATGTTCCTTACTTAACTTAATCCCGGCGCGCGATGAGAGAACTATGCTTCAGGGCGGTCTGGTGACTTTGGGGTTCGCGTTTCTCCAACCTGCGATGTTGGGTTGGGCTGTTGCCGCCCTTATTCCCATTCTCATTCACTTATGGCGCCGACACCGGTATCACGATCTCGAGTGGGCAGCAGCCGATTTCGTTTTGGCAGCACTGAGGACGGAGCGACGGCGAATCCTCCTTCGACAATACCTTTTGCTATTCTTGAGGGTCTTGGCAATACTTTTAGTGGTCTTTGCAGCCGCTCGCCCGACATTTCAGAAGCCCATCGTGGCACAGGCTTATCACGAAGCCACGGGATGGGTTTTCGTTATTGACGATTCTCTTTCCATGCAATACACACGAAATGAGGGAACCCTCTTTGAGGTTGCCCTTGAAAGGATTCGAAATATTGTCCAATCAACCCCAGATGGCGATGCCTTTCTCCTTTTGAGAGGGGCAACACCTGTGCGATGGGCGGTGCGGCAGGCCGCTTACAACAAGGGCGATTTCCTCGCGGAGTTGAACCGCTTGCGCTGCCGCGACACGGCGGCGGATTGGCGCACAGCACTTCAGTTTGTGGAACAACGGCTGAGGGAATTAACCCAGGAGGAACCAAGGCTGGGTCGCTTTGTAGTCGTGCTCGTGACGGATGGTCAAGAGACAAATTGGCGAAAGTTGCAGGACACACCCCGTGCTTCGGAAACCTCAAAAGCCGAGGACGATAAGGGGGCTGATGGTAATGGGCAGATTACCAATCTCGCCGAGTTTTTCGTTCTCCTGTTGGGGGTTGAGCAACCCTCCAACACGGCGATAACCGAG
>JAKPII010000158.1 GCA_029549885.1 Planctomycetota bacterium
CCAGGGACAAACGAGTCCCACTCCTTGCCCATGAATCCGCCACCGCGGTGCTTATAATCGTCACCAGCAAGCCAATGACGCAACACTTCTTCGATGTCCGGCTCGCGGCTGAGCCCATACGGAGGATCGGTCACCACCGCATCCACTGAGTTATCGGGCATCGTGCGAAGCACTTCTAAGCAGTCCCCGTGGATTACTTGGTTAAGCATGCACACGCCCCCCCTTACCTAGAGACAAAGACTCACCCTTTCAAGTTAAATGCGCCAACTCCCTCCCCGGCCACATTCAAACGGCGCTTTGGCCCCCTCCGGCCTAAGCCGGCAACCATTTACGCGATGAGGCCACCCCTTTGGGCGGCCTCTCTTTCTCTTGCCAGCCAATAGCGAACAATACCGGCCTTCTCCATGTCCTCAAACCGCAAGGCAAGGAACGACTGCTGTTTCTTGTTCCTCCTGCGGTCGCGCCCGATAAACTCTACTCCGCCAAGGGCAACGGCTGTTGTAGCGCGGCCATGCGTTGGCGGATGATGTTGCAGTATTCGGGGTTCAACTCACTCCCGATAGAATCAACACCCTCTTTGTAGGCCGCAACTAGTGTTGTTCCACTTCCAGCGAAAGGATCGTATACTAACATCCCTGGACGGGCGACGGAACGAATCAAGATTCGGCAGAGATCAACCGGCTTTTGTGTGGGATGGACTCGCTCTCGCCCCCGCGGCGGTTTACATCGAATCACGTCCGAGAACCGTGCCGTTAACTTGCGTTTGCCTTTTAGCCCAAACAGAATGGGTTCGTATTGAAATGCAAACGAAGAAGGTGACCAACAACCACTGTCTTTTTCCTTGTCCCAAACGAGGATATTCTGCAATTTGAAATAGATTTGGAACCTCAATGCCCAATCAGCCAGGTTTCGGCTAGAGGAGAATACAAAAATCGCACCGTCTGGCCTCAAGATGCGGTACAACTCAGGCAATGCGAGCGGGAGAACATTAGCAAACTCCCCAGGCATGAAAGTCTCACCTGTATCATAGTTAACGCCATAAGGCGGATCGGTCACAATTACATCGACCGAGTTGTCCTGCATCCCCCGCATGACCTCCAGGCAGTCGCCCTCGTACAGCGTCCAGTTAGACATCGTCCCACCTCACGCGAAAAGTCGCCCATCAGTACGTGATGATTGACCGCATATGGACTTCACCGCACCTCCTCAGAACAGCGTCGGTCCCTCTCCATCTGCCTGTCTGCGTCGCCTGCGACCACGCACAGGCTTAGAATCATCACGCCGAACGTCCCGCCCAGCATGAACGCCGCCGCCACCGCCGCCCAGAACACGGGCCAACTCAGCATCGGGATCAACTCCCCTTTCCCGCAACCAATCCTCGGTCGCCATTCTCCGATTGCCCTGCTCATCCTCAAACTCGAAGAGCCTGAAAACCCCTGATATCGGGCCGCACTCGCGAATGATTCTCATGCGATCACCCTCTTGACCCTTGCGTATTCCTCCCAACTCGCCGCCTTCCGCAGCGCCGGCCTATTCGCCCACCTAGCAAGGTGCTTCAGTCGCCTGTCACTTGGCTCCGATCCATCCTGTGCACGATAAA
>JAKPII010000190.1 GCA_029549885.1 Planctomycetota bacterium
CACCGTTGAGAGCGAATGATGGGTCAGGTTTTTTAAACCAAACCCACGATAGGATCAATGCACCGAGTGCGCCCGCCGCGGCCGCCATGTTCGTTGTCACCGCAATGAAGGCAAAGTCACCGCCGCCCACGGCTGTTGTGCTTCCGGGATTAAAGCCAAACCATCCCAACCACAGGATGAACACTCCCAAACCCGCTAGGGGTATGTTGTGTCCCGGAATTGGTATGATTTTTCCGCCGCGGTATTTACCAAGACGTGGTCCCAACATCATGGCACCGGCTAAGGCGGCCCAACCTCCGATCGAGTGGACCACGGTTGATCCGGCGAAATCGTGAAACCCCAAATGTTCTAACCAACCGCCACCATGGTACAGTCCTCCCCAGGCCCAGCTTCCAAAAACTGGGTACAGCACTAGGCTAATGGCGGCGGAATAAATCAGATAGGCATGGAATTCGATCCTTTCTGCGACGGCCCCGCTGACGATAGTGGCTGCCGTCGCACAAAAAACGGTCTGAAATATGAGGAAGGCCCAGTCTTTGTTGGTTTGTCCAGAAAAGAAAAAGTCACTCATTCCAAAAAAACCATTGCTGACACCAAACATAAGCCCAAACCCAAGTGCCCAAAAAAGGAGAGTGCCAACTGAAAAATCAAGCAGATTCTTCATCAAAATGTTGGCAGCATTCTTGGCACGAGTAAAACCGATTTCGACACAGGCAAAGCCTGCTTGCATCCAAAAGACCAGGAATGCCGCCAGACAGATCCACAATGTATCAACGTCTTCGATGAGGCTCGCCGACGAAACGCGGCCCTCATCATCAAGTGTGAGGGCAGATTGGGCCAGGAGATTCAACTTCTCCTCCACAGACATTTCTGCGAATTTTGGTTCACTAGTCTCGGCCGACGCCGGCACAAACAACGCGTTGAGCCAGAGGACTCCTAGCCCTAAGCCAGTCCATAACATCACTCGTCGCAACATACACGCCCTTCCGTTTCAATGGGTGTTTCAAACTAAGAAAGTCCCCTTTGAACCGGAGAGCAAGCATCGTGCCGAAAGACCATTAACAACGAACGTTTTCGGGAAAAACAGCAAATCTTCCGAAAAACAGGGAAAACAGGTGTGAAGACGACGGGCTCCGAACGACCGGTTTTCGCCCGACGCTTAATTCGTACAATGGGTCTCTGCTTAAAGACTGGGCAGGTCCGCCTAAGTTATGGACAATCGGCCTCTTTGTTCTCGTTCTTGCTTTCAGTTGCTGGTTTTGACGGCGGCAGCCAGATAGTTTCGGGGCGCCCGGCATTCTGGTTAAGCCAGCGACCTAATACGAAGAACAGGTCACCGAGACGATTGATAAACGCGAGAAGAGTAGGGGATAACGGCGTGCCGAGATCAAGGGCTTCCCGCACGAGAGCAACCAGACGGCGTTCAGCTCGACGGCACACGGTGCGGGCAAAATGGGTGAGGGCAGCAGCGGGAGTACCACCAGGCAAGATGAAGTGATTCAACGGCGGAAGTTGTTCTTCCAGTCGGTCGATTTCTGCTTCGACCGCCTTAACATGGTCAGGTGTGATAAACCGACAACCATGACGCTCTGCTTCTGGGGTGGCGATCTCGGTTCCCATTTCGAAAAGGCGACGTTGGATCTCGTCCAAAATCACCTCGGCCACTTGCGGTACGCCGGTAGCACGAATCAGTCCGACCACGGCATTAAGTTCGTCGAGTGCACCGCAAACCTCAATTCGAAGACAGTCTTTACCCACGCGAGGACCCCGATGGAGCCCGGTCTCGCCCGCATCACCTGACCGTGTATAGATCTTCGCAGACATCATGATATCCCGATCTGACAAATACTGAGAAAGAAAATAAAAGTCGTTTGCATCCAAACGCGGCTTGAGACACAGTCTCTGCGAACAACTCCTTTCATTTGCTCTGCACAATTTCGATTGTGAGCTGTCCTATCAATTTCATGGCAGGCAAAAACGCACCCAAGCCATCGGGTGTTCCCAAGGAATTGTGTCCCAACTTGATATAGGCAGGGGTAATGATCCCCCGTTCGCGTGTTGCATCAAACCCCACCCAGCAACCGTTTACGAGGATCTCAGTCCACATGTGATAGTAAAAGGCGTCTCCCTGGAGGACTAGTCCTACAGCAACACGGGCAGGGAGACCACGCGCGCGGGCGAGTGCCGCCAGGAGGACAGCGTGTTCCGTGCAGTCACCTTGTTTGCGCTCAGCCACCTCAAGTGCGGAAAGAAACGCGTGGTCGTATCCCTTGTTTCTCACGGTTCGATAGACGAATTTGGCCAAAGCCGGGGCAACGTCTTGCGGGTCTGAGATTCCCGAGGCCGCCATTTCAGCCATGCGGATGATCTCAGGAGCATTTGATTGGACCCACAAGGTGGCCTGGGTGGTGGAAGGATCGGCCGATTCGTGGCAGTCGGGCATCTCAGGCGACAGCGACAACGGATGAACGTCCAGTTCCACGGTATGAGGACCGAGTCGCTTCACCGTCTGATGGCAGTCGGAGGGAAGCAACTGGGACAGATCTTCCGTATCGCAGGAGATCTTATAAACGGCTTGCGCGGCACGCTCCACCGGAAATGGTGCTCCTTTGACAGGGATGCGAATATCCCGAACGAGATCAAGCCTGGGATCAGGGGATTGCTCCAAGGCGTCTCCCCGAGTTGCAAGGATCGTTGTCATCGGGGGTGAATCGGTCTCCTGCTTGACAATAATACCCCGCTCATCGACCCACAACTGTCCCCGAAAGATACCGCCGGAATTCAGTGTCATGGTGAATTGAATGGATAAGGTACGGACGTCGCGATTGCCAACTTGCAGTGAAGTGTAATCGTTGGCCTTTAATGTCATATAGGCAATGTCATTCAGTCCGGGCACAAGGGTCGTAAGAAGACGCTCTTCGCGGGGAGACATCGGTTTTTCGAACAACGATTCCTGAAGTCCTAGAAAACCACGGCAGTTCGCGGGACAGGGGAGGCTTTTCTGGACGGCTTGACCTGCCACCTCCGTTTCCACGATAAGCTGCCCATCGCGGATTTCCCCTCTTGTTCGATGGGTGGATTCCCCCTGGTCCGTCTCCACTTCAAAACGAACGGGCCAGCCCTCCAACGTCTCCCAGCATGTGTGACGAATCCTCATCTCGATAATCGTGCTCGCGCGTTTGACACGCAGGCAGCTCTCTCCGGAGACCTTGCGGAGGCGGCGACCGTCTTCGTCCGCAAAATCAAAGGACTGTCGTTCATAACCGACCCGTTCTCCCAGCACATAGTTGACATACCAAAGCTCCAGGGGAATTTCCACTTCTTCCGAAGTATGCGAGGTGTCCTGCGGAGAGGCCTTCTGCTGCTCAGCCTTTCTCGTGTCCTCACCTCTTGAACACCCCAGCGAGACCACGAGAAGACAGACAATACTATATTGAGCCAACCGTTTGAGCCAGTTGGTATTCTCACACCAATGACTAATCTGCGAAAGGGGTTGGGCCATTTGTCGTTTTATGTTCGCTAAAAGACCTCACGCCAAAGCCACTGTGCGGGTTTCGGTCGGGCATCAGCTTCAGTATATCGAAGGCCTCTCGACATAGGTCAAGGGTGACACCGACCTGTGATCTTCTTTGTCTGCATCATCTTGTCTGGTCGCAAGAAGCAGCACGGCCGGAGGTTCTTGGGTAACCGCGAGTTTTTGCGCGGTCTGTGTGTTCGTTGCAAATGAGTCGTCATGAGGCTGTGGGCCATTGTCTTTGAAGAAACATCGGGCCGAATTTGGTGCTAGAGTTCTTTTAGGAGACGCGATGCGGGACGGGAAACGGCTTTTCCAGTAGCCTGGTCACGACTTGTGCCCATATCAGTCTCTTCCCCGAGACGAAAGCGTGTCGCGGAAAGTGTGGCGGGATTTAGTTGATCGTACGGGTTTTGCGGGATAACCAAAATCGCAAGCGAAAAAATGGAGAGAACGAGACGTGATGGAGCCCTAGATATGGCCTAGGTTACAGCAGGGGACGGCGTGATTGGTCGCCCACCCCAATATGGAACGGTCAGGATCAAAAAGGGTTCTCATGACGTGAACTACGCGAAATGACGGTTGTAACGACAATACAAAATTAATCGGGAAGGTCACGTCACGGTAACTGCAACAAAAGGGTCTGGCACAACGATGGGCTTCCTCAAGAAATTCATTGGCAGCGTGTTGCGAGAAGGGTCTCAGGCACCGTCGCGGAGCAGCTTCGAGCATCTCAGTGAGGAAGAGCTTGAGGCCCACTTGAGAATTGCCAAATATGGAAACTTTACCCTGACTGATGCCGTACGGCCCTCGTATGATCTCCAAGTGGTTCCTTGTGAAGGGTTCCGCCACGACGTTTATCGCAGTGACAACGGGCAAACGGTTATCCCGGTCTTGATGGCCTCTGTCTCCAAGGAGAAGCTGTTCGATACCTTTATCGAGCTGTTGGATCCCCTTGGTGAGGAGGTCGATGTAGTGCTTGAGACTAGCCATCACCGGGATCGGCCGGGACATCATGACCTCTATCGGGAGCACATCGACATGCCCGTCTTGAAAAGCATCCTCTGGGAGTTCGAAGATGTCCTTCTTAATGATGGCTGCACGGGCATTGCCGTGTTAAACGCCGATATCCCATTGGAGGTCCAATTTGATGAACATAAGCTGCTTATCTGTTACGGCTCGGATTTGCGGCCATTTGAGAGAATTCTGAAAAGTCACGGAATCCCCAACAATGAGCAAATTCGTTTCATCACGGAAGCCGAACACGTCCATTCCTCGACAGAGCATTACTCCCGTCGCTTTGAAGAACTGAAAACCTACCTAGGGATGGATGAAGGTTGCTACGTTTGACAGATCGACCAGCTGAATGATGTCTATTCCGATCTGACGGGTAGCCGGGGACTACTTCGGCATTGCCATTCCATCCGATACTCTTGGGCCTTATCTGTGCCGAAAGTTTGGGTGAGATGTCGGAGCTCGGGCGCAATCAACTTTTCACAGCCGGGTTGCCGAAGTTGCCTATAGAGAAGAAATGTTGCCCTTAACCATTGGGTAGGATATGAGTCCCGCACGGCGTCGGCTGAAGCCCCATGTCGCCTCTCCCACCAGGGCAACCGCTGCGTGGGAGGATAGCTTTGTTCATTATTTGTCGGCCGAGTGCCATCTCTCAGAGAACACAGTTGCGGCCTATCGTCGTGATCTTCGCCGTTTCCTGGAATGGCTTAACGCGCGAGACCTCAAGGGCCTGACTGTCAAGGACTTGTCGGATTATGCGAGTTGGCTCCATGAGAAGGGATTGGCTGCCAGCTCGTTAGCGCGGCACATCGTATCACTACGTCTGTTCCTGCGGTATCTTCAACTGGAAGGCGTTTTAACCACAAATCAGGCCGAGCTACTGGCGAGTCCGCAGGTTTGGGAGCGAATTCCTAAGGTCTTAACTCCTCAGCAGGTCGATGCCTTGCTCGATAGTCCCAAGCCGTTCGATCCCTGTTATCGGCGTAACCGTGCTATCTTGGAGTTTTTATACGCCACGGGATGTCGGGTGAGCGAGGTGGCCAATCTGCGGATGGAAGACGTTCACGTCGAGGAACGATATTGTCTCTGTCGGGGCAAAGGTAACAAGGAGCGAGTCGTTCCCCTAGGGGAGCGTGCGATCATGCGTTTTCAGGAGTACCTGGAGCACGAGCGACCGCAGTTGGCGGAAAAAAACGGCGTGGACCCGCCCTGGGCTTTTTTGTCCTATCGTGGACGTCGGATTCGGCGGGAAAGGATTTGGGAACTACTGAAGCTTTATGCCCTGAGAGCGGGGCTTCCCGGCGACATCAGTCCGCATGTGTTGCGCCATAGCTTTGCAACGCATCTTCTGGCGGGTGGCGCCGACCTTCGGCTTGTCCAAGAGATGCTGGGGCACGCCTCCATCGCCACAACCCAAATCTATACTCACGTAGATTTCGCACGACTCAAGGCTATCCATCGGCGGTTTCATCCGCGGGCCTGAACCGTCGCCGGTGGCGTGGACGAGTGCTTGAGAGCTTGTGGGGCAATGCTCACACACAATGTTTAAGCGCCCATCCCATAATCTCCCCTCACGCGTTCAGCGGGAGAGGGGGCAGGGGGTAAGGGTGGCTCGAATCGCTGCCGGTTTTCTCGATAGATTCCGACGTGCGCTTGCCCTCACCCCAACCTTCTCCCGGAGGGAGAGGGGTTTTTAGGATAGACTCTAAATGCCCTCTGACCGGGGTGGGGCAAATTTGATCTTCTCGATGAGCCGCACGATTTGACCATCGGGGCTAACATATCCCGAGACCGCTGTGATTGCCCGAATCACGTACTCATACCGGAGGTCGTAGTCGCAATCCAGTTCGACTTCGGCATCGCCAGCACTTCCTGGGCCACCGCTATCGCCCACCAAGGCCCGGATTTGCTCGCGTAATTCGTTAAAATTTGCGAGACGCCGTTCGGAGAGGTAAAGTCCGGCCAATTCACCTCCAGGTCCGGCCGTCATGCGGACTTTGATCGGAGGCAACTGCAAATCCGACGGAACACCCGCGCTGGGTGCCGAAAGCGGCATCTTAACGAAGAAGTCTCCTTCCGGGGCCACGATTTTAAACGTCATAATGAAGAACGTGAGAAGCTGGAAGACGACGTCGATCATCGGCGTCATCATCAGCTCGATTTTGCCCCCCACGTGTTTTCCAGACCCACGAAACTTCATGCTATGGACTCTCCTGTTTTGCCCGGAGTGTGAATTTTTCAAACCCGGTACTTTGACAGATGCGGATTAACTCCTGAACCCGGCCGGTTTTGGCAAAGCGGTCCGCGCGAATGATGATAGTGGTATTTCGAAAGTCACCGCCGCGACGGCGGATGAGTTCTTTTTCGATCTCAAGCACAGGTTGGACGTTTTCCAAGGTTAGCTCATCGACGCCGTAAAAAACGGTGCCCTTTGATGTCATTTGCAGCGTGATGGGCCAGGCGGGAGCTGTGTCCGGCGGTTTGGCCAGTTCACTGGCAGGCAGGCGGATCAACTGATTCTGATCGCCTTCCGAAAAGTTGATCAGAATCATGAAGAAGGCGATAAGCTGAAACGTCATATCAATCATGGGCGTCATTTCAGCTTCCGCCTCAGGTATGTGCCGGGCAGCACGACGGGGCATAATCTGCACCTCTGCGATTTAGAAAACAACGCCAAATGTTGTCTGTCGATGATCAATGGCGTTAATGTTTCCGACGGTCATTTCTTCGGGGCCACGCTTGAGAATCGTGACATCAGACCTTCGCTAACGATACCGACCTCAAGCACAAGTCGGGCAATCCGATTCCGGAAAATTCCATAAACGATGACTGCCGGAATGGCGATGGTTAGACCCACTAAGGTCGTGATCAAGGCCGTCGAAATACCGCGAGCCAGTTCGGAAGGCTTGGGTGTCGTGGTACTATTGGCGATCACACTGAATGATCGAACCATTCCATCCACAGTTCCCAGAAGTCCTACCATGGGGCTAATCGTACCGATCAGTCCCACGTAACTGAGCCGGTGTTCCATCCGCATGGCTTGCTCCTCGCCAACCTCTTGCATGGCTTCGAGGGCCTGCGGGTAACCTGCCGACAGCTTTGCCAAACCCGCCGACAAAACCTGTCCCAGGAAAGACTCGTCATTCTTGGCAAGTTCGTAGGCTTCCTGGAAACGCTTTTCGTTGAACAGTGTTTCGAATCCCTCGATGAGTGCCTGGGGCATGACGGCCTCCCGGCGACAAGCCACGAGGTTCATGACCAAAAGTGCCACGAAGGAGAACGAGATGGTGAGGAACGCTAGCGTATAGGTCCAACCCAATGATTCGAAGAACCATGCGAGGACAGATTTTTCCGGGGCGGCAACTTGGCCTTCTGAAGGGGCTTCTGCCGCGGGGGCTGGTTCGTCCAGTTGGTCGTCGGCTGCCTCTTCGGCCGTCGCTGACGCCTGAAGCCAGCCCGGAAGCTGGGGCACAACGGCTAGCAGAACGAACAGGCTCAAAAATGACCCGAGAACCGCTCCGGTCCAGGTTGAAAACAGACCCTGCCGCATGAGTACCTCCGTTAGACTGTGAAAAAAACGCCTCTGCTAAGTTTCCAGGAAATGTCCTTTTGGTGGACTGTGTTGAGCTACTAGCTTTCTCAGAATTAAGGTGCCCATCCTTTTCAGTTTAATCTGACTTTTCGCTTGTGGTAAATGGCGGTCTTCAAGCAAAAAGGGTGGATTATTTGCGAAAACCTTTGCCCTTGCCCAATGTGGGACGTCACTTTGTGCCAATTTCCCGCCCATATTGCTTCTTAAGGACTTCGGCCACCTCCGCGGCCCGCTCGGGATGACCGACTTGAGGCCACAATTCGAGCAAGTTCTGAAGTGCTTCGATATGCGATGGACTGTGCCGGAAATAAATGAGGTCTGTGTGCAAAAAGGCAATAATGGCACGTTTTGCATCATTGGCCTTGCGGTAGGCTAATCCCAACGTCACGTAAGCCCGGCCCATCACCTCGGCGTTTTCCGTGAGGTCGGGCCGCTTCAACAGGTCCTGGATTAAGGCCACGGCTTGTTCCGTTTGTCCCTTTTCAGCGAGACACCGCGCCTTACCGATGGTGGCAAGGACCTTTGGAGTATCGTCGCCGGAGAGCTGAATGACCAACACTTCATCGAAGGCCTTCTCGGCTTCGTCAATCTTGCCTGCTCCGAGATACGCCCAGCCGATGGCTGTTTGTGCCTGGGCCTTGTATTCCGGCCAGGGGGCCTGACTGAGACTAGCATAGTACTCAACAGCCTTGTCCACCGTTCCCTTGGCGACCAGCAAATCGGCCACGAGCCTTGTGGCCTCCCAGACATGGTAGTTGTTCGGGTAGTTAAGGGCAAAGTCGGCCACGAGCTTTCCTGCCTCGTCAATCGATCCCGTACCACGAAGCGCCAAATAAGCTGTGGCCGCTGCTCGATAGAACTCGATGTCCTGGCGGATTTCCGGTCGGGTCACGGTGTCTAGCTTGATACGCTCGAGTGCGGTGATCACGTCTTCGTACTGGCTGACTTGCATCGCCATCCGGATGTTCTTCAGGGTTGCCGGCTCGCCATCCCAGGAGATACTTTGAATCTGGTTGACAGGGATTGTACGAGGGCCGCTGGTCGTCTCGATGACGACTTCTGTCCTGGTCATTTGGGTGATTTTTCCAGCGACAACCTGGTTCCCTTGTTGAACCACATCTGCCGCGGAAACGATCAGCGCGGGAAATGTTACAGCGACCACGAGGAACACAGTTTTTACAAAAGCTTGCATCAAAAACTCCTTCTTAGCTTATTTCACAACTCTAAGACAACCAGGTTGGTACCTTCACCTGATCATCCGGCTTTTGACGATGCTGGCGTTGCCCGCGGCCGACTCTCAAAGGCCTTCAAACCTTGCGGGTTCTTTTCACCGCGAAGCTGCTGAATCGTTCGCAGTAACTTATCGTACTTGGCGTACCACTCTTTTCCACCGAGGCTGGGGTACAGAAGGTAGGTCCTTTGGATGTCAAGCTCAGCTTCCTTAAGGAGTTGATCGCGTTTAGCACCGGTTGCTTTTTGTGCCAATTTGAATCGGCAATAAGCCAGGTTGTAGCGGGCCTGGTGAAAAACGTCCAGAAAGCGATTGTAGTCGCTTGCGACCCGTCGCGCGATACCACTCCAACCCCAAATCAGGTACCGACCGTTCTTCTCGTGCCCACCACGGATGGCGTATTCGTAGTACTGTTCTTTCCCCGGCTGTTCCGCCCATTCCTGATAAATTTGAGCGGCCTCCAGTTGGGCATCCAAACGATTCTCTTTGCCCTGTTTGTCGATAACGAACAGAATGGCTTCCATGGCCTTGTCGAACAGTCGCCATCCCCGTAATGCCGCGGCCAGGCGAACGCGGAGGAACAACGGCGCATCTTCCGGCCCAAAGCTAGGTTCTGCTTCACAACGTTTGATAAGCTGGATATATGTTTCGACGGCCTTTTTGTAATACTCCTTGGCTTGTTCTGGTACTTGAGGACCACCAGGATCCAATCCTTTCGCCAGGCCCAAAAAGGTCTCGGCCACCCAATTGAGGGCGCGGAAGTCAACACTCGCGGACCGTTCCTGAATTGCTTCCAAAAACTTCGTGAAGCCCTCCAGCACTTTCTCCATTTCTGCGGTTTTTCCTTCGGAGCGGAGCCGGGCAAGCTGCTCTTCCAATTGACGTCCCAGACCCACATAGACGGCCGTTAGTCGTTTGGTCGCCTCGGCATCTCCGCTGCCCGCGACGAGCTTTTCGAGCTGCTCTTGAACCTCAAAGGCCTTGTCCAGATTCTGACTTCCCACATACGCCCGCAGAGCCACCTTCATGACCTCTTCTCGGAGCTTGGCATTTTCCACAGCCGCATGTCCCTGCCGGATCAAAGTCAGAGGGCCTAGAGTCGCATCTTCCAACAGGGTAATGGCCTGGTCTGTTTCACCCGTATTCACAAGCAACTGGGCCAAGAGCAACACGGAATACTCGACGAGGTAATCAACCTCACCGCCTCCCGACCGGATTTTTTGGAGTCCTTGTTCCAGGTAGCGCCGTGCCTCCTGGAGAATCGCGTCGCTCTCCTCCGGACTAGGGCGCGCATCTTGGCTGGCCGCTAATTTGACATATTGCGTCCATAGCACTTGGCCCAGTCGAAGTTCAGCCCGCGCGCGGCCCGAGGATTCTAAGGGAATGCGCTCGAGAAATTCCTTAGCATCATTCATTAGGTTCAGGTCGAAAAAGCTTTCGAGGAGCGTCAACACACATTCGCTCGCCTCTCGTTCGTTCCCCCATTGGGAGAGTGCGTACTCCGTCAATTGCCTCATTTTCTCCAATTCAAAGGACCCGTCTTGCCCATCTTTCCGCGCTTGAGCAAAAAGATTGCGATAAACCTTGACAGCAATCTCGACGGCCTTTTGGGATCCCGCATTTTGTGGATAGTTGCGGGCTAAGAACTCACTTAAGACAGCCGACTTTTCGAGGGCTCCTGCATCCCAGAATAGGTAAATGAGCTGGTACCTGATAGCGTTCAATTCTTCGATCGGCTGATCCTTATACAAAGCGATAGCCTTTTGGTAAAAGCTAATGGCTTGGTCTCTTGCCCGATTGGCCTCCTGACGAATTTGGGTACGATCGCCTTCACCCTTATCCAGTTGTGCCATGGCGGCCAGAAAACGTCCCCACGCCGCCTCGCCGCGCGCTTTGCCATCGGCAAAATCGACGACGGGGGAATCCTCGATGGTTCTCTCCTCGCCCAATAATTCTCCCAGTTTGGATTG
This sequence comes from Planctomycetota bacterium, assembly GCA_029549885.1. GTDB lineage: Bacteria > Planctomycetota > Planctomycetia > Pirellulales > Thermoguttaceae > Thermogutta. Next base: position 11,322 of record JAKPII010000190.1, read on the forward strand.
GGCATCTAACCGGTACTGTCCCGGAACACTGGCAACGATCTTGAGGAATCGCTGGGCCAGTGCCCGCTGTTGTTGAGCTGTTCGGCCTTCCTTGTTCTTTTCAGCACTCTTGGCGAGTTCAATGGCAGAAAGGGCGCCGTGATAGAGGATCTCTAACCCCCAATCGGTGTTTCGCACATCCGGGCGGACCGCTTCCTCCCACGACACCGCAGCAGAAACGATATCTTGATGCTTGTTTTGCTTTCGATAAATCTGGATCAACCGTGCCAGGGCCTCGGTGCGGAGCCGCTGAATCTCCGGCAAATCACCGGGAACCGTGAGGGTTTCCTTGAAGATGTCAATGGCCACGTTGTCCTGCCCAAGCTCCTGGGCACAGATACCCTGGTAAAATCGAGCAAAAAACCCAGCCGAGAAGTCACGATATTTTTCGTAAAATTTTTCGTATTCGCCTGCGGCTTGCTTGAGGAGTTCCGCACGCTGCTTCTCCTCCTTACCGTACGTCTGGGCCAGTTGGTAAATAGCCCCCATCGTGAACATGCGGGCCTTGAGATACTCGGCGTAGGCCTGTTCGCGTTCTCGGGCCAATTGTTCATTCCGTGCGTCAATGACTTTGCCCTGGAATTGCTTGGCCCGTTCGTAAGCACTCTTTTCGTAAGCGTCGAAATGCTGCTTGGCTTGCTCGATCAGTTTGCGGGCCTCCCCACGCAAACGACTGACTTCGTCCGGTTTTTTCGTCTCAATACCCTGAAGGAGGGCCTTTGCCTGCTCCACCAATCCCTGGCCTAATTGGGCACGGGCTGCGTCGGCCAGTGCGTGCTGAGGATGCTCCTGGATAAACTTGCGGAGCCGCTCAAGCGACTCTTTGAGGGCTTGGTCCCTTTTCTGCGGATTGCGCGCCGTTTGGGCCGCCGCTACCAAAGCCACCCCGGCTTCGTAATCAATGACCTCCTTCAGCTCGGCGGGACACGTGGGATCGGAAGCCAACATATCCAGGTACTCGACTGCCGTGTCGTAGTATCCACGAGATTTAAGGGCTTCCAAAAACCTCTGAGGTGTACCGGAAGTCAAAAACCTCTGAGGTGTACCGGAAGTCTGAGCCAGGAGAGACGAGTATGCAAAACTGCCAACAAGCGCCAAAGCAACCGGCAATCGCGGCCAAATCATCGAACGTATTGCCTCCATCCGGAACCAGCAAAGGGTCACTCCCCTTTTCCGCAAGGGATGATGTACCGTTACCTATCTTTTACAAACTGTCAGCCCTCCAGTCCAGTAGTCTAAGGGGGCTATTACTTCCGCACAGTCTAATCTCTCATCGTCGATCCACAGTGTCGCGGGCGATATCCTGAAACTCATCCCTGGAGTCGAAATATGTTCCGATCGTGCAATAACGGCTAATTGCAGACGCGATTGGGATTTACGTTTTTCGGAGAGAATGGTAACCTATATGGCCATTTTGTGTGGTCGAGAAACGTCTTGGATACCGTTAGGAATCCAGGGATGCCTATTTTTACACGGTATGTAACCTCGGAACTCTTGAAGATTTTCTTGACAGCGTTGCTGATTATGACGCTGTTACTGGCGTTGGGGATTGGGGCCAGGGAAGGCATCAGCCGGGGATTGCCGCCCCTCCTCGTGATGCGGATGATTCCCTACCTCCTTCCGGAGATTCTCGGGATCACGATTCCCATTGCTGTCCTCTTGGCTGTCAGCCAAGTCTTGGGGCGAATGGCCGGAAGCAATGAGATCATCGCGCTACGGGCCGCTGGCGTGTCGCCTTCGCTTGTTGTCAGACCGACGGTGATTTTTGCCTTTTTTGTGAGTCTATTTACGGTCTGGACCTATGATCTGGCGGCCACGTGGGGCCGACCAGGTGCCCGGCGGGTCGTTGTGGAATCCGTTGAGCAGATCGCTTATGGCATGCTTCGAACGAGAAAGAGTTATAGCAGCCAGAAGTTTTCCCTCGTTGTCAAAGACGTCGTGGGCAAAAGGCTCATCAGCCCCATTATCACTGTTCAGGTTCAGCCTGAAAGCCCTGCGATCACGCTGACGGCCGAGGAGGCAGAATTGTTTACGGATCGGAAGGCGGGTGCCTTGACAATTGTTTGCCGAAAGCCTGTCGCCCGAATTGAAGGAGAGGCCACCGTTACCCTGCCGGAAACCTACTGGTACCCGATCCCCTTTGAGACCTCTTACGAGCCTCTCCATCGTGATTGGTTGGCAATGTCAGAGATTCCGGCTGCTATCCGCAAATTGGAAGGCGATGCACGGCAGTTGAAATTGCTTCTCACGGAGGGGGGCGCATCAGAGGAGCAGCGCAGACGATGGAATGAACAACTCCAGAACTTGGAATTACAGATCCGCAAGTTGCAGACCGAACCCTACCGAAGGTGGGCCAACGGGTTTAGCAGCCTTTGTTTTGTACTTTTGGGTTGCCCATTAGCGATGTATCGTCGCAGCGAGAATTTCCTGGCGATTTTCTTTCTTAGCTTTCTTCCCATCGTGATTGTTTACTACCCCCTTTTGATGTTGGCCAACGGCTTAACAAGCTCTGGAATCCTGCCGGCCGTTGGCTTTTGGATTGCCAACCTGGGGATCGCGATCCCGGGCGTCGTCCTCCTTTACTACTACTGCGAAACATAGTCGAGAAAAGATCAATGATCGGCTCGGTCACTGCAAACTGTGACCGGTTATCCGACGAGGTGAAATACGACAAGATCAACTTGCCCAATTTTTCCAATTAGTCTCCCACGGCCACCGCAAACGCAACGGCATGTGTGCGACAATGGGAGATCGAAATCTGAATCTTTTCAATGCCTAGTTGGTCGGCAATTTTCTTAGCCCCGTTTCTAAGGATGACCTCCGGTTGCCCTCCCGGACGATTGACGATTTCGACATCGAGCCAACTAATGCCTCGAATCCAGCCCGTCCCAAGGGCCTTGAGGATGGCCTCTTTGGCGGCCCATCGGCCCGTAAAATGCTGCGTTGCCTGTTTTCGGTTTTGGCAATAAGCGATTTCCGCGGGAGTGTACACCCTCTGTAGAAAGATCTCCCCGTGGCGATCAATCATGCGAGCAATTCGCAGACATTCGGTAATATCGGTCCCAATTCCAAGGATCCGCATGGGCTTGACCCTGTCGGTTGAGCAATTTCAGTAGCACCGTGCAAGCGGGATTTTACTTTGCTCCGGACGGACCAAATCAAATGGCCTTCTGATTTGCTACGGCGAAATGTCGCCAAATCAGGGGCATGTCTTGTAAGAGTCAGTATTTAATCCCACAGGCATTCTGTGCCCGTTGTAGGACTTCTGCGGCCTTTTTACGGGCCATGGCTGCGCCGTCGCCCAGAATCTCGCGAACGAACTGCGGTTTACTTTCCAACTCTTTGCGGTATTCTCTGGCCTCGGCGAAATACTTTTCGGCGACATCGGCGAGGGCCTGTTTGACCTCTCCGTAGCCAAATCCGCCTCGACGATAACGAGCGGCCATTTCCTCGCGTTCCCTTTCTCCGACAAACAGAGAGTAAAGCTGAAACAGATGATCAGTTTCTGGGGCTTTGGGTTGCTCGATAGGCCGCGAATCGGTTACGATCCGCATGATGGTCTTGCGGACCGTCTTCGGATCGTCGAAGATGCCGATCGTGTTGTTGTAGCTTTTCGACATCTTTTCCCCATCCGTGCCCGGGACCCGCGCGGCATTTTCCATGATCTTGGCCTTCGGCATCACGAAGACGTTGCCATAGAGATGATTGAAACTGGAGGCGACGTCGCGGCATACCTCAATATGTTGGACTTGGTCCTCGCCCACGGGCACCGTATCCGCATCGTAGGCCAGGATGTCGGCTGCCATGAGGACAGGGTAGGTGAAAAGCCCGGCGTCTGCCGGCAGACCTTTAGCCCGTTTGTCTTTGTAAGCGTGACAGCGTTCCAAAAGCCCCAGTGGGGTGCACGTCATCAGGAGCCAGCAAAGTTGGGTGACTTCCGGGACATCGGACTGAATGAAGAGTGTGGCCCGGTCCGGATTGATACCCAATGCCAGGAGGTCGATGGCGGCGTCAATCGTGTTTTGTCGCAAAACCTGCGGATCACGGACCGTGGTGAGAGCATGCAGATTGGCGATGAAATAATACGCCGCATCGGCCTGATCCTGAAGCTCAACATACTGCTTAATGGCACCGAAGTAATTACCCCAATGAAACCGACCCGTCGGCTGAATTCCTGAGACAACGATCATAAAACTACCCGATTATTAAACGAACCTCACCAAACCACAGATTTTCACAACGGATGGCGATACTGTATTCCAGACTCCTCTCAGCACTCACGTGTTTTTCTAAGGTCACACGCTTTCCTGGGTTCGCAAAGTGTCTTCACAATCTCCCGAATCGAATAGGCCCCCAACTCACGCAAGGCAGAGGGCAAAGCGTCGATAATTTCCCAGGCGGCCATGGGATGGAAGAACGATGCCGTTCCCACCTGAATGGCCGAGGCGCCTACCACGAAAAACTCCATGGCATCATCGACGTTTGTCACGCCGCCCGCCGCAATCACCGGAATATCCACGGCATGCGCGATTTGGTAAACACACCGAAGTGCAACGGGCTTGATGGCCGGGCCACTTAATCCCCCAAAAAAGCCGCCCAGGCGAGAGCGGCGCCTCCTCCAGTCCACCGCCAGGCCCAACAAGGTATTAACCGCCGTAATGGCATCGGCACCAGCGTCCGCCGCAGCGCGTGCAATCGTCGCAATATCGCCTGTGTTGGGGGTCAGTTTTGCCAAGATGGCCCGACTAAAACGCTGCCTGACCCTTGCCACAAGCACATGGCACTTTCGCGGATCGGATGCAAAATCGATGCCGCCGGCTACGTTTGGACACGAAAGGTTTAATTCCACTGCCGACACACCTTGCGCGGCATCGAGAATCTCTGCCATTTTTACAAATTCGTCCTCGTCTTTGGCTGCGATACTAACAATCACCGGTGGCCCGATAGTGGACAATGCAGGCAACCGCCGCTCCAGAAAGGCCATCAAACCGTCGTTATCGAGCCCAATCGAATTGAGCATCCCAGCCGGTGTTTCCACCGTTCGTGGGGGCGGATTTCCTATTCGCGGAGAGAAAGTCACGGTCTTGGGGACGATCGCCCCAAGCCGAGATAGGTTCGCGATCGGGTAACCATCGACGATGTTTCCAAAAGTACCCGAGGCGAACATAACAGGATTGGGTAGCACAAGCCCCCCAATGCGAATGGATAGATCACATTCCTTGTTTGCTTCTATCACGGAAAAATCCGAAGAAAACGCTGGTCAAGTTGAAACCGGTTGGATGCGCGTCAAAACCGGCCATTTACTCTAATCTAGCCGTCTTGTTGACTTACGACAACGGAAACCCAACCTTGCCCCCTGGCTGACCCGATCTTCCCCACTGAGGCTTTCCGCTTGCCAAGAACGTCAAACCTAGCCCATGCGAAGGCCGGCTATCACTTCTTCAGCTTGGCCATCGACACCAGATGCGGGATCTGCCACAAGGCTACCTTTTGCAAGCTATTTACATCGGTGGCAGGTCACGGCCAGAATATAGCTGGCCTGCGAGGTTAGCGGCGTTGTCACGTACCGACCGAAAAGTTGCCGTGCGATTCACGGTACCGCCAGAGGAGGGGAAGAGACAATGAACTTCGAGCACAAAAGCGATTTTCCCTTTTGTTGTGGATGCCGATATCCTCATAGCAAGCAAAGCGTGGAGGATCGGCAAACCACGGGCGTGACGCGTCGGGACTTTTTGGGCGCGGCCGCCGGCGGTGTTGTGGCCTCAGCCGTTTTGGCAACTACAACCCACGGTGCCTGGGAAACGGCAAGCCACCGGCCTCCCTCTGTCAAGACACTCCAAGTTCAGCCCGTCTTCAATTGTCACATTTACCCACGTCAGGAAGCCACGAGCTGGCGCGTAACGGGTGCCATTCAGGATGAAGCGGAACTTCGGGAAGAAGAGAATCGAATCCGAGCCGATCTCAAGAAGCTGCAAGAGATGGCTGACTTTCCCATGGAGATTCGGCCCCTTGTCACCGTGGGAACTGTGGAAGAAGCCAATGCCGTGGCATCACAGCCGTGCGATGTGATGTTAGTCTTCGCGGCTCGGCGCAATGTGCCGGTTCTTGAGGCACTGATTCGCCCTGAGCGGTGGAACCTGATGTTTGTGCGTCACCGCAGTGGGCCACTCTATTACATGTACATCGGAGTTCATGTCCACTATCTGCGGAAACGCCGAGATTTCTTCGCCGAACCGGCAATGACCATCGATGACGTGGTGGTGGATGAATTACCCGAACTCCTTTGGCGACTTCGCGCCCTATTTGCGGTTAAGAACACCCTGGGGCAGCGGATTGTGGCTATCGGCAACCCGGCCGGTTGGGGTGCCGACGGTGCGCAGGCCCCCGCACGGGCAAAAGAGGTCTGGAAATTCGAGTATATTACAGTTCCCTATCCTGAGCTGGAGGAGCGTCTCAAACAGGCACGGGCGAACGAGCGTCTGGTGCAACACTGTCAACAGCAGGCAGAGGCCTATCTCCGTGACGCCCAGGTTTCGTTGGAAACCGAGAGGGGGTTTGTGGAACGGGCATTTGTACTGACCGAGGTCTTTCGCACGCTTCTCGATGAGGCTGACGCCAATGCAATCACCGTCCACAATTGCATGACGACCATCATGCCGGTTTCCCGCACTACGGCTTGTTTGCCGTTAACACTCCTCAACGATGATGGGTATTTGGCGTTCTGCGAATCTGACTTGGTGGCCATCCCGGCAGGGATTCTGCTCCATTACGTGACGGGGAGGCCTGTATTCTTCTGCAATCCGTCGTTTCCACACAAGGGGATCGTCACGGTTTCTCACTGCACAGCCCCCCGCCGTATGGACGGGAAATCCCTGGCCCCGGCACGGATTCTCACCCATTATGAATCGGACTACGGGGCCGCACCCAAGGTGGAAATGCCCCGTGGACAAGAGGTGACCGTCATTGATCCCGACTTCAATGGCCAGCGGTGGCTGGGGTTCGAAGCTGCCATTATGGATAGCCCATTCTTTCCCATTTGCCGAACTCAGCTGGATTTGAAGATCATAGGGGATTGGCAACGACTAATCCAGGAAATTCGAGGGTTTCACTGGCTCCTGGCCTATGGTCGCGTGCTAAAGACCTTCGGCTATGCCGTCCGCAAGGCAGGTCTGGACTGGCTACCAATAGAGGCTTAGGTTCTATCCGAAAAAGCCCCCTCTCCCCCTGGGAGAGGGTCGGGGTGAGGGCAAGCGATCGTCGGAGTCGAGTGAGAAAACCGGCAGCGATTCGAGCCACTTCACCCTAGGTCGCTGTCGCGCCGAACGGGCGAGGGGAGATTATGGGATAGGCTCTTAGTCCTGTCAGGGGTGGGAGGCAACCGCGTAACACTTTCTGTAGCGTGTATTGTGGTTTTTTAGTCGGCACGCTCCCAAGGCGGTGGGAGCTCTTTTTATCGGGTTAGGGCTGGTTCCTACTATTCTGCGGTGGGCAAACTTTCGGCGACGATGCGGAATCCCACGTTAAACACCCGGGCGTAAGGCGGATAGGCTAAGCGGAAGGATGACGTTGCACGCTTTGGGCGATCGTACCAGGAACCTCCACGAACCACCCGCAGTCCGGATGCCGCCATGTCATTGCGGCCATCGTTGTCGGCATATGGATAGTCTCGGTAAAGGGAAAGGGTCCATTCCCAGACATTACCGTGCATGTCGTAAAGTCCCCACGGATTGCTACGATAAGAGCCGACCGACACCGAAACAAGGCCGCCGTCATTCCAACGGGGGTCTTTGAGAATCCAGTCGTCAAAATGGTTAGGATTGGCGATTGTCCTGACCTGAATATACGTATCCATGACAAATTCGCTCAGTCTTTGGTCTGCCAAGTTGGCGTAAGGGGAGAAATCATCATCCAGTGAACCGAACCAAAACGGCTCGGCCGTCCCCGCTCGACAGGCATATTCCCATTCCGCTTCGGTGGGAAGCCGGAAGCGTACTCCTTGCCGGTTAGAAAGCCAATCACAAAAGGCAACAGCTTCGTGCCAAGTGACGCGGACCACGGGCTGATCTGGCTGGTTAAGTGGGAATCCGTGGTAACCAAACTGATAACCATGAAGGGATTCGACATGGCTATCATGCGTCGGATCGAACACGGCAAACTGCCGGTTTGTGATCTCGCATGTGCTGATCCAAAAGTCGTGGGGAATCTCCACAACACACGGCGGCCTTTCATCGATCTCACCTTCGGCATTGCCCATGACAAACCGCCCGGAAGGGATCCGAACCATGGTCACCGTCACACCGGGCCCGATTGTGATGACCCTTTGCCAATCTTTCAGCTTCTCTTGTCGTTCCCTGGCCACCTCATATGAGAAAGGCCAGTCATCGAGTTTGGGTACCGTGACGTCTTGCGGCGGTTTTTCGCCCGAAGACCGCTCCTCCGTTGTGAAACTGACAAGCTTGTTACCATCGTTTCTGGTAATTTCATCAGGAGTTGTGCCGATTGTTGTCCCAAAAACGGTGATCGTCGGTATTTCTTCCCAATTATCATCCATTCCGGTGTAGCGCTTGCGCATTTCCCGGGCGCGGGCAAGTAATGGCATCACTGTCTCTGGACCGACAATCTCCGACCATGTGCCATGATAAGGCGCATTAAGATCAATCCAGGTGTAAAACCGGTCCCACGCCTCCGGCGGCAAGTTAACCCCGTAGTGGCCCTTTTTCAAAACTTGGACCAGTTCCGTTGTGGCGGCGTGATATTCCATGGGTGAAAGGAGATGGATGTCACTCTCGATACCCGGACGGCGGACAAATGGATGGAGGTTCGCGTAAGCAACGGAAAATTTACCTCCGACTTTGTCCGAGACATGGCCGGCGATAGCCGACGACCAGCCCTCCAGCGGCACGTTTCCCCTAAGATCAAAGGCACCTGGTGACTCGGACTGACCATTGTGGCAGGAGACGCAGTACCGATCCAGAACCGGTTGGACTTCCCGGGCGAAACTGAACCCACGCGGTGGCCCATACCACGGTTCGATCTTAGCAGGGGGGTGGGAGACGGCTAGACTTTGCAGGTTCGGCACTGCATCGTTGGGATGTTCATGGCAACCGATGCAGGAGAGGACCTCGCCGGGCATCGCCGTGAACCAACTCCGCATGATTTGCAAGGCACGGCCTTCGGCATCCAAAGGCTGGACGGCAATCGGTGTATATGCGGGGACCCGGAAGAATGCGGAGCCATCCTCTTGTACTGGAACGGTCCCCAACACACGTTTAATATCCCATGGGCCATCCATACCTATCGCGCCCAGCAGTCCCCCCATACCTCGGAAGCTGAACTCGTAACTGACTAGCCGAAGTTTTTTGACGGTGCCGCGAGGGATACCCTTCAATCCGGGACCGCGGTACACATCCACCAAATAGACAAGGGCCTCCTTTTGTAAAGGATCAGTTCGGTCGGGGATGACGGGAGGTCGGGGCCGAGGGGCAAGAGGGATTGGCTCTAGCAAAGCGAACCCCGGCTTTTCGCAAATGAGAACCAAGTTCCCAAAGATATCAGCCAGATAGATTCCCCAGGATTGTTCCGGTGACGGCTTGCAGCTCACCAGGAAGTACTTCTCGCTTAATGGCCAAGGCGTCAAAAACTGCGGCCAAACGCCATCAACCAGTTCATCCCGGATGGTAGGCTCGATCGTTTGATGAGTGGGCGGAATCTCCTGAACAACCCCTTGTGCCTCATGACGTCCCACTGCGGGATCAACAATGAGCAGGCGGCCCGACCGCCGTGTTCCGTGATGGCCACTGGCAATGCCCACAACTTTCGTGGGGTGCCCAGGGATCGCTCGGGCATAAAAGAACGAATTCGGAAAATAGCTATTGCTTCCGTAGTAGGCCATTTGATTTGTGCCGTCAGGATTCATTGAGAAAAGAATTCGTGAATGCGCATGGGGAAGGTCGGTGTATTCCCACCGCAGATAAAGAACACGTCCGTTGTTGAGAACACTTGGGTGCCAGTTGTGTTCCTGATCGACCGTCAGTTGTCGGATGTGACCATCTTTCGGGTCCCAACGGTAGGTGTTGGTCACGTGCGATTGTCCATACACACAGGGGACCCCAACAAATGGCGCTGTGGAAGTGAAAACAACGCGATCATCTGGCAAGTAACAGGCGTCATAGTTGTCGATGTCGGGTTCCAGGATAAGCGGCAATTCGCGTAGGCCGGTGACGCGCCACCGTCCCTCCTGGTGTTCGAGATCAAGCTCAAAGACCTGGAACCGGTTGAATGATCCCGGCATTGAGACGAGGAGTCTTTTGGCGTCAAAATGCAGGTCAATCTCCCCCACATAGCGACCTTCGGCTGGTTCAAAGAGGACCTGTGGAGGTTCATTCCTCCGACGCAGGGAAATCACGCATATCCTGTTGTCATAGCCCGTCGGGGGAAGACTCGAGTGGCTTTCCCAGTTGGCTGGTAAGCCCAATTTGGGTTCCTTTCTCTCGACATAAAGCAGTGTATCAAAGTCCAAAAGGGGATTAGCGAGCAAAGCCTCTTGTTGAAGCTCAAGAAACGACGTTCTGACTTGCTGGATTGCTTGTTCATCAACAGAATTGCGACGCCGTAAATCATCACAAGCCGTTTTCAGTTTTTCCCACCTGTTTTGAAAGAGATGGCCTTCCCGGTAGCGATCGCCAAATGAGGTGATCAGATCGTCGATGGCCGCTTTTAAGGCTGCCAACTCGCTTGTGCTGGGAATTTCCGCCTTCGCCATAGATATCGCCGATGTCTCGGACTCTTCCCAGTCCACCCATTTTGCATCGTGAGCCAGATAATCGAGAATATTGGCGGTGAGTCGATCTAACGCTCGGCGATGGACATTATTGGCCAGGGCATAATTGGGGATTCGCCAGCCCAGGATAATGACGCGGCCTTTTCCAAGCCGGTACTCGACCAGAGGGTTCTCGTCGGCATAGTTCGCACGAGCCAAGAGTCGCCCTGTTTTTGGGCCTCCGCCCCTGTAAAAATCGGCGAATGCCGGATATCCCCCGGACGTGAAAAAGATGGGCGCACCCGGCCGGGCAGGGAGACCCACGAAGATAGGGTGATCTCTTACCACGGGGATAAGTGCACTTTGAAAGCCCTCGCGCCCAGGCGAAGCCGTTCGCATAACGCCGGTTTCTAGCCCCATATCCGTAACCAACCGTGCGGCCGCTCCCGAGAGAAATAACCTCCCACCTTGGCTGACGAAATTGCGGAGGGCCTCCAGCGTGCCAGGGTTCTGGAGATCAGCCGGTATCGTGGGCAAATCTCCTTGGTGACACCAAACGATCTGGAACTCGGTCAATGGTACGGGTTCTCCTCGATCGTTGACGAATTGCTCTGGACCCTCGAGATAAATCACACGACAGTCGCGGTTACCCTGGAGCCAGGCGAGAGCCGCTTGGGCTTCTTGACCCAGCGGCGTTGTCCGTGCGGCGGGGATAAGAAATGCCACAGAGCCGGCGAATCCGGTTTGGCTAACAGAGAAGATGACACCCACCAGCGCGACAAAAATTGACACACATTTAATCATCCGCAGACCTCACATGCCATCGGGAATCCTGAAGATCGGCGCTACTGCGCAGCGACTCGCAATTATCCAACGCTCAGTCAAATCCAAGAGCCAATTTTATTAAAAGAGGAGGCCGAAAGCGACAGTTGAGCGAGGAAACAATGACTAGAAAGAGCATGAACGAGTATAAGTGTATCGTTGGGGACAAAATAAAATCAGCCCTGCCGGTTGACGACCGGCAGGGCTGTGCGTGTCACTGTACCTTACACCAAACTTGGGCAGAGGCACGGCACTCAAATGGCTTCCTGCCTTCACCCAGTTGATGCTGTTGCTTTTGTGGCAATCAGACAGAGTATCAGATGATACCACCGTGTGTTCGGTACGGGGTCATGTGATCAGGATGATCCAGCATCCAGGCGCGTTCCCATTCGTCAAGCATAAGCCGTAGTCCCTCGGACGTGTAGATCAATTGTTGGACACGGCGGTCAGGGTCGGCTGAGTAGATGGGAACAACACAACCCACGACACTGCTGAGCAGAAACGCACCGAGGATTGCCACAATCAGTTTTCGCATTTTGCCACTCCGTCAGCATAAGTTGACGAGCCAACCTTGCTCGTCATCCGCGAACGTTCTCTCCATGTAACCGGAAACACACGCCCTGTTGTTTCGTGTATTTCTGAGGACTCCCAGGGGCTTCGGGGCCTCATTGATCTCGCGGTAATTCGAATGTCCCGCCCATTGGAATTCGCCGCGGTTGGTTAGGGTCGCGGCTTCTTGGACATGGCCTTAAGCCTTTTCTTTAGTTCCTTTCCCGGCTTGAATCGCACTACATACTTCTCTGGTACCTGAAGCGATTCTTTAGTCCTGGGGTTGATTGCCCGACGGGGTCTTCGTGTCTTGATCCGGAACACGCCAAAATTCCGGAGCTCAATCCTTTTCTCGGTGGTCAATGTGTCGATAATGGCGTCAAATGTTCTCTGAACAATTTCTCGCGTCAGGGTCTGTGAAACACCCAGTTCTTCGGCGATACGTCGTACAATGTCCTTTTTGGTCACGTGAATTACCTCCGGCGAACCCGACGAGTTTTCTCGATTTCAACTACCGATCGTTGTAAATCTAGTTCCTGACGAAACTAAAATCAATTACCCGTCGCGCCGTAGGGTTCTGGTTCGCTGACCACAAGAAACCTGGCTTTCTGTGGCCGATTGGGGACAACTCTTAAGTGACGCCACCCTGTCTCATCGGGGTGTTCCGTCTTATTTGACCCCGACCGCGGTACAACACGGTCGTCACAGGTCTCACATCCAATATCGGCCGAAAAATCCGAAAACTCCAACTTCCCTTGTGATTTCTCCGCCACAGAGATGACAGGATAGGCAAAGTGCGCAAAATGCCAGTGGGGCTGCCTTTTTCTATGCCCGAGGCAACTAGGCTCGATCGGTTTCGAAATTGGTTTCAGATGTCAATCATTTGTTTCCGCCGGTCGATCTCCTCTAGCGAGTGCAGTGGCCCTTGGCCGCATCCCGGGCAGGTCCGGCAGATTTCCTCCCAAGTGCGCTTTGTTTTCAAAATGGATGACCAAAAGGGGAAACTCCGGCATTGTCGTGGGCGGAGTTCATAGACCAAGCATTTTCGGGTCAGGGGGTGGAGAAAGACGCAATCACCGTTGGGCTGTTCGATGAGACTTTTCGCTTTCCCAATGGTGCGGACAAACCGCTCTTCGAATTCCGCCGGGGAGAGTCTGAAGAACTCCGCAAGGGCCTTGATCTCTTCTTGGTTCACATAGACATATCCCGGCTGACCGGAACAACAGTACCCACAACCGGTACATTCAAACCGCAGGCCTTCATGGTACCAGGGCAAGGCTGTTTTTTTGCTGACACGTTGCATAGTCAAAGATTTTTCTAAGCGGGAACTACCTTGGACTTAGGACAACACAAATGATGACCCCGGTCGCAACAATCGCTGTAACCCACCCGGCCACAAACCGTAGGCCGCCGCCAAGACCTTAATGGGGTGAAGCGTCGGCTTGGTTGTGCCCTGCTCAAGCTGAATCCGACATGCGCTGCATTCCGTGCTGGCGGCCTGGATGGCGGGATCGCGGAGGTGACTGATGATCGACCAGCCAAGTCGCAGGCTGGTGCGAAAGTTTTTCGCCTTGATTCCAAACATCCCAGCCATCCCTGAGCACGTGTTGGGAAGTCCCTCGACGGTCACGCCGGGGATCAACTCGAGCAATTCACGTCCTGGTTGGCCCACCCCAAGGGCTCGCAAACGACATGGCAAGTGGTAGCCAAGCCGAAGGGGTAGATTCTGAAAATCCGTCCGCAGTTGTCCATCACGATGAAGACCCAGCAGGAATTCTCCGGCATCGTGGGTGTGCTTGGCAACCAGTTGGGAGTCCTCGTCTTGGAGAAGCTGGGGATACTCGTGAATCAGCGTCAGGGCGGCGGCCGGTTCCGTCGTTACAATTTCACATCCCTGCCGTACGGCCTCGGCGAGGATTGCCACGTTCAGCCGCGCGTGCCGTCGCGCCAGATTCATTTCGCCGGAGGCAATCGCGGCCGTTCCTGCCGACCTCTGCTGTAGTGGGACGAAGACGGAAATCCCATGATGGGCCAGGATTGCAACAAGGGCCTCGGCAAGTGCTGGATCAAACCAGTTCGCATAAACATCCACAAAGTAAACGACCTTCCTTCCGGGAAGCCGGTCAAGGCGGTGCAGTTTTTTGCGAGCAGCGCGGTGGAGAAAACTGACAGCATGTAGCCGCGGTAACTTTCGGACTTGGGAAATACCGGTCAACTTCTCGAGCAGCCAGCGGACTTGCCGGTTCGCCAGACCCCAATTGACAAGCGGGGCAAATCGGGAGAGCAGGGAGGCCAATCCGTCAATCCGATTCAGCAGCCAATCAGCGAAGGCGCTTCCGTGGGCCAGCGTGTATGCCGCCTTGGCTTCACTGGCCAGCAGAGGAATATCCACCTGGGCAGAGCACTCAATTCGGCACGAATGGCAGTGCACACAGAGATCACAAATCTCGCGAAAATCCTGCAACGTTAATGACTGGAGGGGAAGAGTCTCAGTGAGTACTGCCCGCATCAGACTGGACTTTGATCGTGGGGCACACTCTTCCCAAGGCAATGCCCGAAACAAGGGACACATCCTTACCCTGTGGTCCTGCGTCCGGCAATCGCCACAGCTCGAGCACCGCGACACGGCGTTTGCAACCAAGTCTGGTTGCCAATCCAATTGCGATTCCAAAATCCTGGGCAAATTCTCTGAACGGTCATCCAGTCGCCCTGGGATGTGATCCTGTTGTGATGTCGGCGGCGCATTTAGAGTTAGCTCGGACGGGGGGCTATAGGAATAATGTTGAGAGTCTATCTCGGCCGCGGCACGATCCCCAAAGTCTATTACGCCAGCTGTTGATGCGGCCGGCGCAGGGATATCATCTTGTCGCTCACCACGGGATTGCGTTTCTGGGAGAGATGTCGCACCTTGGGTCGTGTGAACTCCGGTCCGCTGGAAGCCCGCGCCATCTTCATTGCCGTCGTCTTCCGAACTAGGAGCCTCAAACCCAACAAACAAACGGCCTCTTGCCAATTTCCAAATGTCGCCGGTATCAGGGGTCTCAATGATTTTTCCTGGATTAAGAATGTTAAGCGGGTCGAAGGCCTTTTTGATTTTCTCGAAAATGGGATAAAGATGCCCCCACTGTTGCTTCATGTAGGGTGTTCGAGCTAAGCCGCACCCAAGAGTCGGGCCAATCCCGCCTCCGACACTCAAAACGTAACCATAGACTTCGTCCGCCACCTGTTTCATTTTCCGGAAGAGGTGACGGTCTTGTGTATCAAAAAATGGCTGGAGGTAGATGACGCC
>JAKPII010000207.1 GCA_029549885.1 Planctomycetota bacterium
CTTGTTTTTCTAGGAATATCCGTCTTCCTTTCGCAAGCAGGTTGCCGGAAGGCCCCGCAAGCCCCGGCCTTGGAGGAAATTGAAGCACTGCCTACTGAGACTGCGCAAACACCGGCCCCACCCCCGGTGACACCTGTTTTGGCACCGCTCCAACCGATCACCATCCGACCAGGTGAATCCGCGACTTGTACCATCACCGTTGATCGGCGGGGTCTGACGGGGCCGATCGCCGTGCAGGTACAGAACCTGCCACCGGGCGTTTCTGCTAGTCCGCTTGAGATACCAGATGGACAGTCGAGCGGTGAATTGACCCTCACAGCCGACAAAAGTTTGGGCGAAAACGAGATTGCCATGGCCGCGACGGTGCAGATTGAGGTTGCCGGCCAAAAGGCGACGCAATCGCTCATGTTGACCATTCCCCGATTGGCCCTTCCCGAACTGACCGTACCAGCCTCGGTCTTTGTGTTCCCGGGGGCCAAGGTGCCGATTGAAGTGGGCCTCCAACGTGAGGGCACGGCGGTCCCCGTGGAGTTGCGTCTCGAAAAGATCCCTGAAGGCGTGAGCTGTCCGGCCATTCAGGTGGCCGCTGACGCCGCCAAGGCGACACTCGAAGTCTCAGCCACGGGCCAAGCTGCCGAGGGTGATCACCAGGTCGAGGTGGTTGTCGCAGTGGGTGAACGGAGGGCATCCAAGTCTTTGACGCTCGTTGTCCGCAAGAGTCTTTTTACCGTGCAGTGTTTCCGCGTGGTAACCGTCAAACCCGGCGAGCAACGGGATGTTGACATTCCCATTGCCCGGCGAGGCTATAATGGCCCGATCGAGTTTGCCTTTGAGAACCTACCGGAGGGCGTGACCATCACTGCGAACCCGGTGGGCCAAGGGGCCAATTCCGCTCGATTTCATTTCGCGGTCAATCCCGACGCCCATGAACGTGTTCGCTCGGTCTATGTCCGTGCGACAGGGGGCGGGTTCACGTTCCGGGAAGCCATGGTTGTTCGCGTCTCTCGCCAGGAAGGGACCGGCTTTTTGCCGAAAGAGATCGGCTTCGACCCCCAATTGGCACCGCTTTTCCGACGTGGGTCATTCGGTGGCCGACTGAGCGCGAAGAGTAAGGCCGCCTTATGCGACGCCTATGGTGGGACGCCGGAATCGGAGAAGGCCGTTTTTGCCGGTCTCGCTTGGTTGGCGTCCCATCAGGAGGCAGACGGACGTTGGTCGCTGAAGGAGTATGGCCGCATCATCCCAACCTGCGATTGCCACCTCGATGCGGAAAAAGAAAAGGAGATCGTGGATAGCGATACGGCAGGAACTGGCTTGGCCCTGCTGCCGTTCCTCGGCGCAGGGGTTACGCCGGAGAGTGCCCCGGAAGAACCGGCTGAATTGGCGCGTTATCGTAATGGCGTACGGCGTGGCCTGTCGTATCTGATGAGAATCCAGGTAAACGATCCCAAGTCCGATAAAGACGGCCATTTGGGCGGAAACACCTACGCCCATGCAATCGCTACGATGGCTCTTTGTGAGGCTTATGGGCTAACCGGAGATGAACGAATTCAGACGGCGGCCCAACGGGCGATTAAGTACCTCATGAGTTCTCAGCACAAAGAGGGGGGCTGGCGCTACGGTTTTCGTGAAGCCGGCGATATG
>JAKPII010000209.1 GCA_029549885.1 Planctomycetota bacterium
GGCGAATCCCGCATCGACCCACTGGCCAGACTTGCACTGGTCCGGCGATTCTCGATAGGATTTCAACCAACTCTGAAAGAGGTCCATGTCATACGGGAGACGAAACTCTGCCCGCACCGAACGAAGAGGCCGGCAATTGACTGGCACCACGGTGGCGATGGCCTTTTTCAAGGCCGGATAAATGGCGCTAACGGTTTGCTTGATTTCTCCTCGCCAATCAGAACCATCACCAGGGTTCACATCGCCGCAATGACCCTGAAGAAAACCCGGATCAAGCCCTTCTTCTTCGCGCAATCGAGCTGCAACTTCACCCGGCCAATCAGGACCTGCCAGTTCATCAGCATAACACACGGCATGTGCCGAAAAATGATACCAACAAAGCGTTCGTTTTCCTTTTCGGGGAAAGAGCAACACGTGGATCGTACGATCCAACCAACGGTCTTCATCCGTCGCCGCGGCGTTAAACTCATCTTCTGTCTTAAAGTTTTTGGATGTCCGGTTATGGCTGCCGCCGACGGCTGTGCTTCTCCCCACGAGAAGTTCCGCGGGGGCGAGATCGTCGATGGCACGACAAGCGGCCTCAACCGTCCGCTCCTCCACAGTCCGCATGAAGTCTTCCGGAATGGCGCCCCATTGCCTCATGAAACAAAAGGCGGGCATAGAATGCGTATGCGTCGCCGCAATTCGAACGTGGTCACTCGGCACGCCGGCCTTTTCGGCGATTTTCTCTCGCACACGTTTAGCGAAGACCTCACCGACGGCGGCTACCTCCAGGGAGCAGATTATGGCCCTCATTTCACCATCCCGCAGGGCAAGAGCACGGACACAGGCCGGTTGTCGGATACCCTTGACACGCCGCTCCTGACCCGGTGGGCGATGGAAACCGCCGAGTTCGATCCCGAGAGGCGGTGTAATATCGGCAAGGCCTTCGCCCGCCAGCAGGGCCGAAGGACCATCGCCCCAGGATCTCGTCGGTATCGCCAGAGTGGAGACAAACGCCCCACCGATTGTCAGAAACCGACGACGCGAAACACGCAAAATGGCGTTCCTCGACATGACCTTTTCTCCGTGGGCAACTACGGCAGATTGCCGCTGCTATTCAAACGGCTTTATTCTAGCCACAATGGTGTACCGAGGGAACGAAGTAGGGAGCGCAGTATTTCTGGTGAAGTAGCGGGACCAAACCATGAAAAGTCTGATCCGTCGTCGAGTGGCGTGCGTGGTGTGCCTGCTATCTAGCGGGATCACTCTCTTGATGATGTGCGGTAATCTCCAGGGGGCCGAACAACGGTTGCCAAATATCCTGCTTATCGTCAGCGATGACCAAGGCTATAACGATTTGGGTGTCCTGCGGAAAGACCTCATAACTCCGCACCTGGATCGTTTAGCCCGGGAAGGTGTGCGTTTGACGAACTTCTACATGGCCTGGCCGGCGTGCACGCCGAGCCGTGGGGCCTTTCTCACAGGACGTTATCCCCAGCGAAACGGCACCTACGACATGTTTCGCAACGAGGCCCCTGATTACGGCTATCTTTATACCCCGGAAGAATACGCCGTGACCTTTGAGCGGATCGGCGGAATGGATACGCGAGAAATCCTTATCCCACGAATATTGGAACAGAAGGGCTACCGCTGCGCCCTGTTTGGCAAATGGGACCTCGGCTCCTTGAAGCGGTATTTGCCTCTGGCCCGAGGGTTCCATGATTTCTACGGCTTTGTCAATACGGGTATCGACTACTTCACGCATGAGCGGTACGGTGTCCCTTCGATGTATCGCAACAATGAACCCACCACCGCGGACCGTGGCACTTACATAACAGAGTTAATCCAACGCGAAGCCCTGCGGTTCCTCAGAGAGAATCATGATCGTCCCTTTTTCCTTTACCTCGCATTCAACGCCCCCCATAACGCAAGCAATCTCAATCCGCGGATCCGATCCGCCCCACAGGCCCCTGAAAAGTACCTGCGGATGTATCCCCATCTGAAGGAAGAGTACACGTCCGTCCCTAATCATCCTTATTGGAAAAACGCAGAGGTACCGACCCGGCAGACACGGGAGCTTTTTTATCTTGCCTCGATCACGGCGATGGACGAGGCGATTGGTGCCGTACTGCGCGAGCTGGATCGCTTTCAGTTGACGGAAAATACGTTTGTGCTCTTTTTCTCGGACAATGGTGGTGCCGGACCGGCGGATAACTCTCCGCTGCGGGGTCACAAAGGCCAACTTTTCGAAGGGGGAATTCGTGTCTGTGCCCTGGTCCGGTACCCCAACAGAATCCCCGCCGGGACGGTGTGCGACGAATTCCTCAGTGGTCTCGAGGTGTTCCCCACCTTTGCTCAGCTTGCCGACGCGACCATCCCGCCAGATCTGAAACTCGACGGTTTTGATATGCTTCCGGTCCTCCAGGGGCAGAAGAATTCGCCAAGAGAGAGGATGTTCTGGCAGCGACAAGATTGGAAGGCGGCGCGTGTGGGCACCTGGAAGTGGATTCAAAACCGCGGCGGTGAATTCCTTTTCGACCTGGCGACGGATGTAGGAGAGACGAAGAATCTGATCGAAGAGTTGCCGACAAAGGCCCAGGAATTGAGAGAGGCCTTCCAACAGTGGCAAGCGGAGATGGAGGCCGCCGAACCTAGAGGGCCTTTCCGTGACTTTTAAGCTGTGCCCGTGAATCTGTTATTAACTTATCCGCCATGCAGCAGACGAGCCTTGATCGCAGCCCAAGCCGGGCGGGAGATGTAAACAAGTTTTAGCCTTACTGTGCGGGGCGGTCGGCGGGTTGTTCAAAAAAGCCGCTTGTTGTCCAAAGATGGCAAGGTAGTGTTGCGTTCCTTGCAAGTACCAAACCTCTAGGGGTACCCAACCACCTTGCTCGGCCTCGCTGACCAGCGTGCTGAGTTGTGTCCCATGATCCTTGCCGCGCAAAGCGATGACAGGATAAGTTTCAAGAATTGCCACCCGTCCCGTTGGCCGCACGACGCTTGCCAATTCTCGCCAGTATTGGATCCGCGTTTCCTTGTTGAGATGGTGATAGACGGCGGACAAGAACACCAAATCCACGCTGTCGTCGGGTAGCCCCGGTTTATCCTGAGGACAAACATACGGCTTGACCTGAGGGGTCTCGGCAAATCGTTTCTCCAAGCGCTCCACCAAAGCAGACGTGACTTCGGCAGCGTAAACGGCGCCTTGCGGGCCAACCTTTTGGGCAAGGTGTTCAGTCCACCACCCGTCGCCGGCACCTAGGTCCAAGACGTGATCGCCCGACTGAACGTCCAGGCGGTCTAGGATAAAACCAACCTTCTGTCGGTGGGCGTAACCGCTCGTATCCCGATGGGCGAACGCCTGAGCATCGGTGATCCGGCTGGTAGGACATTCGGCAAAGGCCGGGGAAATCAGAAGACAGACACAAACTAGAACAAGATAACCCACGAAGCCGCTGCTTAGTTTCTCAAGATGCCTCATGATGGCAACCTCCCCGGCTCAGCACCCTAGAATTGACCTAGTTTCTGTGCTAGTCAATTATCCGAGGTAACCTGGCATGGCACAAGCGGCAGGTGATCAAGACGATGAAAGCGACTGTCTGCCGATAAAAAGAAGAACCGGGCTCAAACAACAGAATGGAGCCCGGCTCTTTGTTTCTTCGATTACGTGAGTTAGGCAACCCTTTTCCCGCGATGACTCACGGCACAGCCACAGATTCCTTCCCGTACGCACTTCCTAAGGCACCCCAAACGCCGTACAACGACGGGCCAGAGTAATCCTGCGGGCGACTGGTTAATCCGGTTGTTCGTGTTGGATCGCCCGCGTCGATCGTCTCACTAATAAACTTTACGGCACCGTCCAAAAACAGTACATTGACCCCACCCGGATGACGGCTGCTGGCCGTGAGGAGACACCAGTCTTCTCCGCTCCTTCCACAACTTGGCCCATTCGGCGGCAACATGGGATAAAAGAACGTGTATGGATTGCGCCCGTCAGCCCATCGCCATCCAGGGAGCGAGCCAGGACCCTGAATAGTACCCGTAAATTGGCGA
>JAKPII010000242.1 GCA_029549885.1 Planctomycetota bacterium
ACAATACAAACGCGACCTGATGCGGCGCCTTCTCATGCAACGAGTCGAAATGAAGCTCGTATATCAAGATGCGAAACGTCATTTGCCAGCGGAGGCTATCGAGCATTTTGAAAAGGAAGTGAGTAAGCTATTCGACGAGAAAGAGTTACCAGAACGCCTGAAGAAGATGGGCCTTAACAGTCCTCAAGAATTCGATGCTCGGCTGAAAAAGTTGGGTAGTTCTCTGGCCCATGAAAAACGGGCGTTTGTGGAGGCCGTAATCGCTCGGGAATGGTTGCGGCAGCAGACGGAGCGTGGGGCGAATCCTCTGGCAACAGCTTCGCCAGAGGAATTGTTGGCATATTATCAAACACATATCCAGGAATTTGAGAAGCCGGGATGGGTGGAATGGCAACAAATCACCGTGAAGAAGGACCGTGGTCAGTTGCCGTCGGAAGCCGCTGCCCGCGCCGCCGAGGCGAGGGACCGGGTCTTAAAAGGCGAACCTTTTGAGGACGTTGCCCGTGCCATGTCGGAAGGCCCGACTGCAAGTTCAGGGGGATGGCGTGAGCGGACTTATCGTGGAAGTTTGCGGTCAAAGGCCATCGAGGATGTGCTCTTTTCCCTTCCCGTAGGAAGTATTAGCCCCATCATCGAGGACGAACAAGGTTTTCACATCGTTCGTGTGGTTCGGCGAGAAGAGACGCAGCGGATTCCCTTCAGTGAGGCGCAGGTAACAATCCGGGACAAACTTGCCCAGGAACGGCGGCAGCAGATGACCCGGGAGTGGCTCCGCAAACTGAGCCAGGAGATTCCAGTCTGGACAATTTACGATCAGAGTGGCTCGCCGAGCGATAGCGTCCTCCGTTAAAAC
Source organism: Planctomycetota bacterium (assembly GCA_029549885.1). Classification (GTDB taxonomy): domain Bacteria; phylum Planctomycetota; class Planctomycetia; order Pirellulales; family Thermoguttaceae; genus Thermogutta. Next base: position 854 of record JAKPII010000242.1, read on the forward strand.
GTCTGCACCGAGGGGGCTACTTCTCTCAGGTTTTTTCTAGGAAACGAAAAGCCCGAACAAACTATAGCTCGAACTCGCCACCAGGGAATGGCCCGACGGGGCGCTTGATGGAGACCTCCTCCAGGGGCTTTGGCGATCGCTTCATGAGCGGGACAAATGGCCGCTCGGGATAGCCGATGTACAGTTGCCGCGGACGGTGGATGCGCTTGTTCGGGGTCAAATGCATTTCGCGCCAGTGGGCAATCCAGCCGGGCAAACGCCCCAGGGCAAAAAGGACAGTGAACATATTCTTTGGAATGCCCATTGCCCGATAAATGATGCCCGAATAAAAGTCCACGTTGGGGTACAATTTACGTTCGATGAAGTACGGATCCTTGAGCGCGATTTCCTCTAACTCCTTGGCAAGCTCGAACAGGGGATCCGTTCCCATTCGTTTTGCGATCAGGCGGTCGGCCATTTGCTTGATGATCCTGGCCCGGGGGTCATAGTTCTTGTAGATTCGATGGCCAAACCCCATGAGGCGGAAGCTGTCATTCGGGTCTTTGGCCTTATCAATATACTTTCCGATATTTCGATTGTCGGCCAAGATCTGCTCCAGCATGGTGATGCAGGCTTCGTTCGCTCCTCCGTGGAGCTGACCCCATAGGGCACAAATACCTGCCGCAATGGCCGAGAAGAGGTTCACGTTGCTGGAACCGACCATCCGTACGGCCGAGGTACTACAGTTCTGGCCGTGGTCGGCATGCAGAATTAACAGTAAGTTAAGGGCATCGACAAAATCCGGATCCATGCGGTACCGTTCGCTGGGAACGGCAAAAAGCATGTACAGGAAGTTTTGACAATACGTAAGGTGGTTTTGGGGGTACACGAAAGGCTGGCCTATGGATTGCTTGTAACCGAAGGCAGCAATTGTCGGCATCTTGGCCAGCAGCCGGTAGATAGAAAGTTGGCGCTGGTTTTCATCGAGCGGATCAAGTGAATCCTTGTAATAAATCGGCAAGGCACCCACCACCGAGCTAAGGATTGCCATGGGATGGGCGTCCGGGGGAAAACCGGCAAAGATTTGTTTCATACCCTCGTGAAGGAGGGTATGCTGCCGAATATTGTCCCGGAATTCTTCCAACTGCTCAGCCGTCGGCAGTTCGCCGTAAATTAGTAAGTACGCGACTTCGAGAAAGTCGCACCGCTCGGCCAGCTCCTCAATTCGGTATCCTCGGTAGCGGAGGATACCGAGTTCGCCGTCGATATAAGTGATGCTGCTCGTTGTTCCCCCAGTATTAGCGAAGCCTTCATCCAACGTGATGTGGCCCGTCATCTGGTAGAGTTTCGAGATATCAATAACGTGATTTCCCTCCGTTCCAATGCGAATGGGAAGCTCGTACTCTTGTCCGCCGAGAATCAGCTTTGCAGTCTCGCCCATTGTTTCTCCAAGTGTGGCGCAACAAATAGGTTCAGGCTACAGGTACCACCATTAACGTATGTCCCAAAACCTCTTATTCTACTCGCTATGATGCAACGGAAAAACTGAGGGGTTCGGCAATGGCTTCCGCTATTACAGACTCACGCAGGCCCAAAACGCCAGAAATCGGCCATTTTGCCGATTCTTTCCCTATGTTGGTGGACCCGAGATACCGCGGCAGGTCGTGATCACTTTCATCATCCCCGTAGCTCGAGAGCGTTAAATGACCAGCCGTCGGACATGCGGAAAGACAAGTGGCTGACACAATTAACCGAAGAGCGGGGAAAAACGCACTCGATTTGGACAGCCGGGATCGTACCCTTCCTGTTGGATTCTACCTCCCTACGGTGGATCAAGGAGACGAAGGGACTCGGCTGTAATGAGTAGTCCACGACCATCGGGCAAACGGGCCTTGTGTCCGCTTATCCCGACCCAATGGCCGACGTATGTGCGCAAAAGCGTTCCCGGGGCTGGCTTAACGTAGCAAACGATGGCTCCCGATTCATCAACTACCAGATATGGTGGGTCGCTTGGTCGCCGGACTTGGGCCTTAACCAATCGTCCCACGGCATCGAAACGTTCCCTGCGGAGCTCGTTGAGCTCGCGAGCAATCTCTTCTCGAAGCGATAGGCCGGGGCCCGGACGGGATGTGCCCGGGGCTGCTTCTGGTGACATCTCCGCGGGACGCGAGGGGGTGGCGGACTGCGGTAATTCACCAGTGGAAGGCGCTTCAAACGAGGCGGGAAACACCGCGGTGGTACCTATCCCTCCCAAGTCGCTGGGCGTAGAAGGTGGGAATACGGAGGGCTGATTTGTAGCAATAGCCACGGTATTGCCCCGGGTGCCCGCCATTCGGCTTTCCGGCGTGATTCTGGTGGATGGTGGGGGGACAACCGTCAATGCGTTAGTGGAGAACGTTCCAGGGGGTGACGTTCCGAGGTTACCTGTCGGATGCCGCACGGGTGAGCCTGGGGGTTGGCCGGCGGCTGAGTACGGTAGTACAACAGGCCCCGGCATGGGCTGGCTGTAGGCGTGAGCCTTGAGTGATAAGTCCGCAATTTGCCTGGCTGTGGCCAATTTGGCCGCTAGGGCATCCATTCGCGCGATTTGGGCCGGGGTCAAACGACTTGCCGCAAGCGAAGCCACCTTGTCTTGGATGGAATCAAAACGCCATTGGGTTGGGTCTTTCGTCAAGATGGTTGACAACTCAAGTTCCGCCTGATCCAAAAGGTCATCTGGGTTTTGAGCGGCTGGCGACGTTGGTGGATCAGCACGGCTGACCTGCTGGGTTTGTGGCAAAGTCTTTGATTCGAAGGCCGTTGGGGGGGAAACTCCCATTTTAGAAGCCCCGGCACTGACGGGTCGCCAATTTGCGTCAATGACCGATTGCGGCGCTGCCGAAGGTCCCCCTGTTTGAGGTATCTGGTCACCACCGGTCGATGAGAGAGGGGCCCCGGTTTGGACGGGCTTCTTGCCGTTGGTTTCCGCAGCGGTGGGTCCCGCCGTTAGGGGCGGGCGCAGGGGTGGGATGGATGCCAAAAGTGCCGCGTCGCTACGGAGATCTTCTGCGGTGACCCACACAACACGTCCGTCGTCAAGGCGGAGGGCGACCCAACCGTTACCCTCTTCGGCCACCTTGCTCGCCCGGGTTGACCCCCGCAACTCCGCGGCAACCGGGTAATCTTCACCGGGGCCAGTTCGACCAACAAGGTGGCCAAGGACCTGATACTCCTGAGCAAAGTTGGGCCAGGCCAGTCCCAAAGTTGCGGTGAACATCAACGTCACTGCAAAGATCAGCAGTGATAATGGCTGTATCCGACTGGATTGATCGATCACGAGTGCCACTCCTCTTGGATAAGGCACGCTTTCTCAAAAAGCAACATTTGCGCGGAGCACCGCGGGCGGGTATTCCCACATCGGATAAGCCTTATAGCGTCCCAACTCAGGGTAGGCAAGGTCAAAAGAGTGGGTCAACCACCTCCAAGTGAAGACGCTGGCCGCTTACCTCATCGGGGTTGTACCGGAGGAGAACACACGACGAGCCATGCCGGTAGGTCCAGCGGGTTGGACCATAGAACCGAGTTGACGCAAGCAGGGATGAGGACTGTTTCACCCTTTGGCAGAGTGAGCGGGGGTGAGCTATTCACGCGGAGTATGACGGAGCCTGAGAGTACCATGGCGACCGTCATTCCCAAGTGGGGGGGCTCAATCTGTGTCCTCGCCGCGATTTGCCAACATTCAATGTGGAAATTGGCGGTGCTTGCAGCAAGCTGGGAAAGCCACCCTGGTCCACGGGGCTGGAATTCCGTACGCAGCGGGGCACGCACCTCTCGCTGCCAATGGATGGCACGAAAAGCCTGCTCAATGTGCAATGGTCGGGGTTGGCCACGTTCATCGAGCCGATTCCAGTCATAAAGCCGAAAAGTGGCGTCACTAGAGGTTTGGATTTCAGCGATGAGAACCCCCCCGCCTGCCGAATGGACTGTCCCCGGCGGAATGTGAAAGATGTCGCCCGGTTGCGGTGAATAGACGTTTAGACAATCTTCCGGATGACCGCGCTGGATGGCTTGGCGCAGGCGTGACGGTGTCGCATCGGGGCGAAGACCCAGATAGACTTTGGCCCCCGCATCAGCCGAGACGATAACCCATACTTCATCTTTGCCGCGTTCGGTAGGAACTAACTCCGCTGCGAGTTGGCTATCGGGGTGGACCTGGACAGAAAGGAAATCATCACAGTCGAGAAACTTGACCAACCAGGGGAACTCCACGGGACTGGGGTATGATTCCCCCCAGAGAGACATTTTAGATTTTTCCCAGAGTGATGCGAGAGTTGATTCGGAGCTGCTCTGACCCCGCAATCGGCTGACGTGAAGAGGGTGGGCACTCACCTCCCAGGATTCACCGTAACGTCCGTTCGGGGGGAGCAGTTTACCCAAAACGTTCGCAAGCCGGCGCCCACCCCAGATTTGTGGACGAAAATATGGCTCGAAAAGGAGTGGTCCCATCCCGATGATTCCCACCAAATTGAGCTTGCTTTTCCAGCTTTGGTCGTCGGGAAAAGCAGCCCCATCTTCCCACAAAACGCGAACTGGTTCTACCAGTTTCCCTAGGCCTGAGGCACTTGTCAAAACTTGTCTTTGCCGCTGCCTGCGATGACTGGGCAAGTTGCCGAAGCCTACCTAGAGCCTATCCCAAAAAAGTCCCCTCTCCCTCCGGGGGAGGGCTAAAGTGAGGGTAAGCGGCCGTCGGAGTGGATCGAGAAAACCGGCTGCGATTCGAGCCACCCTCACCTGCGACCCCTCTCCCGCTGAACGGGAGAGGGAAGATTATGGGATGGGCTTTTAGGGAATTTGGTCGCAAATGTCAATCCACAAAGGCGTTGAACCATCGCGCTTGGGAAATCCCAAGCGTTTATCCGTGATCAAGTTGACGAGGGGGCGCCCCTCGTGCCAGCGCCGGAGATTTTCGCACATGATACGGACGACATCATCGGCCCGCGTGGCGGACTGCCCCCCAACATGGGGCGTGATAATGACGTTGGCGGTTGTCCAAAGTGGGTGGCCTGGGGGGAGTGGTTCGGGGTCAGTCACATCCATAACGGCACCTGCCAGGTGTCCGCTTTGGATCGCCTCAATCAGATGATCAGTCACGACAATGGGGCCCCGGGCCACGTTTACAAGCAGACTACCCCGTTTCATCTGCGCGAAAAGCTGACGATTGAACATACCGCGGGTTTGGTCATTGAGCGGTAGTGAAAGGATGACAATGTCGGCGCCGGGCAGCAAGGAAAGAAGGTTTTCGGGAGGAACAAGCTGTTTTACGTAGGGGGGACAATCCACGGGAAAAAGATCAACGGCCCAGAGTGTCGTTTTAAAGGTGTGAAGAATCTGAGCCAATCGCCTGCCCACGCCGCCAAAGCCGACAATAAGAATGGTGCTGCGATGCAAGTCTCGGGTAGGCCTGCGAATAAACTCCTGTTTTTCCTGTGCGCGGAGAAACACGGGCAAACTTCGCAACCAAGCTGTAACGAGCGCCACGGTGTGCTCCGCCACCTGGTCGGCAAGGAGCCCGGAGGCGCTGGTGACGATGATCTCTGATTCGATCACGGAGGGGACCAGGCAATGATCCATCCCCGCTGCCGAAGACTGAATCCAGCGTAGTCGCCCACGGCGAACGACTGCGTCCCAATCGACCGGGACTTTAGCATGGCCACAAAAGATGTCGGCATTAAGCAATTCCTCGGCGATGCGTTCCTGAGGCACATCAACGACGTCGGCCCAGGGCGCCGTCTCGGCGATCTTACGGCGATGTCTCTCTTCGTTGGGAAAGCACAAGACAATCCGTGGACGCATGAAGCAAAATCTCCCAAGCGGTAAGTGTCTTCATTGGAGCCCCAGATAGGATTACCGGCCAATATTTCGAAGACTCCACAGCGCCACCACAGTCATGCTGCCCCAACCAACGTTAGTGCACGACAGCTCTGAGTGTTCGCGGCGGCTTGTTATGAAGTCGTTGTTGCTCAACCGGTAAGATAGGCCTAATCTCGTCTCCTGGGGAGGGGGTGTTCGGGACGGCCTAAAACGGCGATCTAGCTTTCAATTCAATTGCTTGCATGGCGTAAACCAAGGTGTTATATTGACCGCCAAAAAGATACGCGGTGCCTGCAATGTCGATGGTGCGCCCTTATCTTCGAAAAGTGGCGATGTATGGTACGGAAAGGGAGGGTTTGAGAAACTCGTCTTGAATGCGCCTTTCACATGGGAGGGAAATCATGAGACGTCGCGAGTTTTTGATCACTTCATCGGTGGTTGGTACAAACGTGGTCCTTGGGTCGCAACTGGTCAAAAGTATGGAAAATCTGGTCACAGTAGAAGGAGGACAAAGGATGGCATTCACGCAGCCCCCGTTGCCTTATCCAATGGATGCTCTTAGACCGTTTTTGTCCGAAGAGCAAGTCACGTTTCACTATGGCAAGCACCACGCCGCGTACTTCAGGAACCTCAACAACCTGGTGGAAGGGAAACCTGAAGCCCAGTTATCGCTTCGTGAATTGGTCATCCAAGCGCCAGCAGGGCCGGTGTTCAACAATGCTGCCCAAGCCTGGAACCACAGTTTCTACTGGGATTGCCTTTCGCCCAAGGGCGGTGGCGAGCCGGCTGACGCGCTTGGTGCTGCCATCGCTCGGGACTTTGGAAGTTTTGCCGAGTTTCGCGCCGCTATGTCTGACGCAGCGGTGAAATTGTTCGGCTCGGGGTGGGCTTGGTTGGCGGGCGACAAGGACGGCAAGTTGAAGATCCTGGCCCTCAGCAACGCCGAGACTCCCCTGAAGTTGGGCCTTGAGCCAGTCTTGACCATCGACGTGTGGGAGCACGCTTACTACATCGATTATCGCCATGAGCGGGCGAAATATGTGGAGGCGTTTTGGGGCTATGTCAACTGGGAATTTGTAGCGAAGTGT
>JAKPII010000253.1 GCA_029549885.1 Planctomycetota bacterium
AATATCCAAGAGCCCTTCATATGTTGTCGCTCCCAATAAACATGCACTCATCGGCCAAGCCTAACGCCATGTTAGCTGGCGTCCGGGGACATTTCCACCGACCTTTTCATGTCAAAGGGGTTTTCTCCTGGTCATTACTCCCTCTTCCTGCTGGGATGCCTTCTGGAATCCCGACCCACCAAACGTTCCCTAAAATTGATGTACGCACCGCGAACGGAACACCGCGACAAATGGGCAGCTCGACTGTTCCGCTCCGAGCGCCCACTTCCAACTGACTTTGAGCGAAACCACTCTTTGCCGCAAACGCCTTTCGTCCGCCAAACTGGGTGTACACCAAGGCGATGCCCTTTTGGGAAATGACGATGGGCGATAAGATAGCCACAAGGTCGTTCCGTCGGTTCCTTTTCCGAAAGAGAGGGAAAATAGAGAAGCTACAATCGAGCGCCGTGGTACCACAGGCCTGATAGATAACATTCTCGCGTGGGGCTGCCTGCCTACGGTAACTTCGGAGAGACGATCTTGCCAGTCGTTGCACTAAAACGGAAAACATGGAAATCTTGGGTGATCTGGGGGTTATCATTCCTCTTGGTCGTCCTCGTCATTTGGGCAACTCGCAGGACATTGGCGAATGCCTTGGCCGAATTTAACCGTGTACGCCAGGAGGGGGGGAACGTGGTAATCTCGCCGGGTTACACCTTTCTCGCCGGATTGGTGTACTTCCTCGGATTTTTGCCGGCAGCGTGGTTTTGGTATCGCATCCTCAACTGGCTGGGGCAAGAGGTGACATTCTTTCGGGCGCTCCGGGCCTATTGCATCGGCCAGTTGGGCAAGTATGTCCCAGGGAAGGCTTGGGTTGTGATTCTGCGGACATCCCTGGTACAGGGCGAGCAGGTCCAACCCGCCATGGCTGCTGCCGGAGTTTTCCTAGAGACACTCACAATGATGTCTGTGGGTGGAGTCCTCGCGGTCCTGTATTTGATAATCAATCTGCGTGGAAATCCCCAATTATTTTGGCTTGCCGTGGGACTGTTTGTCATTGTGACGTTACCTACCCTACCTCCTTTCTTTAGGCCCATCCTGCGTTTTATCGCCCGCAAGGGAAAACGCGAGGAGGTTGTTGTAGCCATCGAGAAGCTGGGTTTTGCCCGACTTGCCCAAGGCTGGTTAGCGATGGTGTTGCTCTGGACGGCGTACGGATTGAGTCTCAGTCTCACCCTTCAGTCACTGGGGATGAAGGGAGCGATGATGCTTTCCCTGTTGCCGAATATGGTGGCCGCCGTATCGCTGGCGACGGTGGCCGGGTTTTTGGTGCTGTTTCTTCCCGGTGGACTGGGAGCCAGAGAAGTTGTTTTGATTGCCGTGTTAGTCCCCGCCCTGGGCGACCAGGTTGTCTGTTCGTCTGGTATCTCCTCTGTTGAATTATTGGCCGTCATTGGCGCAGGATTATTAAGGGTCATTTGGTTGATTACGGAGATCGTGGTAGCCGGCGTGTTTTGGCTTACCCTTGTAATCGGGACATTTTTCCGGCTTCCGGGCGTGACAGGTCGTCTTCAAAAAGACGCCCCTTCGCCAGAACCTTGCGGTATTGAGGCACAAAAATGACGCGCGGACTATCGGTTGTTATTCCCGTGTTGAACGAGTCGCCTAGTCTTCGGCAGCTTTACGAGGAAATCAGGCAAGTTGCCGAAACCCACCATTACGATTACGAGATCATTTTTGTTGATGACGGTTCCACAGATGATAGTTGGCAAGTCATCACCCAATTGGCCGAAAAGGATTCACGGGTCAAGGGGCTTCGCTTTCGGAGAAACTTTGGGAAGGCGGCGGCCCTGATGGCGGGGTTCTCTCGCACAACCAAACCGTTCGCCATGACCATGGACGCCGATTTACAGGACGATCCCGCAGAAATCCCCAATTTCCTTGCCGAGATTGATAAAGGGTCTGATCTTGTCAGCGGATGGAAAAAGATACGGCATGACCCGTGGCATAAGGTCATTCCCTCTCGGATTTTTAATTGGTTGGTGGGATGGCTCACCGGTGTGCGACTCCACGATCACAATTGCGGCATGAAATGCTACCGGAAAGAGGTCCTCAACGAGATTCACATTTACGGCGAACTTCACCGCTTTATCCCCGTCCTGGCGGCAAATCGGGGGTTTAAGGTGTCCGAAATCGTCATCCACCACCGTCCTCGCCGATATGGACGGTCCAAGTACGGGTTTGGCCGATTTATCAAGGGTTTTCTCGATTTATTGACCGTGCGCTTCCTCACCGGATTTGGCACCCGGCCGCAACACTTCCTGGGGAGCATTGGGCTTGTTGCCTTTCTTGTCAGCGCCCTTATTTTGACTTTCCTCGCACTGGAGTGGACGATCTCTCGCATCATCCCCGGCATGGACGTGGTTTATCTCCGCGACCGTCCTCTTGTGATCTACTCTGTGGGATTACTTCTTTTGGGCGCCCAACTGATGAGTGTGGGCTTTTTGGCAGAGTTGCTCACCGCCTATCACATCCAACACGAGAAGACATATTCTCTTGCCGATGAAATCGGCACTAACGGTGGCCCGCCAAGCACCTGATAGTCTTACGATGGCGGTCCTGCCCGACGCAATCGTCGGTCGCCGGGTGTCATTATCCCACCGATTGGACACGTCGCCGACTTGATCCAAAAGGGGCAATACGCGATATCCAGGGTTTCGCTTGGCATTCTGGCCAATTATCCTGGAAGAAGATTAGCCTACCTCGCCATCATTATCCGACATGATGTGAACCAGGAGTCCCTCATCGTCCCGAAGCGTGAGATGCGATGAAAACATCGACCGTTGATTCCCAGCAGACGTCCTTGCTTCCCGTGCAGCGACAGGTCCTTTTTTTGATGATAGCGGTTTCCGCGGGAATCATGTTGGGACGGATCATTGCCGTGGACTCGGTTGATGTGTATCAACTGGAGCGGCGACGCTGGGAGGAAATCGAGCGCAGGGTGGAAGTCCGCCGCTCTGAGCTCGTGGCCAAAGGCGTCACCGGGGCCTCTTTGGAAAAAGAGCTTGATCGCATCCGGAAAGCCTTAGAAAGTGAAGCCCGCTTGCGACGCCCATTTCTTAGCGCCAATGATCGGAGCCGTTGGTGTACAGTGCGAGCACTTGTCGAACCGGCGATGCGCGTCCCCGGCGCACCCTACGCCATTGATCGGGTCATCCAAGAGCGCCTGTGGGACACGATTGATATGGTGATGCACGACGGACACCTCTATTCAAGCAAGCCGCCGTTATTTGCGACGTTAGTTGCGGGCGAATACTGGCTACTCTACCACGGACTGGGATGGACCCTCAAAGATCACCCGTATCAGGTGGCCTGGGTGGTCCTTTTGACATTCAA
>JAKPII010000271.1 GCA_029549885.1 Planctomycetota bacterium
GCGCCCCGGTGAAGACGACCTCGTTCACCACTCCTACCGCGTTCTCCTTTTTGGCCGGATCGAGGGTTATGTCCAGATCTTGCGGCGTGGCCCAGCCCAAGATTGGGTCACCGAAACTCGCAACGTCGTAGAAGATCACAAACAGTTTTTTCGAAGCTCTCAGCCACGAGTCGTGGCCATCGGTATCTGGTGCGATTCCAACGATACGGCGAGTGTTTCTGAAGGCATGATCGGCCCACTCGTGTTTTCCAAATAGCCTTAAGATCTAGGGCATCTCGTCCGTCGTCATCCTTGTTTTGAAGTCAGTCTGTTGTCTTACGTCAGGAGGAAGGTGGCGAGGGCTGTCGAAATATCCCAAAATGGGAATTGCTGCGCTTCTTTGGACCAGCCCATGACTCTTGGCGTAATAGGGCTCATATTTGGTAGCGACGAGGTCTTTCGATGTCAGACGACCAGGGACAACGTGACAAGCCGCCGGTAAACGGAGGACCGTCATTAGACGGTCAAACGGTGATTGTGGTTGATGCCCATTCTCTGATCCACCAATTGTTTCACGCAATCAGCGAATTAACATCGCCGGATGGCCGCCCCGTCAATGCAGTTTACGGCTTTGTCCGGGATATGATCCACCTCTTGAAGACGTACCAACCAAGTTACCTCATTTGCGCATTTGATGCCAAGGAGCCAAGCTTTCGAAAAGAGCTATTTGCCGATTACAAGGCCCATCGGCCCGAGCTTGATGCCGACCTCGTACCCCAAATCGAATTGGTCGAAGAATTCCTCCATGCCCTGGGAATCCCCGTCCTGCGTCAACCGGGGTTCGAGGCGGACGACATCATGGCCACCATTGCGAACGAGGTCGAGAGACAGGGCGGCGAGTGTCTTCTGGTTACCACTGACAAAGATTGTCGCCAATTAATCAGTGACCGCGTGAAGATCCTCAACCTCCGAAAAAACGCCATCCTGGATCACGCCGGCTTATTGGAGGAGTGGGGGATTCAGCCGGAACAGGTGGTTGACTTCCAAGCCCTGGTAGGCGATAGCAGCGATAACGTCCCGGGTGTTCCGAAAATCGGTCCCAAGACAGCCAGAGACCTACTGGCAAAATACGGCAACTTGGAATCTATTCTGGCACATCTGGACGAAATGCCGAAAAAAACCTGGTCGGAAAGCCTACGTGCCCACATAGATCAGGCTTTATTATCTCGACAACTCGTCACATTGCGGCGGGATGTGCCTTTGGACCTTAATTGGCAGAATCTCCGCTTACGTCCCGCCAATCGAGCCTTGGTCTTTGATCTGTGCCGCCGTCTTGGCTTTGGAAAACTGCTAAGCGAACTGCAGGAATTGCTACCCAAAGAAGAACTGACGATCAAAAAAGCGCAAATCGAATACCGAACGATCGTGGTGGAGTCCTTGGAGCAACTCCGTCAACTCGTCGCCCAGTGGACTAATGTTTCGGAAATAAGTCTGGATACCGAGACGACCGATATCCGTCCCCGTTGGGCCGACCTGGTGGGCATCTCTCTCGCCGTAAGCCTCGAGGAGGGTTACTACATCCCCATTCGTTCGCCATTGGGCGAAGTGCGTCTCCCGGAAGCTCAGGTCCTCGACATCCTCAGGCCAATCCTGACAAACGCACAAATCAAAAAGATCGGGCAGAATCTCAAATACGATTTGGTGGTGCTTCGATCGGCCGGGGTGAAAGTTGAAGGGGTTGGTTTTGACTGCATGTTGGCCGACTACCTCCTATCGCCGGGTTCCCGTTCGCACGGCCTGGACGAGCTTGCCCAGCGGGTGCTCGGTCACCAGACCATCAAGATCGATTCGCTCATCGGTAAGGGCAAGCGACAGTTGACGATGGACCAAGTAAGCATTTCCCGGATCGCTGAGTACGCGGTGGAAGACGCGATCCTACCCTGGCACTTGAAACAGAGGCTAGTGCCCGAATTGGAACGCAACAGCCTGCTAACCCTGTTCTCCGAGTTGGAGGTTCCGCTAGTGGAAATCCTGGCGGAAATGGAATATCTCGGCGTCCGGGTCGATGAGCGTCGGCTTTCGGAATTGGGACGCGAGTTTGAATCGCGGATGGCCGACTTGGAACGGGAAATCTATGAACTCGCCGGTCGAACCTTCAATATCTCTTCCCCGAAGCAACTCCAAGAGGTTCTTTTTGAGCAGCTCAAACTACCAAGCAGCAAACGGACGAAGACAGGGATTAGCACCGATTCAGAAGTTCTCGAGGAGTTGGCGGAGGAACATCCCTTGCCCGCCAAGATCATCGAATATCGCCAATTAGCAAAGCTGAAAAGTACTTATATCGACGGTCTTCGAGAAATGGTCTGCCCCCGGACAGGCCGGGTCCACGCTTCGTTCCATCAGGCCGTCACTGCCACTGGTAGGCTGAGCTGTAGCGACCCCAATCTTCAAAACGTCCCGGTTCGCACCGAGGAAGGGCGGGCCATTCGTTCAGCCTTCGTAGCTCCGGAGGCAGGTTGGGTCCTCCTCTCGGCCGATTATTCTCAAATTGAATTGCGAGTTCTGGCCCATTTTTCCCAAGACAGCGGGCTATGCGAGGCATTTCAAAGAGATGAAGATATCCACACGGCCGTGGCTGCGCAGGTGTTTGGCGTATCTATGGATCAGGTCACGCCAGAGATGCGACGACGGGCCAAAACGGTCAACTTTGGGGTAATCTATGGGCAAACACCCTTTGGACTGGCAAAGCAGTTACATATCACCAAGGAAGAAGCAGCCCAGTTCATCGAGGCCTATTTCAACCGATATCCCGGGATCGATCGCTTTCTCGCCCAGGTCTTGGAAGATTGTCGGCGCACGGGTTACGTGTCCACCATCCTCGGTAGGAAACGATTTGTGACAGGGATTCGCCCCGGTTTTACCCGCCAACGCAATTTGCCCGAGCGAACTGCCATCAACACGGTGATCCAAGGGTCGGCAGCGGACATTATCAAGAAGGCTATGCTAAGGGTGTATAAGCGACTTCATGAGGAATCGAGTCCCGCCCGCATGATTTTGCAGGTTCACGACGAACTTGTGTTTGAGTGTCCCGAGGAAGCGCTGTCACGAACCATAGCAATTGTCAAAGAAGAGATGGAAAACGTAATGACTTTGCGGGTTCCCTTGAAGGTAGATGTCGCCTGGGGAAAGAACTGGGCCGATCTACAATCTGTCGCGTAGACCAACAAGAAGGAACTTCAGTAAACGGCAGAAGCCATCCCCTCAGTGTAGGGGTATCTATTTCGCAAATGGGTTGATCCATGTGGATTCTTGGCCTTTTAGGGGGTATCTGTTCGGGGAAGACTTTTGTGGCCCAGGAGTTTGCGCGTTACGGGGCTCAGGTCTTTGACGCCGACCGCTCCGTTCATGAACTCCTCAACAGAGAGGACATTTGCCACCGGATTGCCCAGTGTTTCGGCCCTGGGGCGCTTGATGCCGACGGTCGTGTTAATCGGGGGTACCTGGCAAGCCTTGTTTTCGGTTCGGATGCAGAATCCGCGCGCCACAGAAAGTGGCTGGAGGAGCTCCTCCACCCTGAGGTGTACGCCAGCCTCCAGGAGGCGATGGTGAAGGCGCGTCAATTGGGGTGTGCGTTGTTTGTTATTGATGCCCCATTGCTCTTGGAGGCCAATTGGAGTACACTATGTCACAGGCTGGTTTATATTGACGCCCCCGATGATTTGAGGTATGCTCGCGCTACGGAGAGGGGGTTCGATCGCGCGGAATTGGCTCGCCGTGAGACCGCGCAAGCATCCCTGAACCTCAAAAAGGTCCGCGCCGATTATGTGATCCATAACAGCCTCAATTGGCAACAGACCCAGAATCAGGTCGCCCGGATTGTAGAATGGTTGGCCAGGGATGTTATCGCGTGATACTTGAGAACAAAACGGGAGCAAGGTAGTTTCCCAGCCTTTTCATGGGAAGGGTTTTGGACTAAAAGCCATCAACAGTTGTCGGATCATCGTCGGTTGCTGGGGCGGTTTCTCAACCCGAGAGAACACTGGGACAAAATCGAATATAATGATTAGGGCTTCAGGCTGGGTCCAGCCTGGAGAATTGATGAAGCCAATTGCGTGGCTGTGCCCACAAGGGGTGCGGCGTTGACCCTCGTAGTCTAGTTTCCGTGTTTTGGGAAGCTTGGAGCTTGTCCAATCTTTCCCGATATCCCACCTCAGCAGCACCGTTCGTGTGCAAATCAGGAGCGTTGACTTTTCAGGAGTATCAACAATGTCTCAATCACGTGATGTCAAGACATCAGCCGATTTTGAGAATCAAGTCGGTAGCGAGAGCAATCACCAGGCACCTTCTCAATCTCAATCACGACCACGTCAAGGCTTTCGCCGCCGTCGCCGGAGTGACCGGGACGAACCGCTTTCTATAGCCGAACAACTTGTGGATGGTCGTTTCGAGGAGGAAGAAAACGAAGAAGAGGCCAAACAATTTGAGGAGATCAAGAAGTCCGGCGATACGCACATCGCAGAGCTCCAGCGGATGTCAATGGCGGAACTGATTGAAGAGGCCCGCAAGGAAAACCTCTCCGATACAGAAATTGCCGGAATGAAGCGGCAGGACCTCATCTTCCGAATCCTCAAGGAACGGGTCAAGATGAGCGGCCTGATGTATGGTGAAGGGACGCTGGAAATCCTACCGGATGGTTTTGGCTTCCTCCGCAGCCCAGACTATCACTACCTGGCTTGCCCGGACGATATCTACGTTTCTCCCAGTCAAATTCGACGTTTTGGCTTGCGGACGGGGATGACGGTTTCGGGACAGATTCGGCCTCCCAAAGAAAATGAGCGGTACTTTGCCCTTCTCCGGGTGGAGGCCGTGAACTACGAAGACCCAAACTTGGCCGCTAAAAAAATCTGGTTTGATGACTTGACGCCCTGTCACCCTGACAAACGCATCATTTTGGAGACCACCCCCGACGAAATCGAATGCCGCGTTGTCGACTTGATTGCCCCCGTTGGGTTCGGACAGAGGGGCCTGATCGTCAGCCCGCCACGGGCCGGAAAGACCATCTTGCTCCAAAAGATGGCCAAGGCGGTTCTCAAAAACTACCCGGACTGCTACGTGTTTATGCTCCTGATCGACGAGCGACCGGAAGAGGTCACCGATATGGAGCGGCAGGTCAAGGGCCGCAATTGCGAGGTGATTAGCTCGACATTTGACGAGGCCCCCGCCCGCCATATTCAAGTTTCAGAGATGGTCATCGAAAAGGCCAAGCGATTCGTCGAATACGGCAAGGATGTAATCATCTTCCTAGATTCGATCACCCGTTTGGCGCGGGCATGGAATGCCGAATGTCCGGCGTCGGGAAAAATTTTGACAGGCGGTGTCGATGCCAACGCCTTGCAACGGCCTAAGAGATTCTTCGGTTCGGCCCGGAAGATCGATGAGGGCGGTTCCCTGACGATCATCGCCACGGCCCTGATCGACACCGGTAGCAAGATGGATGAGGTGATTTTTGAGGAATTCAAAGGGACCGGTAACATGGAGATCGTCCTCGATCGCCGACTTGTCGATAAGCGAATTTGGCCGGCGATCGACATCAATCGGTCGGGCACACGCCGCGAGGAGATGTTACTTGACCCCGAAGAGCACCGCCGAATTTGTGTCTTGCGACGGGTCCTCAACGAAATGAATCCGCCAGACGCCATGGAGTTCCTCGTCAGCCGTCTGGCCAAGACTAAGACGAACGCCGAGTTCCTCATGTCGATGAACATGCGTTAATTGTTTGGCAGGCTGGCGGGTCTTGACGCCCAACCTGGACGAGGCTCCTGGCTGATAAACGCCACATTATCTGAAAGGGACACGGGAGTATTCCATGGAATCTGCTGTTGGACTGCTGCCGGTAGGACGCATCTTTGCCGGGGACAAAAGCCTACCGTCTGGCCGGTTTGCCATTGTTGTCTCCCGCTTTAACGAGACGATCACAGAGGGGCTTTTGCGAGGGGCAGTTGAAACGTTAACAGCAGCAGGTGTTGATCCCGAGCAGATCGACGTTTTTTGGGTCCCCGGCGCCTTTGAAATTCCCACGGTAGCCAAACGGTTGGCACTGTCTGGCCGTTTTTTGGCGATCCTCTGTCTGGGAGCTGTCATCAAAGGTGAAACGACTCATGATCAGCACATCAATCGGGCCGTCAGTTTGCAACTGGCGGAGATTGGCGTCCAGACGGGTGTCCCGGTCTTGTTTGGAATCTTGACGTGCAATACGTTCGAGCAGGCCCTCGCCCGATCGGCCTCCCGAGAAATCATCCGAGACAAAGATGCCTCCCAAAAGAAAGTCGGAAATAAAGGGGCAGAGTGTGCCCTCGCTGCCTTGGAAATGGTGCGGCTAATGCATCAAATCGACCATACCCCCGATCTTGCAATCCCTACGACTCCTGACGCTGGCCGAATCGCCTCCGAAAGAGTGGAAGGATGATGTGAGCCCGCCAATGACACGCACTATACCGGATCGAAGAAATGCCCGAATTGTCGTGGTCCAAATTCTCTACCAGGATGATGTAAACCCCGAACACAATCCGGCTTGGGATGAGGAGTGGATAAAGAGGCGGCTGCGGCATCCCGAACTGGTGGCCTTTGCCAAATCGCTACTCGCTGGCGTTCGGCTTTATCAACGTGAGATAGATGACAGATTATCGGCCGTGGCCGAGAATTGGTCGTTATCGCGGATGGCCATTACTGATCGTAACATTTTACGTCTCGGGGCCTACGAACTTCTTTATACGGACACGCCCCCGCGGGTTGTTATTGACGAAGCTGTCGAGCTTGCAAAACTTTTTGGCAGTCAGCAGTCAGGTCCATTCGTTAATGGTATCCTCGACCGACTCTATCGAGACATCATGGCGCAACGGGGTACTTCGGTTGAATGATGGGCTCGTTTTTGGACGCATCTTGTGATCCACTTGGCAAGGCAGCCGTTATACATGAACCAATCATCCGAGTTTTCGAACAAGATTGCCCAACTTGGTCCTGGCCGACTGCAACGATAAACCTCTGGCTCAGCTTTGCGAGAATTTGAGAAGGGCTAACGAACATCACTGCTGGTGCGATGGGTGAAAACTATGGGGTTACTTGACCGTATCAAACAGGGACTGAAGAAGACGGCACAACTCCTTCGGACAGACGTCCGCGACCTATTCAAGACACAAGGGCGTCTCGTCGATCAGGCGTTTCTCGATGAATTGTTCGAAATCTTGATCCGAACCGATATGGGAGTTCAGGCCGCCCAACAAATTGTGGACCAGATCGGGGACAAATATCGAAATCGGGTCATCGAATGGAACCAGGCGATCGAGGAGATCAAAACCATACTCAAGCAACTCCTCAAACAACCGGAATCCCCGATCAAGTTTGCCGAAAACAGTCCGACCGTGATTATGGTTTGTGGCGTCAACGGATGCGGCAAGACAACCACGATTGCCAAGCTGGCAAATATGTTCCGTTCTGAAGGGAAGCAGGTGATCTTAGGTGCTGCTGACACATTTCGGGCAGCGGCTGTGGAACAACTGAGCATCTGGGCGCAACGCCTGGGAGTGGAAATTGTGACTGGGGTTCAGGGAAGCGATCCGGCTGCCGTGGCACACCGTGCGGCGACCCGTGCTCTCGAAACGGGTGCCGACATCTGCATTGTCGATACAGCAGGCCGGCTCCAAACACATCAAAACCTCATGCGCGAGCTCTCCAAGATTCATCGCGTACTGGGTAAGCAGATTCCCTCCGCTCCCCATGAGGTCCTGCTTGTCCTCGATGCAACAACAGGACAAAACGGCATCAGCCAAGCGAAACACTTTCGCGACGCGGTGAACTGCACAGGATTGGTGCTTGCAAAGCTGGACGGTACGGCCAAGGGCGGCGTGGTGGTGGCCATCCGTCAGCAAATGGGACTCCCAGTCAAGTTCGTGGGCGTCGGGGAAAAGGCTGAGGACCTATTGCCCTTCGATGCCGATACGTTCGTTGAGGCCATGTTCGCCGACTAAGGGCGATCTCTCATCATTACCGTTTCCTCATACACAACCTTTCTCGTTCAATAGGCGAGTTTGATGCGGCTACGATGGCATGTGGACTTCTAACACATCGGGCAGGCACAGGGGCCTTGTCTCTCTTGATGGTTAGAGCACTCACGTCCTGCCTTGGCCCCTGGTCGCCCGGTACCCAGTTGGAATCGCATCGGGAAATGGTTATCCTATTCATCAGCCAAGCGGTCAGGACCCAAGTTATGTTTCCTCGATTTTGATTGACAAGGGGTGCGCCGCAGTTCACAATCACCGAAAAGTTTACGTTGTCTTTTGCTGATGAAAGGAATCCAACCATGTCCACGTCTAGATTGTCACGCCGTTCTGTCCTAAAACTGGGTGCCGCGATTGGGCTGCCGGTCCTCGTTTCCAGTCGTGCGTTGGGGTTGGAGGGTCAGGCCCCTGCTTCGGAGCGCGTCAAGATTGGCATCATTGGACTCGGCGGGCGGGCCCGCGCAATCGTTAACGAATCCCGCGAAATCAAAGAGATGCAGATTGTTGGCGTCTCGGATTGTTTTAAACCTGCCATCGATCGTTTCATCAAGGACGTCGGCCAGGACCAGAATTGGGTTGGGTACGAAGATTTCCGGGCGATGATCGAAAAAGAAAAGCCCGACGGAGTCATGGTCGAAACGACAACGCACGCCCGTGCCTGGGTTACCATTCATGCCATGCAGATGGGGATGGATGTTTACATCGAAAAACCGATGTGCTTGACGATCCGGGAAGGACGGTACATGGTGCAGGCGGCGCGGAAGTACAATCGGGTAACTCAGGTGGGAACTCAGCAGCGGTCTATGCCCATCAATAATTGGGCCAGCGATTTGGTTAAAAACGGAGCGGTGGGTAAGATTACGACTGTAATTGCACCCAATTTTGTCGGGCCAGAACAGTGGCCAAATAAGCCGCCCATGCCCATGCCCGAAGGGGGAAGCGATAAGTGGTGGGATATCTGGACCAATCAGGCTGTGCTTCGCCCCTATCATCCAGAACTGCACCACGGCTGGGAGCGCTGGTGGGATTATGATGGCGGCGGACTGTGTTACGGCGTGACCGGGTGGGGAACCCACTCCTATGACCAAATCCAACGAGCGCTCGGGACTGACGAAACTGGGCCAGTAGAGATGGTCCTTGAAGAGCCTGTCCGTACGGAACCATGTGGTAAATTCGAAACTATTCCCGAGGACGATCCCACCTACTTGGAGTATCTGAATCGTTTGGCCCGGCCCGTCGTCGGTCCACGGGCAAAGGTCCGCATGTGGTATGCGAACGGCACAGAATTGAGACTCCATCTCAATGGCGACTGGGGGCCTGGCTTAGGGGCTATCTTCATCGGCGAGAAAGGCAAAGTGGAAATCAATCGGAATAAGATTGCCACAAATCCTAAGGAATTATTGCAATCGCCAGATTATCCTGGCCCGATCACGCGTCCCGAAACGGAGTACCACATTATCAACTGGATCGAATGTATTAAGACGCGGAATCGCTGCAACGCCGACATTGAGATTGGCCACCGATCAACAACCCTTTGCTACTTGGTCAACATCGTCCGCGAGGTCGGGGAAGTCGGTTTCAAACTTCGCTGGGACCCCGTCACGGAGCGCTTCACCAACCACGATGGGGCGAACAAATCCTCGTATGTGGAGCGACCGCGGCGGAAGGGATACGAGCTGCCACCCCTCGTGTGAGTTGTAATTTCCTCGACGAGATTCGCGCCCTCTTTATCAGCGAATCGCCCAGTGGTGCTCGCCACTGGGCAATTTTGTTGGATGTAGCGATCTTACCGACTGGGCAAAATGTTTCGGTAACTCGTAAGTGTTGACTTAGAGCCTATCCCACAACCTCCTCTCTCCCGTTCGGCGGGAGAGGGGCCGGGGGTGAGGGTAGCGCGAATCGCTACCGGTTTTCTCGATGGACTCTGACGGTTGGTTGCCCTCACCCCAACCCTCTCCCAGAGGGAGAGGGAACTTTGGGATAGCCTTTTAGGCCGAAATCTTAGTCTTCCCAAGCTACTCGTTTTAGCGAACAGCCTGCTCGCACCCCGCACAATCCGCATACTTGATACAACCGTTACGATGCTTGTCCGAAGAACGACCCTCGGTCTCAAACCGCCCCATACGATGTGAACCGTTGTATTCATCTTTCCCGATACGATTTTACGGAAGAACCGTTTTGTTCTTCATTCCAGTCATTTGTAAAACATCCCGCACAACATACCGGTTACCCTGTGCTTTCCCGCGCATCTTGACCCTTCAACACAGGCAAAAAAGGCAGGGCCCGCGTGAAAGATGGAGTCTGGTTAAGGCCGGAGGCAAGCGATGGTCGGAAAGATCCGCAGGTACGCACTTTTCGTTGCAACGGGGATGCTGGGAATTATCCTTCTGATGCGGGCATATCGATCAGCGACCATAATAACAATACAAGCCCCCAAGGAGGGGCCCTCTCCCGTGACGGAAGGTCTCTGCCGGCATGCAGCATCCATAGAGTCGAAAACCGCCCCAAGCGATCCTGATGCAACCACGGTCTCAGAAACCACGGTTCAAGTCCGAGAAAACTTAACGGGAGGTGACACGCAGGTTTCGCTTGCCCATACCAGCGCATGCCCATCCGGCCCGAACGAAAAGCAGACCGCAGGGGCGACGTCGGTTCGGGACCAGGCCGCGAGCCGAGACCCTAATCTAACATTGATCGCCAGTTCGTTCGATTGGCAAACACCGCCATTCGTGCAACAGCCCACTGGAGTTCGCCAAACCAACTTTTGGTTGGACTTACCGGTGCTAACCGCACCAAATGAAGAAGACTTCCGGGCACAGGAGGCTACTCCTCCCAGTCCTGAGTCAACTGATGTTTCACACGCCACTTTTCTTACGGCAACAGCCCCAGACCGCGCAGGTGGGGCAAGCCACCCGACCAATCAGCCGCTCCAAGCCATTCCCGATCCGGCTCTCGAAGGCCGATCAACACACGCAACCAACAATCGGCGTATCTGCAAAGATGACACATGCTGGCTTTCCGACTTCCTCTACTGTGATCCCTGTCGGCCGAAGGACCCCTGGAAGTTGCCCACGCCCCAATTCTTGGCCTGCCGCGGATGGGAGTTCGGAGGCTGGGTCAGCGGTGGCATCAGCGTGGTGGCCAACAATCCGGCTGACAACTACAACGGCGTGGTGACTTTCAACGATCGTGACCGCGAATTCCAGATGAATCAGCTCAATTTCTATTTGGAAAAGGTCACGCAAACCAACGGCTGTGGCTGGGATTGGGGCGGCCGTGTCGATGTCCTCTATGGGACGGATGCCCGCTTCACCCAGGCCATCGATGGTCTGGAATCGGACTGGAATCAGACCGAGCGCTTCTAT
>JAKPII010000273.1 GCA_029549885.1 Planctomycetota bacterium
CGCATGGCACGCGATGTGATCCAGTTTTTGATTCCGCGTCAAGATGATCCGGCATTTAGCCCGGACAGTTTGGCAGAGCATATCGTGGAGTTTGTCTTCTCCGCTCTAGGATTGTCGCCGCCTTTCGTTCGGCAATGGGAACGTAAGGATTGCGAATATAGAGAAGGTGCCCATCTGTCCGGATGATGGACGCGGTCAATCGCCAGTGTGAGAGACCGAAAACCCAATTACTGGACATGGAGATAAACATCATTCGGTGAAGACCGAAAGGTTTCTGCCGAGGAATAAGCGGAAAGGGTGGTTGCATGTCTTATCGGGCCGTTGCGGAACGATCTTGGTTCGAGGTCATTTTCAATGTCGTGGCTCCATTTGTTGTCATTGGCCTGGGGATTCTCGGCTTCTTAACCCTGAAGGCCTTGAAGAAGCCCGTGCCCCGTGAAAAACCTCAGTCGCCGTTGCCGCTCGTTCAGACGACACGGGTTGTTCGACATGAGGGTGGCCTCGAGCTAAAAACCGACGGCGTCGTCGTTCCCTACCGCGAAATTCAGATCGCGACGGAAGTGGATGGGCGAATTGTGGAAAAAACCGCTGACTGCGAAGCAGGGCGATACGTGACCAAGGGCACATTGTTGTTAACGATCGACAAAAGTGATTATCAGATTGAATATGCCAGGCTTCAGGAACAGTTGAGACAGGCAGAGGCCAGTTTGGCTGAGCTGGATGTTGAAATTAATAACACGCAGCGGCTCCTGGAAGTGGCGGAGCAACAATTTGAGATTCAAAAGCAGGATTTTGCCCGCGCAGAACGGTTGTTTGGCACAAAGGCGATCAGTCAGGCGGAGTTTGATGCAGCGCGCAAGAGCCTGCTTCTCGCCAGGCAGGAATTGATCAATCTCGAGAACCTCCTGCGCCTTAAACAGAGTAGCAAGGAGCGTTTAGTCGCTGCGCGGAATCAGGTTGAGGTATCTTTGAAAAAGGCGGAGTTGGATCTTTCCCGGACGGAGATCCGCGCACCCAGCGACGGTGTCGTGATCAGTGATCTTGTCGAACAAAATAGCTACGTGCGAAAGGGCACAGTGGTGGTGACCTTTGAAGACACGTCTGTGGCCCAGGTGAGATGTAATCTAACGACTCGGCAAGTCGCATGGCTTTGGGCTTTGATCCACGGGAAGACGTTGGAGAACGCGGACCGGGGGGAAGCTTATCAGGTTCCAAAATTGCCGGTAACGGTTGAGTACAACCTCGATGGGCGTGTGTTCGTTTGGAATGGTGTGCTAGATGGATATGAAGGAATCGGCGTGGATGATCGCACCCGCATGGTTCCTTGCCGAGTTCTTGTAGATCGCCCCACCGTTGTCTCAATAAAAGCCGGCGAAGGGAAATCCAAAGAGTCCCTAGTTGATGTTCCGCGACATCCCCCGGCCCTTGTTCGCGGAATGTATGTCACGGTAAGGATTTACGTCGCTCCCGGAGTGCCGGTGCTTCGCGTTCCCGAACGTGCTGTCCAACCTGGGGGGATGGTGGGACGGATTCGTGACGGCAAGTTGAAGATGATCCCGGTGGAACTTGCGGAAGTTGTTCCTGAGGGGGCATTGATCGTTGCCCCACCCGATATCTTACAAGAAGGCGATAGTGTGGCGGTTTCGCCGACGCCGTTTATTGAAAACAATCCCTTGGCGATTTCAGGAGATGGGCTGCCAGTTGAGGAGCAGCCGGTCTTATGAAGAGCATTCTCCGTTGGTCCATTCGCAACGCCCCGGCCATGAACACGCTGCTCATTGGGCTGCTTGTGGTCGGGACGGTGAGTCTTCTCCGAATGCGGCGAGAGGTCTTCCCCGATTTTAACCTCGACATGATCCTGATTAGTGTCCCCTATCCAGGGGCAAGCCCCACGGAGGTAGAAGAGGGAATTTGCCAGAAAATCGAGGAAGCCGTTCGGGCGGTGGCGGGGATCAAGAAGACCTATTCCGTGGCAAGGGAAAGTGGTGGTGCCGTCATCTTGGAGCTATTCAGCAATGCCGATGCCCAGCGCGTCTTGGATGAAGTCCGTTCGGAGGTAGATCGCATTCCGAGTTTTCCGGAAATGGCCGAGAATCCGGAGATCAAACTTATCACCATCCGCCGTGCAGCGATTACCGTGGGGGTGATTGGACCGGACTCCGACGATCCTCGGTCAGAACGGGCCCTTCGTGAGTTGGCCGAACAAGTGCGGGATGAGCTGATCGCATTGCCGAATGTTAATCAGGCTGACCTGATGGGCGTTCGCCCGTACGAAATTTCAGTGGAAATCTCTGAAAAGACGTTACGCGAGTACGGCTTGACGCTGCAAAAGGTTGCCCAAGTGATCCGTCAGGAGAACATCGAAGTGCCGGGTGGAACGCTCCGGGCGCACTCACAGGAAGTGCTTCTCCGGGGCAAGAACAAAGGCATGACGGGCAAGGAGCTTGCAAGCATTCCTCTCGTCACACAACCGGACGGACGTATTCTAACATTGGGTGATTTGGCAACAATTCAAGATGGTTTTGCCGACACCACGGCAGTGAGCCGGATCAACGGACGCCCGGGAATGGCTGTCGTCGTTACGAGCACCTCGACAGAGGACCTCCTCAAGACGACGAAAGATGTCCACGAATATGTAGCGCAGAAAAAGTTGCCCCCGGGTTATGAACTTGTTACCTGGGGGGATATTTCGGTTTATGTCCGCGATCGGCTCAATCTTTTGGCCAAGAATGGTTTGCAGGGGCTTATCATCGTGTTCGTGCTCCTCGCCGTATTTCTAGAAATCCATTTGGCATTTTGGGTGGCACTTGGCATCCCTGTCGCCATGCTGGGGACAGCCATCATCATGCAGTGGAGCGATCAGACCCTGAATATGATGTCCGTGTTCGCGTTCCTCATGGCCCTGGGGATGCTGGTCGACGACGCCATCGTCATCGGTGAAAACGTTTATGTCCACCGACAGATGGGCAAGGGCTATGTGCAGGCAGCAATTGACGGAACATACGAAGTCCTGCCTTCCGTGACTGCTGCGGTTGCGACAACAGTGATCGCCTTTGCCCCGTTGTTTTTCGTCCCGGGCATTATGGGTAAGTTTATTTGGCTCCTACCGTTTGGGGTCGTGACGATGCTTCTTGTATCGTTGATGGAAGCCGTGTTTATATTGCCTTGCCACCTTGCCCATGACCCTAGCAAGTGGGAACGGCAGTTTGGAGGTACGGCGGAGGAAAACTCCTTCGCTGGATCAGATGCCCCGCAACCGGTGCGCTCAGGCCGACGTTGGCTGGGAATCATTTGGCGAGTCAGTCTCACATTTCTCTTGGTAGGGGTATTGTTGATTTTGAGCCGTGGTGAAATTCCTTGGGAGATGAGTTGGCCCGTTTGGGTCATTTGTGTCATTATTGTGGCCTTGATTACTTTCGCCCGTGCCCTGCCGAGAATTGAAGGCTTTACGAACCTTATCAATCGTTACGCGGATATTGCGTTGCAGACTTTCATCAAGCGTGTTTACATGCCCAGTCTTAAGTTGGCTTTGCGTTTTGCGCCGGTGACACTGGCTCTGGCAATTGCACTCTTGATAGCTTCACTGGGCCTTGTAGTCTCCGGATATGTTCCATTTGTTCCCTTCCCGAAGCTCGATGCCGAATCCATTGAGGCCGTGGTCTATTATCCGGCCGGTACACCGGAGGATGTCACGAATCGGGCGACGCTCGCCATCGAACAGGCGATTCGTGATGTGGATGAAGAATACCGCCGTCAGGGCAGGCCGCTTGTCAAAACAATTTACCGAGTGGTGGGAGAAGTGACGGTGGGCGCTTTGCGGGTGGGCAACGAGCTGCCCACGGGCAGTCACTCGGGCAAGGTCGAGGTGGAACTTGTGGAGGCGGCGGTGCGGGACTTAAGCAGCGAAGAGATTGTCAAACGGTGGCGCGAACGGTCGTTAGAATTGGGCCGTCAATTCCCGGGTGCTGAAAGCGTGACATTTCAGTCCCAAGCACGCGGGCCTGGTGGATTGCCCATCGAGTTTCGGCTTTTGGCACCGGTCCATCGAATGGCGGAACTTGAGGAGGCGGTCGAAAAATGCAAAGCGTATCTGGCTGAGATTCCGGGTGTCTTCGATATCCAAGATGATGCACGGCCTGGCAAATGGGAATTTCAGATAAAGACGACCGACAAGGCTAAGGCCTTGGGGGTTTCGCTCCTCGATTTGGCGGGAACGGTCCGCGCGGCATATTACGGCGAAGAGGCGATGCGACTTCAACGGGGCCGTCATGAGGTTAAAGTCATGGTTCGCTATCCGGAAGAGGAACGTCGCTCCCTAGCTCGCTTTGATGATATCCGAATTAGGGCAGGGGGGATCGAACGCCCCATCACCGAGCTGGCGGAAATCACCGTTGCCAGAGGCTATTCGCAGATTCATCGTCTCAATCAACTGCGGGCCATAGCTATTACGGCCGACGTGGATGAAGCCGTTGTCAATTCGCAAAAAGTCATTACCGATTTGAAAACCCGGTTCCTTCCCGACCTCTTGTCCAATCCCCGCTATTCGGATATCCAGATCTCCTGGGAAGGTGCCCAAGAGTCGACCAACGAGTCGATTTCCGCCATGATCCGCGGGCTTTTGGTGGCCCTAATCGCTATGTTTGCACTCTTGACACTCGAATTCCGCTCGTATTTTCAGCCTATCATGATTCTCATCATCATTCCGTTTGGGCTGCTAGGTGCGATCGTCGGACACCTCATAATGGGTCTTCCGCTGACCCTCATGAGCATTTTTGGAATGGTGGCCCTCACAGGTGTGGTGGTCAATGACTCCATTGTGCTGGTGGACTTTATCAATTCGCGGGTCCGTGAGGGTAAACCGATTAGGGAGGCCCTCATCGAATCAGGGCAGCGGCGCTTACGTCCCGTCCTGTTGACCTCGGTGACCACCATCGGTGGGCTGGCTCCGCTTGTCCTGGAACGGTCGGTTCAGGCTGAATACTTGGTGCCGATGGCCGTAACGTTGTCGTTTGGCCTCATGTTTACCACGGTGATTGCCTTGATTCTGGTCCCGACGGTGTACCTTATGTACAGTTGGGTCATGCCCGTATCGAGAAAAGACGAGGAAGAAATCGAGGAGTCTTGGAAAAAGGAGCACCCTCCTGCAGAAAAGGAGGAGTCTTACGTAGATACTATCCCCAAAGTCCCCGAAGGTGCCTTGCCGGAACCTTTTCTCATGGAATCTCCTCAGGATTGAACCGTCGCGGCTGCGGCCGTTTGGGTGGCCGCCCCCTTTGTCTTCAGTTAGACTCGACGGACGACTTGCTCCCACGGGTGGGTCTCGCAGGTCGGGATCGACGTCTTATAATGGGAACATGAATCGTTAAGGCAGTGTCGGAGAGTTTTGAAGGAGCGAGGATAGATTTCGTTCGAACTCGGCGGTCTTGTTGGTCTTGCATCTAAGGGAAGCGGGTGCCAAAAGAGCCCCTTTTATACGCCTAGGAGTTTCCCAATGAATCTGCGCGAAGAACGTTATAGCCGCTTTGCTCTGGTTCGGGAGATGATGGAAACCCCGGAAATCATCGCTCAGTTTGATCCTGCGGTCGTGGCCGATGCCGTGCCAATTGTGCAGGAGGTCAAGAACCTCTTTTTGACGGGCGAGGGTTCCAGCCGGATCTTTCCCGCGAAGAACCTGATTTACGAAAACCTGAAGCGTGGCGGTGTTTGGCACATTGCAACGGATGGTGCCCGCCAGGCACATGAGTATGACCTAAAACAGTTTGCCGTTTTTGCTGCAAGTAATAGCGGTAAGACAAAAGAAGTCATCTCCCTATTCACGAAGCTCGCTCAAGAAGGGCATCCCCGTCGGCTTGGTTTGACCGCCAACTACGGCGTGAAACTGGAGGAAGTCGCAACGCGGTGTTACCACCTGAAGTGTGGCTCGGAAAATGCCGTGGCGGCGACCAAGAGCGTGGTCGAGCAAGCACTGTTTTATCGGGCGATGCTGGCCTGCCAAGAAAACGATTCTTCTTTCTGGCGGTTAAAAGAGAAGGCTGCCGCGGCGGCACGCGAGGTTCTGGAAATGCCAATACCGCAGTCGCTTGTTGATCGCATTGCCCAGGCTCCATTGGTCTATTTTGCTGGCCGCAATAACGGCGTCGCCGAGGAATTGACACTCAAGACTAATGAGATCACGCGAAAGAAGAGTGATTTCCTCGAGGGCACTTATGCCGTCCATGGAATTGAAGAAGTCATGGATGCCAACGAGGTCATGATTGTGGTGGAGCCATTCGCGGCGGAGGCCGAGAAGTTTCATCAGACCCTCGTCGAGCGAGTTGGCCTTACGATCGTGGCGATTTCGGCAGAAGAGACTATGTTCCCGACGATCCGGATACCGCATGTACCGGGCTACGAGACGATCCTGCAACTTTTAGCAGGTTGGAACCTTCTCGTCGAAGTGGGCGTGACCATGGGCATTGACCTCGATAAGCCTGTGCGAGCTCGGAAGATCGGAAACGAGTACTTGCCTGGATGATCGCCCTCAGATGCGGCGGGTTTTTTAAGTCCCGTTTGAGCAGCCTTCCAAGGAGAGGTAACCTGGGACTGAGAACTTGGAGCAATAGGAGACGCGTAATCATTTAGCCATTGGCTTGGGTCTCAAGTATCAAATCCAGAGGGAACTCGCATGCAATCTGGTGTGAAATACATGCGTCGGCTCGATGATCGAGTGATGGCGTCAGAAGAGGCTGCCGACGTTTTTGACCAGTGGGAAGTCGGGCAGGAACGCTGGATGTTTGTCTCACCTCACGACGATGATGCGGTGATCGGAGCAGGCCTGACGATCCAAGTAGGGATGGCTGCCGGAGCTGAGGTCTATGTTGTGATTACCACAGACGGCCGGATGGGCTATTGCCGCATTCCGCAGCGTCGAACAATCACGCGGATTCGCAGTGAGGAAGCGCGAGAGGCCTACCGGATGTTAGGGCTGCCTCCTGAGCGGTTACGATGCCTCGGATTTCCCGATTGCAACCTCAACGCCTATCGGGGACGGCATTTCACAACGATTGGTGATCCAACTGAAATTGAAGGTGCCAGTGGGCTGCAAAACGCCTTTCCCTATGTGTTGAGGCAGATTAGGCCGACGCGAGTGTTCTTGCCCACCCCTACGGACCTCCATCCCGACCACCGCATTGTCTATGAGGAAATGCTCATCAGTTTGTTTCACGCCCAAGGGAGTATCTGGCCGGAGTTGGGTCCACCCATCGTAAGAATTCCCGTGGTATATGAGTTCGCTACGTATTGCGATTTCCCTGAGCCTCCCCAGATTCGCCTGGTGACGCCAGTCGCGTTTCTCGAGCGTAAGCTGGAGGCCATCCAGTGTTTTGCGAGTCAAGAACAGATAGAGGTGTTGGTAAAGGTTCAGCGGGACGTTGGACCGGTGGAATACCTGCGCCAAGTTGCTTTCAATTTCTATTCCCCGGAAAAATACGCAGCTTTATTTGAGGGCTGAAAGTGGGTAGTGCAACGAAGAGAAGAGGTTTGGGTAATATAATCTGCCAGTGACGGGATTTTACAGGACCCTCTATTAAGAGCCTATCCGAACAAGTCCCCCTCTCCCTCCGGGAGAGGGTTGGGGTGAGGGCAAGCGAAAATAGGAATCGATGGAGAAAACCGGCATCGATTCGAGCCACCCTCACCCCCGACCCCTCTCCCGCCGAACGGGCGAGGGGAGATTATGGGATGGGTTCTAAGCGACGATTCCCCTTCACAGGGATCTGATCTACTCTTTCCCGACTTTCCGGTTGGCTAGCGGGGTGATTTTGATCAGATTGTAACATCTTCTCTGGTTGTTCCATTTTTCCAATTCAGCTCGGTCATTTCGGTACATTGGGGGGCTTTCGATAAACGTGGCTCTCGCGATTAGCCGATAATCCATTTGAGTGATGGTTCTGAGGAGCGTATTGGAAATCTCGCCGGGACGAACCGATCAATTTCTTCCTGCTTTTTGGAGAGTCAGGGATGATGAAACGACGACTAACAATGGCTTTGCTGGGCTGGTCCTGGATGTGTTGGATTGGGCTTGTCTCTGCCCAGGTTTATCCAACCGCAGCCTTTGATAAAGGGGTCGGAGGATGCGCCGCCTGTGGCGACGTGGGATGTGGTGGCTGCACCTCGTGTGGTGGCTGGCTTTCCGACTTCCTCTACTGTGATCCCTGTCGGCCGAAGGACCCCTGGAAGTTGCCCACGCCCCAATTCTTGGCCTGCCGCGGTTGGGAGTTCGGGGGCTGGGTCAGCGGTGGCATCAGCGTGGTGGCCAACAATCCGGCTGACAACTACAACGGTGTGGTGACGTTCAACGACCGTGACCGCGAATTCCAGATGAATCAGCTCAATTTTTATTTGGAAAAGGTCACGCAAACCAACGGCTGTGGCTGGGATTGGGGCGGCCGTGTCGATGTCCTCTATGGGACGGATGCCCGCTTCACCCAGGCCATCGATGGTCTGGAATCGGACTGGAATCAGACCGAGCGCTTCTAT
>JAKPII010000278.1 GCA_029549885.1 Planctomycetota bacterium
GGATAGATTCTTATCTTGGACTGAGGGAAAACGACAACTCTCAGTCCGCGTGTTGAGGCTTAAGCAAGGAGTGGAATACAATGTCGCAGGTTCGTTGCAACTGGACTTCGGCAAAGACATGGACGTGGGCGGTCATCCTCACACTGTGTTTGGGGTGGATAGGGTCTCATTATGAGAGGGTGGCCTGGCTACTTTCCGTGACCCCAAGTCTAGCAGAAATTGTGAAAGGAGCAACGATGGACGACGCACAACGTGGGCAAGCGGCAAACCGACTGTTCAAAGAGGGACAATTTCGTGAGGCGTTGCGACTCTTCGAGGAGTCGCTGGCCGACCCAAAGGCGGATCCGTTCCGCGTTTGTAATGACCTGCGTCTTGCCTGGCAGTGTTTGGCCCGGCTCAATCAGGTCTCCCGCATTGATGGGCTCATCGAAAAATCTGTGGACGTTCATGCCCAGAATTGGCGATTTTTGCTGACCGCTGCGAAGCTCTATCTGGAGATTCCCCATGACGGCATGATTATCGGCAATGAATTTAAACGGGGCGGTGATGGCGATCGAGGCAAGCCCGTCTCGTGCGAAGAGAGAGACCGCGTCCGTGCCATGCAACTGCTGGTGCAAGCGATGCCCCTTGTGGAAAAAGAACCCAATCGACATGAGGCGGCGCAATTCTACCTCGATTTTGCGAACATTATTCTTTTCGATCGAGGGTGGTCAGAGGCCTGGCGGTTGCAAGCCTTAACCGACCTAAGCCAACTCCCCGATTATGAAGAAGGCTGGTATTTCCACAGGGGTACGCGGGGAGCTCCCGTGGATGAGGAAGGCAACCCGATCTTCTACGCGGCACCGCGAACGTTTGATCAGGCGAAAAACGACGGTGAACGGTGGCGATGGTGCTTGATCCAGGCTAAGGAATTGAATGCCGCACTGACCGACGAAGTCGATTACATGTTTGCCGAGTTCCTTTGGACGCAATTCGGTGTCCAGACGTTGGCCGACTACTGGTGGTACTTTGGTCGCTTGGAAACAGAAGAACGTCAGGAAAGCGAGACCGGAACCTGGGCCTTGCACACCTTGGGCGAAGACGAAACGATTGCCCGATTGGCCATTGGGATCAAACGTTTCAAGCTTCCTGACGAGTTCAATTTCATCCGCATCTGGAAAACGATCGCCGAGAAGGATCGCAGTCCGCGCAAGCTCGACGCCCTTAAGCAGCTTGCCCAAATCTTTGAGAATCGTCGTCAGTATCCCAAGGCGGCTGAGTACTGGAAGAAAGTCATCCCCCTGCTCCAGGGCGAGGAGAGGAAATGGGCCGAAGCACGCCTCAATCAAATCGTGGGTAATTGGGGACGTTTTGAGCCCATCAGCACGCAGCCAGCCGGACGCGGAGCGACAGTCGAGTATCGCTTCCGCAACGGGACAGAGGTGCGACTGACGGCCTACGCCATCAAACTCGACCAACTGCTAAGCGACGTCAAAGATTACATCAGGACTCAACCCCTGGAATTGAACTGGGAAAAGATCAACATCGAGAACATCGGGTATCGTTTGATTGAAAAGGCCGAAACTCGGTATCTCGGTCCCGTTGTGGCCACCTGGACTGTCCCCTTGGAACCCAGGCCCAACCATTTCGACAAGCGCGTCACTATTGCAACGCCGTTGCAAAAAGCGGGGGCCTATTTGCTTAAAGCGGAAATGAAAGACGGCAACACCTGCTTTGTGATCATTTGGGTGGCCGACGCCGTCATCGCCCAAAAGCCGCTAGACAACGGCACGTGGTTTTATGTGGCCGATGCCGTCACGGGTCAACCGATCGCCAAGGCCAACGTGGAGTTTTTCGGTTGGCAACAGGTATGGCGGAGACCTGATGCCCCCCGGCCGCAAATTGAGATCAAGAACTTCGCGGAATACACCGATGCCGAAGGGCAGATCATCCTTGGTCCCAAGATACAGCCCACAGAATACCAGTGGTTGATCATCGCCCGCGCTGCCGATGGCCGGATGGCTTTCCTGGGCTTCACACACCTGTGGTTCGGCCGATATTACGATGCACAGTACAACGCGACGAAGGTCTTTACCATCACCGATCGGCCGGTTTATCGCCCGGGACACAAGGTCCACTACAAGCTATGGGTGCGCGAAGCGAAATACGATCAACCGGATACCTCGGCGTACGCCAATCAATTGTGTGTGCTCGAGTTGCACAGCCCAAAGGGCGATCGCCTGTGGACCAAGCCCGTTACGACCGACGAATACGGTGGTATCGAGGGCGAATGGGAAATCCCTGAAGATGCCACGCTAGGTGTGTATCAGCTAGCGGTTAAGGGTTCGCGGTTCCGCGGCGGCGGCTCGTTCCGTGTGGAGGAGTACAAGAAACCCGAGTTTGAAGTCACTGTCCAGGCCCCGGAAAAGCCCATCGCCTTGGGTGAAAAAATCGAGGCCACCATCCAGGCAAAATACTACTTCGGTTCACCAGTGACACATGCCAAGGTCAAATACAAGATCGAGCGGACTGGCTATACCGAGAGTTGGTATCCCCCACGCCCCTTCGATTGGCTATATGGTCCGGGTTACTGGTGGTTCGCCTATGAGTACACCTGGTACCCCGGGTGGCATATTTGGGGATGTGTTCGTCCTCGGCCTTTCTGGATTGATTGGTCTCCGGAACCGCCTGAGTTGATTGGCGAACAAGAGGTCGCCATCGGCGAGGATGGCACCGTGAAGGTAACGATCGACACGGCGCCGGCCAAAATGCTCCATCCTGATCAGGACCATCGTTACAAGATCACTGTGGAGGTCACCGACCAATCGCGTCGCACCATTGTCGGCTCCGGAGAGGTCCTAGTGACCCGTCAGCCCTTCAAGGTCTATCTCTGGCTACCACGGGGCTACTACCGCACGGGTGATGTGATTGAGGTGCATTCGTGCGCCAGGACGCCTGATGGCCGACCCGTGAAAGGCCAGGGAAAGCTCTCCTTATTCAGAATCACCTACAAGGACGCCAAACCTGTCGAAACCGAGGCCCGAAGCTGGGATTTGCCGACTGACGAGCAGGGCCAGGCCCGTTTGCAAATCAAGGCCGCGGAACCCGGACAGTTTCGACTGGTTCACACGGTCACCGATGAACAAGGCCATACCATCGAGGGCGGCTACGTCTTTACGATCATCGGCGAAAGCCTGCGAGCCACGGAGGACTTTCGCTTCAACGATCTGGAGCTGATTCCCGACAAGCCGGAATATCAGCCAGGCGAAAAGGTCCAGTTGCAGGTCAATGCCAATTGTCGCGACGCCAAAGTCCTGCTCTTTGTGCGACCCGCCAACGGGGTCTATCAGCGCCCGAAGCTGCTCGCTCTCGACGGGAAAAGCACGATTGTGCCCATCGAGGTTACGGCCAAGGATATGCCGAATTTCTTCGTGGAAGCCGTCACGGTTTACGATGGCAAACTCTACTCGGAGGTCAAGGAAATCATCGTGCCACCGGAAAAACGTGTCCTCAATGTGGAAGTCACGCCGTCGAAGACAGAGTACCTGCCGGGCGAAAAGGCGAGCGTCAAGATCAAACTGACCGATTTGGCGGGACAACCCTTCGTCGGCTCCACAGTTGTGGCAATCTACGACAAGTCGGTGGAATACATTTCCGGCGGGACCAACGTGCCAGAAATCAAGGCCTTCTTCTGGAAATGGCGTCGGCACCACCACTCCCAGACGATGCATTCGCTGTCGCGCAGTTCCGGAAACATTCCGCCGCGGAATCAGCCAAGCATGGAAGACTTAGGCATCTTTGGGGCAACTGTGGTGGAAGAAGTTCCCGAAGTGTTGCAGTCTGCTGCCTTCGGGGGTGGTGGCCGTGGGATTGTTCGCCGTAGCGCGGTCATGATGGGTGCGCCAATGGAGGCAGCACCAAGAGCGGCGATGGCAGAAGGTATGGCCATGGAAAAGGCCGCTGCGCCCGCTATGAATGCGGCGGAAGCCGGAGCAGATCGAGCAGGCCCGCAAGAAGCAGAGGCTCTTGTCGCCCCCACGGTCCGTAAAGAGTTTGCGGACACGGCCCTCTGGGTGGGGGCTTTGACAACCAAACCCGATGGCACGGCCGAGGTTGAGCTGGCCATGCCCGAAAACCTGACCACCTGGCGGATCAAGGTTTGGGCCATGGGTCACGGCACGAAAGTCGGCGAGGCTGCCTCCGACGTGGTCACCCGCAAGAACCTCATCATTCGCCTTCAAGCCCCCCGATTCTTTGTGCAAACGGATGAGGTTGTCCTCTCCGCCAACGTCCATAACTACCTCAAGCAGGGAAAATCGGTTCAGGTTAGGCTAGAGCTAGAAGGCAACACCCTAGAACCCCTCGACGAGCTTGTTCGGACCATCAACATCGCTGCCAACGATGAAGCCCGCGTGGACTGGCGCGTCCGGGTCAAGGCCGAAGGCGAGGCCGTTGTCCGTATGGCGGCCCTGACCGACGAAGAATCTGACGCCATGGAAATGCGCTTCCCGGCGTACGTCCACGGCATGGATAAGATGGTCCCCTACTCCGGCTGGATCAGACCGGATCAGGAGGCTGTTCAATTTAAGATTTTCATCCCGGCCGAACGCCGTCCGGAATCGGCACGCCTTGAGGTCCGCTTCTCGCCCACACTGGCGGGGGCTATGGTCGATGCCTTGCCCTACCTAATCGACTATCCCTACGGGTGCACGGAACAGACGCTCAACCGCTTCCTCCCGGCCGTCATCACACAGAAAGTCCTGATCGACCTTGGCTTGGACCTCGAAGACATCCGTAACAAACGGATCAATCTCAACGCCCAAGAAATTGGCGCCCCGGAAGACCGCGAGAAACAGTGGCAACGCTACCGGCGGGAGCCCGTCTTTAGCAAGGTCGAACTGGACCGCATCGTGAAGGTTGGCGTCCAACGACTCACCGAGATGCAACTTTCTGACGGTGGTTGGGGTTGGTTCTCCGGTTGGGGCGAGTTCTCTTCACCCCATCTTACGGCCATCGTGGTCCATGGCCTGCAATTAGCGCAGGAGAACGATGTGGCAATCGTCCCCGACGTGCTTCAGCGTGGTGTGGCCTGGCTTGAAAGGTATCAGGAGGAGCAACTCCAGTTACTGCGGAATGCCGACCGCAAAATTAAAAACGTCCCTTGGAAGTCTAGCGCCGACAATCTCGACGCGTTCGTCTATATGGTGCTTGTCGATGCCGGGGTGCGCAACGAGGAAATGAAGAACTACCTCTACCGTGACCGGCTTAATCTGTCGGTCTATGCCCTGGCCATGTACGGGTTGGCGCTCCATAAGCAGCAGGACCAAGAGAAACTGGCGATGGTCTTGCGAAATATCAACCAGTACGTGGAGAAGGACGACGAAAATCAGACGGCCTGGCTAAACCTTGGGCGATGGAGCTGGTGGTACTGGTATGGTAACGATATCGAGGCCATGGCCTACTACCTGAAATTGCTCGCCCGAACCGACCCCCGCGGCGAGCTGGCCCCACGGCTTGTCAAATATCTGCTCAATAACCGCAAGCACGCCACGTACTGGAACTCCACCCGCGACACGGCCCTGGTCATCGAGGCCTTCGCCGATTACATCCGCGCCAGCGGGGAGGCCAAGCCCGATATGACCGTCGAGGTCTGGATCGACGGAGAGTTGAAGAAGGCCGTGGAGATCACACCGCAGAACCTCTTCGCCTTTGACAATACCTTCGTTCTGGCCGGTGAGGCCCTGACCACCGGCGAACATGTGGTGGAACTCCGCCGCAAAGGCCAAGGGCCCCTCTATGCGAATGCTTACGTGAGCTACTTCACGCTGGAGGATTTCATCCCGGCCGCCGGTCTGGAAATCAAAATTGATCGGCGGTACTACCGACTGAAGCCCGTTCAAGCGACGACCCAGGTGGCCGGTGCTCTCGGACAGGTCATCGACCAGCGCGTGGCGAAATATCAACGGGAGCCGCTTCAAAACCTGGCCGAATTGAAAAGTGGTGATCTCGTGGAGATTGAACTCATCCTCGAAAGCAAGAACGATTATGAATACCTGGTCTTCGAGGACATGAAACCGGCCGGATTCGAACCCATCGATTTACGCTCCGGCTATACTCGCGATGCCGCGGGAGCATACGTCGAATTCCGCGATAACCGGGTTGTCTTCTTCTGTCGGGCCCTCCCCAGGGGACGACAGAGCATCAGTTACCGAATGCGGGCGGAAATCCCCGGTAAATTCTCGGCCCTGCCAACGAAGGGCTACGGCATGTATGCCCCCGAGCTTCGTGCCAATTCCGACGAGATCAAATTCCGTGTCGTGGATGTTCCCATTGTTCCGGTGCAATAAGCGAGGAAGCCTGCCCCCCAAGGCCGGTCAAAGATGATCGATGGTCACAGTTCCGCCGGGAATCCCCCGGCGTTTTCTCCATGCGCGGAGACATCCCGAAGACAATTAGAGCCTATCCCAATCCCAAAAAGTCCCCCTCTCTCTCTGGGAGAGGGTTGGGGTGAGGGCAAGCCATCATCGGAGTCGATCGGGAAAACGAACAGCGATTCGAGCCACCCTCACCTCCGGCCCCTCTCCCGCCGAATGGGCGGCGAGAGATTATGGGATAGGCTCCTAGATCAGCCCCACCATCAGATCGTATGCAGCGTGAGAACCTGCCGCAATCCCAAAACCCCGATAGACAAAAAGGAGTGCAAAGAAAATACCGGCCACAAATCGGAAGAGAAAATTAAACAATTGGAGGGGTTCTCCATAAGGACCGATATGGTGGGCCAACGCAAACACGAAACTGCTTAGCAACACGCCTCCCCACAGCGTGACGGGCGGCGCCAATCTCAAAAACTGCAGCACGATGATCACTAGATTCATTAAGATGAGCCGAAAGACCAACTCCTCATAAACACCGGCCCCGACAAAGGCAACGATTCGCTCGGCAAGAGTGAAATCGACGCCGCTTCCGCCCGTTGCAAGGACATATCGAGAAACATGTTGAAACAGCAGGCTTTGTAGGCCCAGAAGGACCCTCAAGCATCCAGCCAAAAACAACGATTCCACGAACATCCCCCAGAGGGTTGAGGAGCGGACTAACCAGCGGTGGCGGGAAACGTGGTGGGCAGCCAAGAGAATCCCCACAGTCAAGACCGGCAAAAAAAAGTACTGCCCCAAGCCAAGATTCATGAGCAGGTGGCGGAGCCAGACCTCGGCCCCATTGCGCACGGCCTCCGGTCCCATGAGGAGGACACCGGCCTCGTAAACCAGGAGCAGCGGTGTGACAAATATCAAACTCGCCAGGGGGGCCCGTGACTCCTCCCAGTAGTTGCCTCGCGTCGATGCAGCAGGTACGGTCGCCATAGTTTGAAAATATGTGACTGCCCTAATAGGCCGACTTGATCGCCACTCGTTTGTACGAACGCTCAAGGTCCGAAAGATATGCGGGCCGCGAAAATGCTGACACTCCCGGCGGCTTCCCGTGAGTCTTATTATGTTGACTTCGACAAAAGGGGTGAGCAACGTTCACGGACAACTCTTCCGAGCGTCGTCCGTATTATCGCGTCCTGTTGTTACAATTGGCGTAAACCGCTCAATCGACATAAATCCTTGCCGGGGACGGTCCGCCGTTCGTACAATCAACGAGAGTCGAGGCCGCTTTAGGTTCGAGGTACTTTCGGTTTGTGGTCGTGTCACTTCATCTCATTTGGCGCATGCTTAAACGCGTGCGATGTAGAAAATGTCACGGTGTGGGAACAGGCTCTTCTTAATTGTCGCGGCGTTGGGGGTCGGGATCTGCGTGACCCTCGGATGCCCCCAGCGTTCCGAGAGGACCAAGAGCGCGACCACTAAGGAACCGTCGTCCTCACCGTGGTCGAGCATTGAACAAAGGCAAGAGACGGCCCCGACCTCCAGCGACGCTCGTCCCCATCCTCTCTTGGGCGATGCTCAAGAGTGGCTAGTTGGTTCGGGAGTTCCCGACCTAGCTGACAAGATCGAGCAAAAGTGGTTGGCTTTGGCTAACACTCTCCGCAGCGCTTTGGCCAAGGCTTCCGACCTTCAAACATTGGTCATTGACTATCCCCCTAACGAGGCCATCTTCCCTCCAGAGATTATTCCGCCAACGATCCTCTGGCACGATTCCGCCGAGCCGGCCGACACATGGCTTGTGGAGTTTACGGTGGGAGATGGGCAAGCATGGGTTGGGGCCTTGGTGCCCGGCAGTCCGCCACCGCAGGGCGAGATTGATCCGCGGTGCATTGCCGAAACCAACGAGATTTACCGTGGCACGCCGTACCAGCAATCGGCAAAGTCCTGGACGGTTCACGATAACATTTGGCAATGGGTTAAACAGCAATCGGTGGAACGTCCCGCGCAACTGCGGATTGTTGGCTTTTCCAGTCGTCGTCCTCATGTCCCTTTATCGGTTGGGCAAGTGACATTGAGTACATCGCGCGATCCAGTGGGTGCTCCGATCTTCTACCGGGACGTGCCCTTGGCACCTTCTGCCACAGAGCGGGGTGTTATCAAACCCCTTAGTGAGGCCTTTTTGCCGCTGATTGCGTGGCGGCTGCGAGATATTTCCCAACCCAAGAGCCGTCTTCTTCTTACGAACCTTTTAACCTGCGCCAATTGCCATTCGTTTTCCGACGATGGGACAACCCTCGGCATGGACGTGGATGGTCCCTCGGGCGACAAAGGTGCCTACGCCATTGTGCCGGTAGCGCGGGAAACCATTATCGACACCAAGGATGTCATTAGCTGGAATTCGTTTTCGGGAAAACCGCCTGGGCATAAGACGATCGGTTTTCTCTCGCGTGTTTCTCCCGACGGCCGCTATGTTGTTACCACTCTCAATGAATCGGTCTATGTCCAAAACTTCAAGGATTATCGTTTTCTCCAGGTGTTTTATCCCACGCGAGGGATTTTGGGTTATTACGACCGAGAGAATGGAGAAATCAAACCACTGCCGGGTGCGGACGACCCGGCCTTTGTCCATTGTGATCCGGTTTGGACGCCGGATGGGCAGTTCAT
This sequence comes from Planctomycetota bacterium, assembly GCA_029549885.1. Lineage (GTDB taxonomy): Bacteria > Planctomycetota > Planctomycetia > Pirellulales > Thermoguttaceae > Thermogutta. Next base: position 9,009 of record JAKPII010000278.1, read on the forward strand.
TGTCTTTGCCCGTGCCGAGGCCCGTGATCCCTATCCGCCGGGATACCGACCTGCGCAACGGGCGAATGACCCGGCGGAACCGCAAATCCAATACAGCCTCTATCGGATTCCGTTTAACGGAGGCCGCGGGGGCACACCGGAACCCATTGAAGGGGCGTCGCACAACGGGATGAGCAACACATTCCCCAAGGTCTCCCCCGATGGAAAATGGATCGTGTTCGTGAAATGCCGCAATGGGCAACTCCTTCGGCCTGATAGCGAGCTTTGGATTGTTCCTGCCACCGGCGGAACGGCCCGCAAAATGCGATGCAATACGCCTCTCATGAATTCGTGGCACAGTTTTTCGCCGAATAGCCGATGGATGGTCTTTTCCTCGAAGGCCAACACGCCTTATACCCAAATGTTTCTCACGCACATCGATGAAGAGGGCAACGATAGCCCACCCATTCTCATTTCTGACGCGACTGCGGCCAATCGGGCTGTGAATCTGCCGGAGTTCGTCAATCGGCCGTACGAGGAGTTCCTCGCTATTCGTGTCCCTGCGGTGGAGTACTTGGAAATCGGTATGCGAGGGATTCGTCTCTTTGAAGCAGGAAAATTGGACGAAGCCCTGACACAGTTTGAGCTAGCTGTGGAAAAGCAGCCCGATTACCTGGAAGGTCACGTGAGTATCGCGGTCATCCTGATCGAAAAGGGCCAATGGAAGGAAGCGGTGCCGCGTCTGGAAAAGGCCTTGGCGCTGGATCCCAAGTGTTGGTTCGCGCATGCGAATTTGGGCATCATTCGCCAACAGGAGGGGCGAATCGCTGAGGCCCTCGAGCATTTCCAGAAGGCGGTTGAAATCATGCCGAACAATCTTAATGCCCGTCTCAATCTGGGCCGCGCCCTTGTGGATCAAGGACGACTGGAAGAGGCCCTACTTCATTTTCAAGCGGCCACCAAGATGGCCCCGACTCATGCCGCCAGTCAGCTCAATCTCGCCAACGTGTATCTTGAGCTTGGCAAACTGGAAGAGGCCAAACTTGCCTACGAGGCCGCTCTGCAATCGGATTCTCGAATCATTGAGGCCCGGCTGGGACTGGCCGAGACCTTGGCCCAACAACAGCGGTACCAGGAATCTCTCGCAGAGTTAAACAAAGCCTTGCAATTGGCCCCCGATGATCCCATGGTCAAAGCAACCGCAGCACTCTTCCTGGCCACCTGTCCTGTGGACAATCTGCGGGATGGGCGACGGGCACGCCAATTGGCTGAGGAGGCATGCCGTGTCACGGGTCACATCGATCCAGTCTGTTTGCGGAGCCTAGCTGTTGCGTGTGCCGAAAACGGCGACTTCGCTACTGCCTCCGACGTGCTGGAAAAAGCCATCACGTTAGCAGAAAGATTTAGCCCTCCCTTGGCGATCGAACTACGTCAATACCGGGATCGTTTTTCTCGCCGCGAGCCCATCCGTCGCATCGATCAAGCGAGCCAATGAGGATAAATGGTGCCCCTGCCCACAGTCGCACGAAGGAGCACCACATCCCGGCGAAAAGCAGACGATTCCGCCAGCATTCTTCAATCGGTTAACTCAAATTTCAACTCGTTCGGGCCGCTGGCTGTAATCTCTGCTGTCAGTCCAGACTGCTGCGGAATCTTGTATTTGAGTGGCAGAAGATCGCGAGCCACTTTGGCTTCAGGGTCTTGCTCGCCTCCAGGTCCGGTCTGACCGGGTGGAGCGTCCTCTAAAACCACTTTGGCGATACCCACATAATACTTGCCTGGTACGGCCCCATCATTGGGGTCGAACGACGTCAGCGAGAACCGCCCCTGGGCGTCTGTTTGCCCCACGGCACCACGGGGACTGCTGTTGTCCATGGGAACTAACGTGACAACGGCACCTTCAACCGGTTGGCCATTGTACAACACGACGCCGCCGGCCTTGACCGTCTTGGGGCGATTGGGATCGGTGCCTTTCCCACACCCGACAATGGCAACGAGCGCAAATGAAAGCAACACGATCAGACTGTAAGTGAACTTCATGGCTAATACCTCCTTTGAACCGACCGGCCTGACGAGCTTTCGCACACTGTCGGATTGTATTGTCACCATGGGAAATTGCAACCCCACCCATAATTAGCGCATTAACCCACCTGTTAATGGGTATTAATTATCGCGAATGGGATCTGCAAAAATGTTGCGTGCTAACAGTTTGGAGTGTAAACTACAGCGTTGTTCCGGTGCAACTTTTTCGCTTTGGGTTTCTCGTTTGTATGGAGGTGACCTATGGTCAGACTTGTCAAGTTGAGAGCGTTTACGCTTGTGGAGCTACTTGTGGTGATTGCCATTATCGGCATTCTGATTGCGCTGCTTTTGCCGGCAGTTCAGGCAGCGAGAGAGGCCGCTCGGCGGTCGCAGTGCACGAACAATCTAAAACAGCTGGCCTTGGCCGCGCACAATTATGCGGATGTCCACAAGGTCCTGCCGCCTGGTGAAACCGGAACAGGAACGATGTGGGGTGATAGTACCCCGCCAGCCGATCCTGTAAACACGAACACGCAGCGGCTTTCGACTTGGGTCTTGCTATTACCCTACTATGAACAGCAGGCCCTTTATTCGCAGATCAGTGGGCCGCTCAATATAGGTGGTACTGTTCTACCAGCTTGGGGCCGTGCGCCGGATACGAATGATCCTGGGAATACGGGGAATACGCGTTTCTATCCACCATGGACGACGCAGATTGATGTGTTGATGTGTCCCTCGGACGGTAAGATTCGTCAGAAGGGTGCGAATGACCAGGGGCGAACGAATTACCGGACTTCGATGGGCGATACGATTCACCGTTCTTACGCACGTGACGGTTCCGTGGCGACATGCCGCGGGCTTTTTGGGCTAAGGGAGGGCTGTCCCTTTGCCAGCATTACGGACGGCACAAGCAACACCGTCATGTTCTCAGAGCGATTGTTTGGGGGAACGCCGGCACTGATCAAGGAAGGATATGCCACAAATGTGACGAGCTTTAATACGTGCACGAACAACCTGTGTATTCCCCTGGAGTGTGTCAACGTTCGTAACCCGGCTCGCCCCAACGAGATCAACACCACGTATGGGACGGCTAACTGGTCAGGGCGTCGCTGGGCATGTGGGATTCCTCAGTACACACGATTCAACACAGTGTTGCCACCGAACAGTCCGGCTTGCAATGACAGTGGCTGGGATGAACGGAATGCCGTCATTACGGCCTCCAGCAACCACCCAGGGGGTGTCAACGTGGCCATGGCTGATGCCTCGGTCCGTTTCGTTTCGGAAACGATTGATGCGGGAAATCCGGCCTTGCCTGAGGTCCAAGTGGGTTTGAGCCCCTACGGCATCTGGGGCGCCTTGGGAAGCAAGGACGGTGGTGAGTCAGTCGCCGCTCCTTGATGCGGCGCGGACCGTCCACCATAATTGCCTCACATGATGGCAATGAAGGTACACAACTGGCCATGGGGGTCACGGACCGTGGGTATGATCAAGTTACCGACCGTGACCCTCTTGGCCGGTTGCTTGTTTTTGTCGTGTTCGTGGATCGGCTGTCGCAAAGAGGTCGTGGCGTTACCAGAGTTCGACGCTTCCTGCGTTAACCCGTCTGGATCGGATTTGGTTCGCCAAATCGAGCTTTTCTGTGGGGACTGCCACACACTACCACGGCCTGAAGCCTTTCCGCGCGACCGCTGGCCTGCGGAGGTTAGAATCGGCTACGAGCAATATGCCCGTTCTGGCCGAAATGATTTGGCGCCTCCGCCAATCGCTGCGGTCATTAACTATTACTGTCAGCAGGCACCGGAAAAAATCGCGTTTTCGTTACCCGAGGATCAGGGTGGTGAGCTTGCTCGCCATTTTCTTTCCGAGGATGTTGACTGGAATCCGAATGAAAATCAGGTTCCCGCGGTGTCGGGCCTGCTCTGGTCCAGTCTGGAACCGTCTGCTCAGGGCTGGCTCATCGTGAGTGATATGCGCGAAGGCACGGTGAGGGCCTTGGCCTTTGGGCAAGACGCCTTGGCGGTCCGTCTTCTTGCGCACGCCGAGTTTCCTTGCCGTGTCGAACGATGCGACCTCGATGGGAGTGGCCGTTGGGGCTTTGTCATTGCGGACCTGGGAAGTTTTTTTGCTGTCGATCATGATCGAGGCAAGGTCCTTTGGTTAAAACCGAGCCACCAGGAGGGGGCCTACGAAACCGTCACTTTAGCGAGTCGGCTTGGTCGAATTGACGACGTTCGTGTGGCCGACTTCGATGGGGATGGTGATCAAGACATCCTTGTTGCAGAGTTCGGACATTACCACACAGGTGGGATTCTCTTTCTGGAACAACAAGCTCGTTCGGACGGACAGCTAACGTTCGTTCGTCATCGGCTTGATCTTCGCACGGGAACGATCCATGTTCCGGTGTTCGACTTCAACGGCGACAATCGACCCGACTTTGTGGCCCTGATCAGCAACGAGTCGGAATCGCTCGACCTTTTTGTGAATCTTGGAAAAAAGAAGTTTCTGGCTCGACCGATCTGGCGTGCGCCGGACTTGACGTTTGGCTCAAGCGGCATCGAGCTAAGCGACCTGGATGGAGACGGGGATCAAGACATCCTTTACACAAATGGCGATACCTTCGACAACCTTTACGCTAATCCTTCCCATGGGCTTCAGTGGTTAGAGAATATAGGAGCGAATGGTTTTCAATACCATCGGTTGGTAACGCTGCCGGGGGCGTATCGGGCCTTGGCGGCTGATCTCGACGGCGATGGAGACCAGGATATTGTCCTATCGTCGTGGTTGTCACGGAACGTCAAGCCAGCGAATCTGCGAACGATGCCCATCCCCTCGGTTCTCCTTTTGGAACAGATCAACTCCAAGGAGTTCCGTGTGCAGGTCCTCGACAGGGATTGGCCGCAGTATCCTGTGCTCGAAGTGGCTGACCTAGACGGCGATGGCGACCTGGACATTGTGGCCGGTCGTCACGTCGGTTTGGATGATCCAGCCGGTGTGAATTTACCGCGGTTACGCGTGTGGTGGAATCAGAAGGTACCTGGACGAAAACCAAACAGCGACAAGCCATCCGAGTGAGTTACGGTCCCCCAGGGCTCAAGTATGCGGGATACCAGGCTCTGCTTTGAGCCTCTCGCCATCGTTGGTCGTTGGTCGTCGTGCGACGTGGTTCCTGAATTAGGGTCCGACAGTAGTGGACCACGCTGACAAGCTCCTCGGGCGTCGTATTAAGACATGAAGGATGGGCAGTACCAGGCATCCCGATGCGAAGTCTCAAGTAGAGAGACTCGGGTTGATCGCCGCCCTTAAACACGCCGTGTCTTAAGTCCCGCGGCGGATTGGGAAACCCCTGGTCATCCCAAAGGGCGAGGTCACATGGCCCGGCGCCATCTTCCCCATGGCAATTGGCGCAGCCAAGGAGCGAATACGCCTTTTTCCCGCGATCCAGGATCGGCTTATCAGGAACGCCCATTTTAGGAACCGAAACTCGATTGCCCGGCGTCGTTCGCATGAGAACCTCTTCGGTGATGTCCTCGTCCGAGACGCTTTCACCTTCTGCGGCGTAAAGGCTCACAAGTTGCTCCCGAATGCCTTCGCGAAACATTTCCAGTACCAGCTCAGCTAGCTGCACCGTCTCTTCGTCCGAAAGCTCCGGAAACGATCGCATGGCGGTGCCGGGCATTCCCTGACGGATGACACTCGCCACGTCGTCAACGGTGGGGATTCCGTCTTCCGTACTCACGATGCGGAAGGCGTCACGACGAAAATTGCGGGCCCGTGGGAACAGGAACCGTGCGGCTCGGCCATTGCCAGCTCCCTGGTCACCATGGCAAGCGGAACAATGACGCTCATAGATCGCGCGGACCTCGGAATTGCGCTGCGCGGGCGATTTCGGTGTCGTGTCGCTTCCGGAATCGGGGACGGGCGATCGTGCGGGAGCATTCTTTGCAAGGTTCTCCAGTTCCGCTCTGAGCTGGTGATTGTCGGGATAAACCGTCAATTTCATCTGCAACTCGTGAATGCGTGTGACCACCTGAAAACGCCGGTCGGCACGGTCCATCACCTGACTAGCCTCGAGGCTCTTTCCCTTCAGTGACTCCGTCAAAGCGACAGCGTGAAGCAACGTCCTGTCCGTTGTCCCTTTGATATCCAGTCGCTCGAACCATTTCATCGCTTCATCCGGGTAATTCATTTCCAGCAGAAGTTCGCCGATCTCTCGGACCCGGGCGGTTGACAAATTTGACGACAGTCCATCGCTGTTAAGCCATTGCCAGGCTTCGTCCCACCGCCCCAAGAGCCGGGCACATCGTGCCAGTCCTATTCTGATCGCTTTACTTCGGGGAACCAGACGCTGCCACACTTTGTACAGTTGGAAGAGCTCTGTCCAGCGATCCTCGGTACTTAGGATCTCGGCCAGGGCAAGCATGGCCAACTCGTGGCGCGGCTGCCTGCGTAAAGCAGCCCGGTGCATCTCCTCCGCTTTCTGAGGTTGATTGACAAATTGCCAATAGATGCCCGCCATGTAATTCTGATTGCCGTCATCGGGCGAGTCGGCGGACCAGGCTGACAGGATTTCCCAGGCTTGGGCGAAATCACCGCGTGCCAAGGCGCCGTAGATAAAAGCCTCGGCCACCGCCGCAGGGTCATATCCCTCGGTAATCAACGAGCCAATTTGATTGTTCGGTCCCGGGGGAAGCCGTCCTGCCTGGATGGCCGCCAACCGCCGTTCCCGCTCGATTAGCCCTGGCGGAGCCTTTTTCTCTTCGGCCTCCTGGAGGGCTTTGACAAATCCCTCGACATCCTTGAGGCGGCGACAACATCCTGCCCGCAAAATATCGACCCGTCCATCCGCGGGACGACAGCGCGAGGCCCAGGCCAGCCAGCCCTGGGCTGCCGTGATCCGGCCTTCGTGGAGGGCTTTTTCGGCCTGCTGGCGTGCGTACCATGCTATGACTCTCGGTGCGAAAACTATGAGTAAGAGCAATGCTATCAGACCGACACCCAAAGCAAAAAGGCGGCTTTTTGGGCCAGGCTTTTTCCGGGCGGATTGAGTTGTCGTTGATCGGCGTGAAGACATGTTCCGTTAAAATGCACGTGCTTGTCGATACCGCGACGTATCCCGAGCAACCATTGGTGGTAGCGGCATTGCGGCCACCAGCGTGGGCGTCGGCCCAGTGCGCGTGATGGAAAAAATAACAAAGGTCTTTGACCACCAGCTCGGTTCACTCGGGCCACATTGGCGTCAGTGTAGCGTCAGGCCAGACGGCGTACAACGCATTTACTCGCGATCACAGACGGTCGATGGTTGACAAGGACGAGGGCGAACCGCATCATCGAAAGATCGACGTATTCTGTTAGCCCTGCCGCGGCATGTTGATCCAGAGAAGTTTTAGTTCGCAAATGGGGGTTTTACCCGTGCTACGATTGTTTGTCCACTTACTTGGGGCGGCCAGCCTTTTTATTGTGAGCCTAGAGCCTATCCCAATGTTCCCTCTCCCTCTGGGAGAGGGTTGGGGTGAGGGCAAGCGAACGTCGGAGTCCATCGAGAAAACCAGCGGCGATTCGAGCCACCCTCACCCCCGGCCCCTCTCCCGCCGAACAGGAGAGGGGAGGTTGTGGGATAGGCTCTTTTGGTGCGCCCACGGCGCGGACACCGCGTGGTATCGGCAACATCAACAGGCACTCCTGGATGGTGTTGACGAGGTTGTTATTGACCCGGGGGCGGTGCCAGGGCCTCTTTGTGTGACGGGCGAAAAGGCGTTTCCCGTTCTGGTGGGTACGACAGGCAACGGCTATCAGCCGGTAGTGGTCGCGGGAGAGTGGGGCACGGAGCGAGTCGTTGCCTTCGGACACACAGGCGCTTTTTGGACGGAAAAGGCCCTGAGCGCGCCGGGCACGCGGCGATTCTTGCTCAATGCGATCCAATGGGCAAGCTCGGGGGCAGTCCCGTGTAATGTGGCGATTTACCGGATGTCTAACCTGGCCGATTGGCTCCGCAATGATGATGAATCGCGTCGCCGGGGCATTCGCGTCATGGATTGGAAGCAACTCAACCCCGCGTTTCTTTCTCAAACTCATGTCCTCATCCTGAATAGCCATGATCTAACGCCGGCCACTCTCCCTGTCGTGAGCAATTATGTGCGAATGGGTGGAGGTCTATTGGTCGGTGGATTGGGCTGGGGCTGGTTGCAGCTCAATCCCGGCAAGAGTCTCCGGGATGATTTTCCCGGGAATCTCCTGTTGGCCGACTGTGGCATTTTTTGGGCGGATGGTTATCTCCAACGAACGACCCGAATGGGGTTCGCGAGTTCCCCTTTACCGGGAGCAGAATTTCACGCCCTGGAAGCGGCCAAACTCTTGGGTTGGGGCAAAACACCCAACAATGACGTTCCCGATGAGGTGATCGAGCAGGCTGCCCAAACTGTCACGCTTGCCTTGTCGGTCGTTCCTCAGAATCATTCGCTGAGACAGGCCATCTCGAGGGGGAAGGACCCTTACTCGGTTGCCGTCATTCCGACTCCGCAGTCGCCACTTCGCCAGTCGGACAAGGCGGCACGGGCGATGCTTCAGCTCCAAGTGCGGCAGTCGCTTGACGCCGAGGCGAATATGGTGAAGGCCCATCCCGCTGCTGTGGTGTTTCCCGGGCAGCCGCCAACTTCTGCCCGTACCGTTCGCAAAAGCATCACGATTGATCCAACACACACGGGCTGGCAAAGCACGGGGTTGTACGCCGTGGCAGGACGACCGATCACGGTCACATTTGATTCTCCCGACGTGGCCAACCAGGTGTTCGTACAAATTGGCTGTCACACCGACCAGCTCTGGCATCTCCCAGAGTGGAGACGGGTGCCGGAAGTGGTTAAACGGGTCACGGTACAGGGTCCCCGCGTTACCCTGGCCAGTCCGTTCGGTGGGCTGATCTATTTAGGAATGGTTCGAGCTCGGTCGCAGATGGGTACCATCAGGTGTCAGATCGAGGGGGCGGTGGAAGCCCCGATGTATGTGCACGGTCAGACCAATCCCAGGGACTGGCCGAGGATTCGGCTCGCGCCGGCTCCGTGGGCGGAGCTTGTCTCTGATCGCATTATTCTCACTTTGCCGTCCGAATATGTGCGGTCATTGGAAGACCCCGCCCAGATCATGGAGTTTTGGACAGCCGTGATTGCGGCCTGCAATCGTCTGGCGGGCGGACCAGCCCGGACCGATGCGCAGCGAATTGTGTGCGACGTCCAAATCAGCGCGGGATATATGCATTCCGGTTATCCCATCATGACGCATCTGGACATTGCCCCTGTGCTGGTGAATGTGGATCGGCTACGGCGGAATGATCACGGGGGCGTGTGGGGACTCTTTCACGAGATTGGGCACAACTACCAGTCACCGGATTGGACCTTCGAGGGCACAGGCGAAGTCACAAATAATCTGTTTACAGTGTATGTTTTTGATCACCTCTGTGCGGTTCCACGCGAGAAGACTCATCCGGCGCTGGCCACGCGCGAGCGACTCGAAAGGCGGCGAAAATACTTTTCGGCAGGTAGTCCGTTTGAGCAGTGGAAAAATGATCCATTTCTGGCACTGGATATGTATTTACAGCTACAAGAGGCGTTTGGCTGGGAACCCTTTGAAAAGACATTTGCCGCCTATCGAACACTGAAACCCGAAGAACGCCCGAAAAGTGATGCCGAGAAGCGCGATCAATGGGTTATGCGTTTTTCTCGTGCCGTCAACCAGGATATCAGCCCCTTCTTCCAACAATGGGGGATACCCCTGTCGCCCGAGGCCGTTCAGTCGTTGAGTGATCTGCCCGCCTGGCAGCCATCGATACTGTCCAAGTGATCATGCGCGGTGATCCACTTGGTAACATTGTTGCGTCAAGTGGCACGCTTCGCAAAAGGCGCGATCTGATGACAGCGTGTTCATCATCGCTAAGGATGTTCAACGGAGGTTGACTGGCACATAATGGGCTACGTGTCGTGTCTCCGGGTGTAAGATCGGATGGCAGTTCGTGAAGAGATGTGGCATTTGGTTGGGGAGGCACACGGGATGAAAAGCTTTCTCGTTTTGACAGTGCCGGCGACCGTTATTTGTGTTCTGGGCTGGCTGTTTTCAATCGCTTCGGCGGAAGATGCCTCGCAGCAGCCCGTGGCCATTTCCACGTTTCACTGTATTGGTCTTTACTGGTCGCCGCCCGGGGGATCACCCGATCGGCAGGTTTTGGTGCGTTTTCGCCGCCAGGGTGAAGAAGCTTGGCAGCAGGGCCTACCCATGCGCTACAATCCGATTCCTAAGACGGATCAGGATCTCGCCGACTACCGGGGCAGTTTGGTCCATTTAACACCGGGCACCAAGTACGAGATCGAGTTACAACTGGAAGGAACGGATCAAGTGGCTCGGCTGGTCGCCTCTACGTGGTCGGAGGAGTTTCCCATCGGTGAGGTGATCAACGTCCCCGGCGGGAAGGAACCGCTCGCCATTACCGAATCGGGCCGGCCGGACGCCTACCGCGTGTACGACGGTCAAGGGGCCGTCATTGATGTAGAGCACAAGCACGATACGTGCATCAGCATCGACGCCTCTTATGTGATTGTGAGGAATTTCGTGCTCAAAGGCGCGGGGGCGACAAACAATCCGCGCGGATCTCCCATTGGCGCCATTCGAATTGATAAAGGGCATGACATTGTCATTGAGGACTGCGACATTTCCGACTGGGGGCGGACCAATCCGAAAACAGGCTTCGGATTCGACTATGACGCGGCCGTTCTTTGTCGCAACCGCGATGTTCACAGGGTGATCATCCAAAGGTGCCGGATGCATCATCCTTTCTCCGACACGAACACGTGGTACGAGCCGGTTTATCCCACGCATCCCCAAGGTCCGCAGTGCATCTCCTTCTTTGACACCGCCGGAAATCATGTCATCCGGTACAACGAAATGTATTCCGACCTCGACCACATGTATAACGACATCGTGGGCGGAGGAAGCAATGGCAGCTACCGCGGTTCGCCAGGTCACGATTCTGATATTTATGGCAATATCGTCAGCCACTGCTGGGACGATGGCCTGGAAGTCGAGGGTGGCAACCGGAACGTGCGGGTTTGGGGGAATTACATCAGACAATGCGCGATGATGATCGGAAACGCCCCTACCTCAATCGGTCCGCTCTATATCTGGGGGAATGTGGTTGAAAGGAGTCAGTGGAGGCCCGACTACACGGGAGGCTCTTTCCTCAAGATGGGCTTCGCAGGCAGCGAGGACTGGATGACCGGTCACATGTACATCTTTCACAACACAATCTTTGCCGGTGATCCGCTGCTGCCCACCGGCGGCTTCGGGGGAAATCGCATCGTTAAGCACACAGTTTCCCGCAATAATATCTTGCACGTTCGCTCGCCGGATCACCGCAGCATCAGCTCGGCCCCTCAAAATGTGGACAACGACTTCGACTATGACCTGTTTAACGGACGGGTCCCCGAAGACCATGAGAAACACGGTATCCGCGGTGTGCCCCGGTATGTGGCCCAGGCTGGGTTCGACCCCGAGACGAAAACCGGCATCTTCCAACTTGAGGACACCAGTCCGGGTGCTGGTGCGGGCATCGTTATTCCGAACTTTACTCCGCCTTTCGTGGGGAAGGCGCCTGATGTGGGGGCACATCAGCGGGGTGCGCCGCCCATGCGGTTCGGTATTTCCGCCGCGGTGGCCGCGTCATCCCGGTGACGGTCGCCTGTTTTAGAACTACACTCTGCAGAGTGGGCGAACAAAAGGGAGGGACGGCGTCCCCGCCGTCCGAGGATTTGGTCGCCAAGGACAGCACGGTGGCCGGCCTGAGGTCACCGAGGACGGCGACCCTCCCGATTCTGCGGTCGCTGAGGACGATGAAAATCTCCGGTCGCCGAGGACGGCGACCCTCCCCTTACGGGTGTCTTTCGGGAAGATCCTACATTCCCCGTAAACAGTTGTTGCTGCCGGTGCCCCATGTGCGAAGGCGGGTCATCACTCGCGGATTAGCTCCTTGATCGTCATTCCGGCGGGGATCATGGGCAAGACGTGCTCTTGGTAGGGAACCAGCACATCAAGGAGATACGGTTCCTCGCTGGCCAGCATCTCTTTGAGGCCATCAATGAGTTCGGACTTATGCCGGATGTGCCTTGCCCGCCAGTTGAACCCCTTGGCAATCGTCACGAAATCGGGGTAATGATAGCGGGGGATCTTTCCCTCTCCGCGGCCGACGGCCTCAGGTTGGTCGATCGGGCCGAGATACGTATGGGCACGATTGCGGGCGTGGAAACGATCCTCCCATTGCACCACCATGCCCAGGTGTTGATTGTCGAGGAGGAGGACCTTGACGGGAATCTTTTCGCAATAGGCAGTCGCCATCTCTTGGATATTCATAAGCAGGCTACCGTCCCCGTCGATGTCGATGACGATTTTATCTGGATGAGCCACCTTAGCACCGATGGCGGCCGGAAGGCCAAAGCCCATCGTGCCCAATCCCAGACTGGAGATCCACGTCCGTGGTTTGCGGAACTTATAAAACTGGGCCGTCCACATCTGATGCTGGCCAACCCCCGTGGTAATGATCGTATCCTGGTCCTTGGTGAGCTTCCAAAGCTCGTGGATGGCCTGTTGTGGGAGGATGGCATCCTCATATTCGCGATAAGAGAATGGTTCGGCCTTCTTGCGCTCCATGACCCGGGTGACCCACTCGGAAATGTCCGGGGGTTCCACAATCTTGTTCAGCTCTTCCAGGGCGTATTTGAGATCGCTCACCACGGCGATGTGGGCAGGTTTGACTTTGTTCAACTCCGACGGATCCACGTCGATGTGAACGATCGTGGCGTGCTTAGCAAACTCGGAGACCTTTCCCGTTACGCGATCATCGAACCGAACGCCGAAGGCCAGCAGGAGGTCGCATTCAGCCACCGCGTAATTGGCGTAAATGCTGCCGTGCATTCCCAGCATATCAAGGGACAGGGGATGATCGCCGGGAAAACCACCTAGCCCCATGGCTGTCATCGCCACAGGAATCGAGGTCTTCTCGACAAACTCGCGCAAGGCCTCCGAAGCCCCTGAGGTGATCACGCCGCCTCCTGCATACACCACAGGACGGCGTGATTTCTTGATCACCTGGGCGATTTCGCGGATCTCTTCCGGCCTTGCCAATCGCACCACCGGCCGGTAACCCGGCAAGTCCATGGGGGCGTTGTAGTCAGGCACGGTTTGGGCCAGTTGAATGTTCTTGGGGATATCAATAAGCACCGGTCCGGGTCGCCCCGTCTGGGCAATGTAGAAGGCTTCGCGGAAGACCCTTGCCAGATCGTTCACATCCGTGACGAGGTAGTGATGTTTGGTGATGCTCCGGCAGACCTCGACCGTCGGCGTTTCCTGGAAAGCATCCGTCCCAATGACAGAGGTTCCCACCTGGCCCGTAATGGCAACAATGGGCACGCTGTCGAGCTTGGCGTCAGCCAGGGCCGTGATGACGTTGGTCGCCCCGGGACCGCTGGTGGTCATGCAGACGCCCACTTTTCCTGTGGATCGCGCATATCCCTGCGCAGCGAACCCACCGCCCTGCTCGTGACGCGGCAGGATGACGCGGATCTTGTCGCGGAACCGCGTAAATGCCTGATGGATGGGCATGCTGGCCCCGCCCGGGTAGGCAAATACGACCTCCACCCCGTGGTTGACCAACGATTGAACAACAATCTCCGCCCCAGTGACTGGTTCGCCAGGTTTTGCTAATCGCAAGCTCGCTCCGGTCGTTTGAGGCTGGGTGGTTATCGTCACACTCAGTTCTCCTAAAACTTTCTCCGACAATGCAGAAACGCGTTCTGTGATGCCGATGCCTTAGCCTAACAACTATGCCGCGGCCGCTTGGTCTATTCTACCGCGCACTCAATCAGCCCCTTCTTAATACCCACAACGGGGGAAGAATCATCTCAAAGCGTGCGGCCAGGACCGCAAGTCGCCGATTGTCAAGTTTTTTGAAATAAAATGCCGATTTCCTTAAGCCTTTGCTCGTGTCCAATCCTCTGCCCATCCCTCAGCATACGGATAATACTGCCTTTTTTCAACGAAGGCATGATCCAGGTTCGGCAACCCTTCACGCCGAAGTCCATAAATACATTATTGCCGATGCCGGGGGCCCTGCGGTTAGAGATTGCCAACCGATCACTTTGGTTCGCGCGGGATCAGAATCCCTTCTCGACTTCGGCGATCCACTTGCGAATGGCCGACGGGTCTTCCAATTCGCGCAAGGTGGGCAGGAATTCGGGGACGGCCAACAGGCGGCTCAAGCGGGCCAAGGTCCGCAGATGGCCACGGTCTTCCACTGAACAGATGAGAAAGAAACAGTCGGTTAAGGTCCCAGTATCGCCGCCGAAGGGGATACCGCTTTGCGTTCGGCCAAAGGCCAGAAACGGTTGTTCGAGAATCCGCGGCTGGGGACGGCGCGGGTGCAGAAGGGCCACGCCGTTTTCCAAGGCTGTTGGGTGCATATCTTCGCGGGCAAGAACCGCTTCTATCATAGCCTGGGTGTCCCAGAGCCAGCCTGTCCGGGCGGCAACTTCCACGATTTCACGGACAATTGAATTTCGCGTGCGGCCTACCAAGGGGACCTGAATGGCCTCGACCGGCAGGAGGGCGGCAATGGAAATCTCGCCTGCCGTCGCATTCTTCGGTTTGAGCTGCGATTCCATTTCGGCGAAATCTTCGTCATCGGTCAATAATCCGATACGATGTTCCAACCATTGATGGATTTCCGCCGGTGAAAAACGCCATTGCCCGGCCACCTTTCGTCCGGGAATCTTCCCCCGATCGGCGAGCCGTTGCACCTGTTGCGGCGTCAGGTGAAGGTATGTTGCAAGTCCGTGAACATCAAAGTCTTCGTGGTTCATACAAAGTCTGCGGGAAGTGGAAGGTGCTATCGCAAAAACGCCTGGCTCGGGCTATTTCCTTCGCAATCGGCAAGCGTTAATATATGGATTTTACGGTCGCTCATCGGATAAGTGGTATGCCATGGGAACGGGCGTGCGGCGACCCAGCGGTCTGATAACACGCTGGTCAAGATAGCGAAGATTTTCCGGCGGCAAATGTAGGTGTTTTTTCGAGGCCACTTGAATCCGTAGCAAAATGCGATATAACGGCGGTCCAAAGGGCTTATCAAACAAGGTCGCAAGAGTTATCAACATTCGGAGGAGCTTGCCATGCAAACGATCAATGTCGCGCTGATCGGTCAGGGGTTCATGGGTCGGTCCCATTCCAATGCCTGGAGCCAGGTAGCCAAGTTTTTCAAGCCGCCGATCAAGCCGATCATGCACACGTCCTTTGGCCAGAAGGGCGTGGACCCCGATCCAGAGGGCTTCGCCGCAAATTGGGGTTGGAAGAACGTTTCCACGGATTGGGAGTCAGTGGTGAAGAACCCTGAGATCGGCTTGGTCGATATCGTCACACCCAACTACATGCACGCCCCAGTGGCCAAGGCAGCGATTGCAGCGGGCAAGCACGTGGCCTGCGAAAAGCCGATTGCGGGGACGCTCGCCGATGCCCGCGAGATGGTCCAGGCCGCCAAGAAGGCCAACGTGAAGACATTCGTCTGGTTCAATTATCGTCGCTGCCCGGCGGTCGCGTTAGCCCACCTTTTGGTCAAGCAGGGCAAGCTCGGCGAAATTCGTCACGTACGGGCCGCCTATCTCCAAGATTGGGCCGACGAGAACGTGCCTCTTGTGTGGCGGTTCGATAAGAATCTCGCCGGGTCTGGGGCCCACGGTGACCTCAATGCCCATATCGTCGATATGACCCGCTTTGTCACGGGCATGGAGATCACCGAAATTGCCGGCGCCATTGCTGAAACCTTCATCAAGAAGCGCAAGCTCCCCAGTGCCGGTTCGACGGGGGCCATTGTCTCCGGAGGCGCTGGAAAAGAGGAGTGGGGTGATGTCACAGTCGATGACACGGTGCTATTCCTTGCCCGCTTCTCCAACGGCGCCGTGGCCAGCTTTGAGGCCGCACGTCAAGCGACGGGTAACCAAAATCGCAACATGTTCGAAATCAACGGCACGAAGGGTGCTCTTAAGTTCGATTTTGAACGGATGAACGAGCTGTTATTCTATGATGCCACGCTGCCTCGTGCCGTGCAGGGTTGGACGAACATCATGGTCACCCACGGGGCCGATCATCCCTACGTCGCGAATTGGTGGCCGGATGCCCATATCATCGGCTACGAACACGGTTTCGTGAATCAGGCGTACGACATTTTGAAGGTCATTGCGGGCGAAGAGCCGACCGTGCCCATTCCGGACTTTGAGGATGCTTATCAGACACAGCGGGTCCTGGAAGCGGCGTTGATCTCGGCAACCGAACGGCGACCTGTGAAACTGGACGAGGTCTATTGATCGAAACGGCGAGGACCGCGGAAGACACCTGTCGTTTGTGAAATTCTGTGCCGACAGGAAGTCGCATTTTCCGGCGCCTTGGACCGCGGAGAGCGAGCATCCAAGGCGCCGCTTTTTTGCGCCTGATCTGGAGGGAAGCGCCGTCGCGCCTGCCTTAAAGCGGATACCAAAAACTCCCCCTCTCCCTCTGGGAGAGGGTTGGGCTGAAGGCAAGCGATCGTAGGAATCTACTGAGAAAACCGGCAGCGATTCAAGTCACCCCCACCCCCAATCCCTCTCCCGCTGAACGGGAGAGGGGAGATTACAGGGTAGGCTCTTAGTGTCAATGGATGATCTACGATCCTTCCCAGAGCCACGAGCGGACGTGCACATCCCTGCGGCTTGAACGCCCTGTTGACAGCCACCTCTCGACCCTTAACGATGGTGATCAGCAAGCAACCGGTTCCTGCCGAAAGATTACCTCAGGGTGGACGTGTCGGGTTAGAAAGCCTTAGCCAACCGAGGAGACCTTCCATGAAAAGCGCATCTTGGCTTGTTATCAATTTGTTGGTCATCTGCGCAGTCATTTGTGGACCACAGCCTACAATTGGAGCCGAAACGACACTGCGGCTGGATCCTCCAGTGGGACCCCAGCAAAAACCCTATTCACCAGCAGATGATCAAGTTGTCGAAATCAATCCCCCGCCCTTTATTTGGGTCCCCGCGGGAAAGGGGGTCACCTACGCCTTGCAACTCTCCCGTTCCGAAACGTTCACGGAGGAACCCGTCCGCACATACGGCAACCTTCACCGATCCGTCTTTGTCCCGCAGGAAGTTTTACCGCCCGGACAGTGGTTTTGGCGATATGGGATCGAGACAGAAAAGGGCATCGTTTGGGGTCGAGCGCGGCCATTTCGTATCCCGGAAGACGCCAGGGCCTTCCCATTCCCCACCTGGGATCAGATCATTTCAAAGATTCCACGAGACCGACCGCGTCTGTTCTTCCCCGGGGCACGTTTGGAGGAAGTCCGACGCCTGGCAGCGGGACCGCTGAAATCCCAGGTCAATCGCCTTGTTGATTCATGTCGGCGGCGTGTCGGCGAGCCATTGGTGCCCGAACCGGGCTACGCCCCGACGGGCGCGGATCGCGGGCCCTGGGCCGTCAATGTGATGCGGACCACACGGCCGCCGATGGATGTGATGGAATCTTGTGCGTTGGCCTGGCTGTTGACAGGTGACCACGATCTGGGTCAAGAAGCAAAACGTCGCATCCTGCACTTTTTCGGTTGGGATCCCAACGGTCCAACGAGCCTGTTCGCCTATGACGAACCGGCCATGTGGATGATGATGCGGGGAACGCGGGCTTACGACTGGACGTACGAGCTGTTCACGCCGGAGGAGCGGCAGCGGATCGAATCCGTCATGAAGATCCGAGCCAAGCAATTCCTGGACCGCCTTCAGCGGATGCCGTTTGAAAGCAACCCGTATGAAAGCCACGCCGGACGTTTGCCGGGCTTCCTTGGCGAATGTGCGCTTTCTTTTATTCACGAATGGCCTGAAGCCCGAGAGTGGCTCGACTATGCCACCTTGCTGTATTACACCTCCTATCCGGCATGGGGTGGCGATGATGGCGGTTGGCAAGAAGGTCCCGCATACTGGAGCGCTTACATGCAGTTTGCGTTGCATTATGTGGTGGCACTGCGGGCAGCCACCGGGATCGACCTAATGCAAAAACCCTTCTTCCGAAACACACCGTATTACGCCCTCTACACGGCCACGCCCTACCATCAACACATGCCCTTTGGCGATGGTCAGACCGGAAACCCGCGGGGTTTAGGGCACGTCATGTACGTTTTTTCCTCTCTCACGCAGAATCCCTATTTCCGTTGGTATGCGGAGGAATGCGGCACGACGATTGGCACGGATGTGTTAAGCCTGGCCACCTACGACCCCGGCTTAACAGCCCGGTCACCCAAAGAGTTACCACAGGCACGTGCTTTTCCGAGCGTCGGTTTGGCCTCCATTCATACGGCCCTCGGCGACCGGGAGAATGATATCAGTTTTCTTTTGCGAAGCAGCCCCTATGGTAGTGTCAGCCATGGGCATGCCGACCAAAACGCCTATGTCATCGAAGCTTTTGGGCGAGGCTTGGCCATTGCGACGGGATACTATCCCTGGTATGGATCACCTCATCACGATCGCTGGACCCGATCGACCAGGGCGGTGAACAGTATCCTCGTGGATGGACAAGGGCAGGTCCAGCGACGATGGGGAATGGGCGGAGAGTTGGTCCATTTTGCCTCAACGGACGGCTATGACTACGTTGAGGCAGAGGCAGCCGCGGCTTACGGTGGCCGTCTGGATCGTTTCCGGCGGCATGTGGTGCATATCCGCCCAGGTGTCTTTGTCATGTTCGACCAGTTGCAAGCACCTAACCCTTCGCAGTTTCAATGGCTCTTGCATGCGTACAATCAGATCAAGATCGATGAAACCAGGCAAATCTTGAATATCACGAATGAACCTGCCGCCCTTCAGGTCCACCTTCTGTTGCCGGAAAAGCTGGAGTTTTCTCAAACGGATCGTTATGACCCGGAGCCGGAGCCGATTGCCCGCGATTGGCAAAACACATGGCACTTGACGGCTGCAACACCGGCCCCTGCCCAGCGGGTCCATTACCTTGCTGTGTTTTTGCCCCATCGCGTCGGTCAAAGTGCTACCCTACCACGGGTGGAGCTGATTCGCGGTGAAGGCGCCGTTGGAGTACGGCTCAAGGCCACCGATGAAAGCGAGGACCTCGTAGGCTTTCGTACCGATCCACAGGCGACAAAAGTCCGAATTGCCAAGCTGGAGAGCGAGGGCCGCGTGTTTGCCGAAGGAAAAGATGCCCAGGGCAAACCACGCCGAAGCCTTTGCCAGGAGTGAACAAACTGCTCTGGGCATAGGCAACCGACTGAAGCAGGCCAATGTCACAAACGCCTTCTTTCCCGCCGTACCGTGAAATCATGTTCCCGTGGATGGGCAACACGCGGTTCAGATCGAGAAACACCGATTCTATCGTTGACCCCTCCTTGGCCATAGTTTGAATGCCCGGCCAAATCGGCGGTGGGCCTCTTACAAGGTGTTTTCGAATGCCTTTTCCTTCTGCGGATTATCACCAGCATCAGGACAAGGCTTTTTCTCCATTAACAGCGAGTTTCAGCCGTGTCTCTAGCCTACAGCCTATCCCGAAAAGTCCCCCTCTCCCCCTGGGAGAGGGTTAGGGTGAGGGCAAGCGAACGTCGGAATCGATTGAGAAAACCGGCAGTGATTCGAGCCGCTCTCACCCCCGACCCCTCTCCCGCCGAGCGGGCGAGGGGAGATTACGGGACAGGCTCGAAAGGCTTTTCCCAGAGAAGCCTAGTGTCTTCGAAAACCCTGTAAGATCGCATTCTGCGTCGAATGGCCGTTAAAGGACCTCTGATTAGTGAAAAAACCCTAGGACAGGTTCCTCGATCGCCTTGCCACACGCCGGACCCGGCTTATTACCCCCGCTTTCTTGGGTTCTGTCATTTTCCAGGTCCGCCGTTTGCCCTCAAAAAATACAACGAAACGGCTCCCTGAGGCTATAGCTCGGGCGGGGAAGTGTATCGGCACGGACGAAATAACTTCCAAAGGCCCACCACCGATGGAAACAAGGCTAGAAAGCCAACGAAAGTTTTTAACGTGGATGGCGCCCCACTTACTCTCGATCACGGCTGGAGACGAGCAGCAGATAGTATAGCAGCGTCAAGATGGCTTGCAGTGTGGCCGCAACGTACGTCCAGGCAGCAGCGTTCAGAACGCGGTTGACGTAAGGCATTTCCTCGGGCGGGACGATGCCGCGTTCCACAAGCAGTTGTTTGGCACGGCGGCTGGCGTTAAATTCTACCGGCAGGTTGACCACCTGGAAGACGACTACCGCCGAGAAGAGATAGACACCGGCCCAAGCCAGCCACGTGAGGCCGATGCCCAATCCAATAAGCAGGGCCAGAATGCCGAGGCTACTTCCGAAGTTGGCCGCCGGATAAGCGATCTGCGTGATCATGAGCGGAGCATAACCAAAGGCGTGTTGCAGGGCGTGGCCCGCTTCATGGGCAGCGATGCCCACCGACGCCAAGCTCCGCCCGCGATAGACCTCAGGGCTCAGGCGTATAATCCGTTCACCGGGGGAGTAGTGATCCGTCAATTCACCGGGTGTTACATCCACACCGACATCGGTCAAACCGGCGGAATCGAGGATTAGGCGGGCGGTCTCGGCACCGCTCAAGCGGGTGGGAATCTGCCGCGCTTGGGCATAAGTACTTCTTACCCGAAACTGCGCCCAAAGGGCCAAGATGATCGCCGGACTGACGAAAATCAAATAAATAGGATCAAAGATAAACATATTTG
>JAKPII010000280.1 GCA_029549885.1 Planctomycetota bacterium
TCGGCTGGCACGCCGATGGGGGCGATCCGTCCCCGGTTGTCGAGGGCTTTGGGAGACAGTCCTACTTGTGACGCGACGGCTAGCCAGGCTCAACGCCCGTTTTGCGGAGGCCCTGGAGCACGCCAAGCTTGATGCCATGGCGGAATTCGCGGCCGGTGCCGGACATGAAATCAACAATCCGCTGGCCATCATCTCGGGACACGCTCAAGTTCTTTTGCGCCAGGTGACTCATCCCGAATGGCAACGGATGCTCGCCGCGATTGTCGCGCAGGCCCAGCGTGCCCATGAAATGATTGCCGATGCCCGCCTCTTTGCGCGGCCACCGAAGCCCGTGTTTGCACCAGTGAATTATCGGGACATCGTGCAAACGGTAATAAAGGAATACACTCCCCCGGCGGAATCGCGGCACGTGCAGCTAAGGCTGGCGACGGCCGTCGAGGCACAGGACCGTTTTCAAGGGATGGCCGACCGGTCGCAGATTCTCGTCGCCCTCGGGGCGATCGTGAAGAATGCCCTCGAGGCCGTCCCAGAGAAGGGGACGATCACACTGACCCTGGATGCCGACACAGAAGAGGTGCGGATCTCAATCGCAGATGATGGGCCGGGGATTGACCCTAAAGTCCGCGAACACCTTTTTGATCCGTTTTTTTCCGGACGACAAGCCGGCCGCGGTTTAGGTATGGGATTGTCGAAGGCGTGGCGAATCGTAACGCTCCACAGTGGAACGATCGAGGTTCAATCGGCCAAGGGAAGTGGAGCGATCTTTTCCATCCGACTGCCGCGGAATCCTCCGGGAGGTGGGCCATCATCTTCTGGCCCGTAAGAGGGATGTGGCGAGAATCTGACGAAACTCTTAAAACCGCCGATTGCCGCGCCTGTCCGGCAGAATGGCGATAATGCGCGGATCCTATCGGGTGGGGCTTAAGGGTATCTTTGCATCCCAGCCATTTACTGGAGTGGATACCTAGTATCCGGAGGCGAGGCTAAAGTGTCGTGATTGTTCAAAATGCCTTGGAGGCTTCTACGCCTTTCCGCTGTTGCTGGTAGTTTTGACGCAGGTTTTCGATCTGCTGCTGTTGCAACATTCTGTTACTTTCTTCCAGTCCCCGCAGCAATTCGCGGCGATCTTCCCCGGCGGCCTGAGGTTTGCGTTCGCTCGGAGCCGGGGGTGCTCCGGGACGGGCCGGCGCCGGGAGGAGGTCCGTTTCTCCCCGATAGAAGGCATACTGATTGCTGTCCTTTTGGGCGATCACCGTAACTCTGCCTTGAATTCCGTCCGCCACGAAGACACCGCGCAAATCGGTTCGGCCTGCCACGAATTCTGCATTGCGGCTGCCGACAACCTTGACGTGGACGTTATTGACAAAGTTGCCGTCGACATTCTTGATTGTCACGCGAACACGGCCGGAGACCGCATCTTCCTGAACCTCCATCCTCAGCGGCGAAATGAGAGCCAATCCGCTGGCGTAAAGGTCATCGCCCCGACACACAATCAAGTAGGCACCATCCTTGTCGAACGGCAGCTTGACTTGATGTTCGTGGTCGCGAAAGTCCTGAGCTTCGCCCAATTGGATCGTTTCCTCGTATTCGGGGCGGATCCCGGCCAGGTTAATTCCCACGATTCCCGAAAAGTCGCGTTTCAAGAGGGTGAACTTTAGCAAGTCGATGCGGTAGGCCTTCAATTCGCACTGCGTGATGTTACGCGATCGCAGCGTCAGCGTAACGGGCTCACCGGGTTTAATGAATGTGACTTCCGGCAGCGCGACTGCCTTGCGTTTGAAGTAATCAATCGCCTCCTTGGCGTCGGAGAAGCGATCGGAGACCAACTGGTAATAATTGATTGCCTGCAACGGTTGACCTAGACTGTGGTAAATCTGGCCAAGGATGTAGAGGGCTTGCCATTTGTTTTTGCTTTCCTCAGTGCGGCCAGTTGCTGGGTCTTTCCTTTGCCAGTCGGCGACCTTACGACACATCTCGATGGCCTGTTCGTGCCGACCATCGGCGTAATGACAGTAACCGATCAGGTACCAAAAACTGTCGAGGAGCGAGCTCTCGGCATACCGTTGGGCATAACGCCCGGCTGCCTCGGCGGCCTGGCTGTAGAATTCACAATCCAGCAAGGCGTGGGCGGCGGCGAAGGCGGCCTGGTCTGCCGCGGGATCCTCGGGAAAGGCCGTCAGGAACCGATCGAGCATCTCCCAGGCGGCGGAAATAAGATGCACCCGCGTGATCTTGGCCTTGCGCAGAGCCATATCCGCGGTGGCTTCGTTCGCTTTGGCATAGACGCGTTGCGCCAGGGCGTAACGGGCTGCCGCCGCGTAGGGTTCCGGGGGATACTCCGCTAAAAGCCGATTCATGAGTTGCACGCTGCGAACGAATTCATTTTGTTCGTCGAGAAAGCCGGCAGTGTAGCTGTCGTTAACGAAGCTACTCTCCAAGATAGCCCGAAAGATCAGGAAGCTCCGTTCGTATTCTCCCAATCGCTCATAACACGCGGCGATACGGAGAATCTTGTCAAAGGGAATTTCATAATCCGGCCATTTGACCTTGAGAATCTCGAAATAGTGAACCACCTTGTCGGGCTGATCCAATTCCAGGTAGATATCAACCAAAAGTGGGGCCAGAGCCTTGACTGTTTCATCCATGACCTGCCAGTTGGGATTGGTAAACAGCTCCGCGAAATACTTTTCCGCTGATTTCCAATCCTTCTTCGCGTAAGCGGATTTTCCGAGGGCAATCAGTTCCAACGGCGAGAGGAAGTACGGGTCCGTGCTGGAAACGCCCTCAGGGAGGACCTTCAACGAAGCCGACGTCTGGTCTTTGGCGTCGGACAAAGGAATGACCGCGTAGGCCCTGGGGTCCAGGGCATTGCGGATGACAGCCGGCTCCACAACATAATCTCCCGGAATGGTCCCCGTCACGCGAAAGTTGACCGTCACAGCCTCGGACCTTGGCCGGGCAAAGAAGAATACGATTTCTTGCGCCCGAAGCTCGTACCGATCGAACGGGCCAACAATCGTATTGGGTACGACCGATGTGCCGGCGGGAATGGGCACCGTTAGCACGAATTGATCAATGACTGGGCCCGCGGTCAGTACGCGGGGGGCGGCCGTGATCTCGAAGATGGCCTGTTTGCCCACCGGGAGTTGCGTCACACGGCTGTGGGGTAACGACCAGCCCGGCTTGACGAAAACCCCCTCGTTGCCGCTACTTATGCCCCGGGGAACTTCGCGGCCATCGACTTCCAAGGGGGCAGGCCGCAGCCATGATCCGTAGTGTCCCCGGCGAGCCTGCTCGGGATTGACGAACCGTCGAGCAAGACACTGATAGGTAAATCGCCCACGGCCTTCTAAGCGGAACTGAATGCGTTCGCGTCCTCCGACAAAGAATTTCGGCGGAACGAGGACCGATTGCGAGAGGGACGTTTGATCAAAATCCCATTGTCCCACTTGGAAGTCGTTGACGAACACGGTTAGGCGATACTTCTCGTCGATAAAACGAGTCTTGGCAAACCAGGGGCCCAGGACGAGTGCCGCCAGACCCGTTGCTCGATCC
Source organism: Planctomycetota bacterium (assembly GCA_029549885.1). Taxonomy (GTDB): domain Bacteria; phylum Planctomycetota; class Planctomycetia; order Pirellulales; family Thermoguttaceae; genus Thermogutta. The sequence continues at coordinate 3,556 of JAKPII010000280.1, forward strand.
GGCAGCCAGCGGTGGCCTGATCGATGGGAGAGCAGCCACTCCACGTCGGTTCGCAATTCCGGTGATTCAGGCGAAATGGCCTGGAGGACCAACGCGTGGAGGGCATGCGCTTCGGTCAGCGACAAGGCTACGGACCGGGGTAGCGGTGTTTGCGCTGCTTCTTCAGCTTTGGAGAGGTCGACGAGCTTGAGGACTTCTGAGGCCATCGGTTGCCGTTGCATGACGGCCAGTGTCAGCGCAAGGTAGAGTTTGGCGGCGAGGGAGAGGTTTTGACGCTCCCGATGGAGACGATTGACGAGGGCGAAATCGGCCCGCTGGGCCAAGGCCAGGGCGTGAATGAGCACGGAACGAACTTCCATGTCGTCTGCCCGAATCTGCGTCATAGCCTTCTCGAGGTATTCAAGCGCATTATCATAGGTGGCTTGGGGAACGGCGTAACCTGCCTGTCTTGCCAGGTGGAGGGCCCAAAATGCCCGCGCCGATGACTCCGGATGGGACGCGACATCGACATCGCTCGCCCCCATCCGCATCCGCTTCGCCCCGCTCCAGGACCAACCGCCATCCTGACGCTGGGCAGCGACAAGCGTACTCACAGCGATGCGAATTCGCGTATCCACCATTTGCACGATCTCGTCGGCTGATGCGGGGATCGAGCGGAAGTAATTCAGCACGGCGACGGCTGCCATGAGGTCAGATGTCGTTCGGTCCAGCAAGGAGCTGCCTTCCCCGCAGGGTGGTAGGAAACGCTGACTACTTCCCAAGACAATGTCACTAAGACTTCGCTCGATCGTGGGACCGATCAAAATCTCCATCATCCACGGTGCGTCGGGAGAGGGAGCCAGTTCGAGCCAGGCCGTGGTATCGCTGCTGGCCGACCCGCTTGTGGAGGTAAATTCCATCACCCCGCGGGGTTGAAGCGGAACATTGTAGCGGACAACATCGACCGGCGTTCTGTCGTCGCCGACGTGGAGACTGACTTCTAACTCGAGATTTTGCTGAAGGGCCTGGGCCAATTGCTCGGGGGTCTCGGCACTGCGGATGGTTTGCCGCACCTCCTCGGGAAGTTCCGCCTTAAGGGGTAGGCTTACTGTCAGGAGGCCTTTGCGGGTTACCTCGAGCGATCGGCTCTCCGTGATCGTTCGAGTACCGATTGTCACCCGACTGACGAGCCTGATCTGACCTTGCTCAAGCTCATCATTATGGATGGTCACCGGAAGATCGACGTGGTCGCCTTCGTGGAAGGCGGTGGGGACTCTGACTTCGGCAAAGAGGCCTTTCTTGACTTGAAGTTCCGCCTCGGACTCACCCACCCGGGTATCGACGGTAACACCTTTGGCCAACAGCTTCCATGAGGTGGCACGGTCAGGAACGACGACCTTGACCACGGCCTTGCCACTGTCGTTGGTTTCCACCATCGGGTCCCAGAAAGCCGTTTCGTGGGGTGTCCACTCGGGATAAAGGACGATGCCACGTTTTTGGAACTCTCTGGCCAGGGCCCTTACGTCCGCTTGAGCGAGTTGGTTTTGGCCGAAGTATTGCAATCGCCCCTTGTTATCGAGGACGAGGAAATTTTGACGCGTTATCCCGCCGACGCGCTGGAGGTTTTCCACGCTAGGCGTCAAAAAGTCTTGCCGGGAGCCCCAATCCCGGAGGCGATTCGTAGTCAATTTCGCCAGCAATTCTTTATCCTTGTCTTCGGCCTTGCCGCCACTCTGGGCTTTAAAACTCCGCCGCTCGCGTCCGTCTGCGGCAAGTCGGCCTGCCATATCCTGCTCATCCTGTTGCTTTTCCGCGGCAGATTGCGGAGGTTGTGCTGGTGCGGGAGCGGCTCCGGCCATCCCTCCATAGCCAAACTGGCCCGTTGCCAGGGAC
>JAKPII010000282.1 GCA_029549885.1 Planctomycetota bacterium
AGGCTTGAGTCACCGCGTGCCAAATAGGTTCGGGACGATTCGATTCCTCCGCCAGTTCGGCCATGACCGGTTCTTCTCCGTGACCCATCTTGGCTGAGCCAGGCGACTGGAACTGCTCCTTCTCGGTCGGGCCACCTGCCGCCTTCGCAGTGCCCATCTCAACATAGGGCGACTGTTCCATTCCTGGCAAGAGGGCCACCATTTCTCGGACATCCTGAAATCGACGTGCGGGGTCCTTTTCCAGTGCCCGGCCGACCACGCGACGGACTTCCGGCGGAAGTGGCGTGAGGTCCGGCAACTTCGTCAGATGTTTCATCAAAACTTCGCCGACACTCTCCCCCTCAAACGGAACATGGCCGGTCAGCATCTCGTAAAGCATGACCCCCATCGCGTAGATGTCGATCTCTTTGCCATATCGGCCATGGGCGATCTCAGGCGCCATGTAATGGACAGTACCCACACTTTCTGTCTGTCCACTGCGGCGACTGCAAGAAATGAACTTGGCCAGGCCATAATCCCCTACTTTGACCACGCCCTCTTCCCAAAAGATATTGCCCGGCTTCAAATCGCGATGGACAATCCCATGTTCGTGCAAATAAGCCACGGCAGCGGCCATTCCACGGAACCAAACCAGAGCCGTGTCAAGCGGAAGGCCTTGGGGATGATCGGCGAGAACCTGTTCCAGCGACGGTCCCCGAATATACTCCATAATGACCCAGGTGTCCCCGCGATCATCCCGTCGCACATCGTAGATCGTCAGGAGGTTCGGGTGTTTGAGGTTCAAACAGTGGTTGATTCCGCGGAGTTCCACATCCCAATTTCGACAAAGGAGCTTGAGCGCCACGTCCTTCCCGGAGTCGCTGACGGCATAATAGACTTCCCCGAACCCTCCTCGCCCGATCCCCCGCTTGATCGTGTAGCCGGAAAGGGGCCGCGAACCGCTGGCGTAAACGAAACGGCTCACGTTCTCCGAGGGTGAGTCCCCCCGTGGTGAAGCATGCGTCTCTTCAGGGATGTTGTTGAGTTTAGGTTTCTCAACCACGGCTATCACCGTATTCACTAGAGGACTCTCCTGACTTACTGGCACCGACCTTGGATCAGTGCGACGGTCATCATTCATTCTAACGGACACACCCGTTATGTGCGTCCGTGTGAGTGAATCACCCGGTCTTCCGCATCATACTTCTGAAGGAGGAATCTCCTCCAAACGGAGGGCGAAGTCTTCTCCCTCAACCAATGATGACCATGTCAATCGTGCGGCCCTCTCTTGAGGAACACCATCCACACGAAACGGTCTTCCGGCCCGACACCACACCTCATCCCGTTCTCGAAAGAGAATGACATTGTGCCGCCAATCTCGGCAACAAACATGGGCCGCGGGGCCAGGCCCCAGGATCAGATTGTGGGCCATGAGCAATACGCCGTCCGTAGTAGGATGCGTCCTATGACCACTTTCGAAATCCAACCGGGCCGAAAGACTCAACGGTGTGCTGCGAACAAAGCGTAGGATGACATGTTTTCCCAGTTGTAAGCGACAACGATCGTGCATCACGGCCTGCCGTACGGGGTTGCCATCCAACCACGTGGGCGCATAGCTCTCCAGAAAATAGCCCTCTCCGTCGCGACGAATCTCCGCATGATGCTGCGCTACGTCGGCGACCAGGGGGACATCCACGGCCCCCGCACCAGCCCGGCCTATCCGGATGGTCTCTCCCAGACAGACCAGGTACCCTCCCACGCCGTCGATCCAGAGAAGAAACCGTCGCATGGAATGACCTTCCCGCGGTGCACTAGCCATTGCGACCTCACAGGCATCATCCGATGTCATCCCGGGGCAGGCATTCGGCTGCATGATCGCACCCCCGAAATCAATCGACCTGCGTGATCGCCGCATCCTTGGAGTCGTCTTCCCTGTCCGCGGAGCTGGCCTCGAAGTATTGCGTTACCTCATCCACAATGTCTTTTTGGTTGGGATCCTCAACAGGAATCTCTCCTTGGTAGAATCCCTGCGACTGGACTAACCGCTCCGCGACATCCAATTTTGCCTTAAGGTCGGCAATCAAATCTTTGACTCGTCCGAGCGCGCTTTCATCGAATTGATAGGCGCTCGTAGTTTGGGCCGCTTGGACCATCTGCAACCGGGCCTGAAGGTTCTCCACCTCCACTTCGAGTTGTCGTTTAGCGGCCAGCATGCCTTCCATTTTATCCCGAGCCGCTTGAAGACTCTTTAACCTCGCCGCACGAATTTGCTCTAGATTGGCCAAAGTTGCTTCGTTGGTCTTGAATCGTTCAAAACGATTGGCCAAATCGATGCGCACCTGCTGGGCAGTGTACTCCCGTCCGGAATACACCAGTGTGGGCCTCCCACCGGCGAGATCATCCTTCATCCGCAGGATCACTTGCTTTTCCTTTTCCAATTGCTCACGGGCCTGGGCAATTTGCCGCTCCAGCCGT
>JAKPII010000418.1 GCA_029549885.1 Planctomycetota bacterium
CACCGCCGCGGCGTAACTGGCCCGATGCTCCACCTTGACCAGCCGATTGCGGTGGTCCCAATTGTACTGGGTGATGTCGGTGTCGCCGGCATCGAGCTGGCCATTCTGGTTGGCGTCGATGAACCGCAGGGTGCGGTTCCCGTGGATGGCCATCGGCAAAAGCACAATTTTCCCAATAAATTGGTAGCGAAATCCTGGAAGTCCCGCCTTAACGGCCCACAAGCGTGTTACTGATCCTCCTGCAGAAATCGCCAAGTTTTAACGTGGGTAACAGCCTAATCACCTCCTCCGCGATTCCAACTTCCAGCTCTCGCTCAATCTCGACTATACATACCTCCGCCTCCAAACCGTCACTTAACGCCAGTCGCCACCAGCAGAAAACCACAAAACACTCATCGGCGGGCACGAAAAGCGCCTCAGGCAGCCAACAATACTCATCCCTCACGGTGCGCGTCACGACCCCGGCCACGCGGTTAGGGACTACCGCCGCTCGCCAAGCATGTTCAACCTCGTCCTTGGTTCGACGGCGAAGTAGTTTCAAACATTCAGACTTGTACCAATGGTTATAGAGAACAGGCAGGAGTCGGGCTACTCCAGGCACCTTCTTCCGCAAGAATCCGTGTTCGAGCGGCACAATCATACGCCAGCCTTCAAAGGCAAGGTAATACGTTTTTTCAATCTTATATCCCCTTCGGCTCGGCGCGTAACTCGGCGGCGATGTCCCACGCGGCCGTAAATCTTTGAATCCCCCTGGCGCAACCTCCCATCAGTCGTCCTGCGCAAGCCTGCACTGCGACCCAGCCATCCCAAATTGTCAACTTCTCGTTCCTTCCGAGTTTTCGCAGAGAATATTCCTGAGAAATTCCATGCGAAAATGATAATCTGTTTTGTCCATGTTTTGCACCAGCAGCATTAGGATTTTGTCAAATATGAAATCCCAATGGGCAAAACCGGCTTGGATGGCCCTCACGGCACATAATGCAACAAATAACGCTCGAACGAACTCCGCGCTGCCAAGATGGTTTGCTAAATAGTAGCTCAACACCTCATTACAGCACCATCCCACTTCTTGCATGGCTGCGCAACTACCTGTATTCAGCATTTCCTGAAAATCGGTCTTGGAAACGCCTGTAGCATCATGTCCGCAATCACGCATTACACCGCTAATGAAGTGTTCTTCGTCAAAATGCGAATCGACCAGATCGCGCCATAACGACTCCACAGCATTCCGAAAACCGTGCATGTCGAAAAGCCTCCAAGGTGCCGTTATGTAGGCTCTTTCTGAAAATCGGTCTTTGCGAGATGGGACCTGCCCTATTCCCAGTTTCTGGACCCTATAAAATTGGGCTCCCTCGCCACTGCATATCTCGTATAGATTTACGGGATCAACGGTGACTGCACCGTTGAGCGAAACTCAACCCACGAGCAACACATGCGGAGGGAGCCGCCATGAAACTGCTTGGTATTTCAGCGTGGACGCTCATGATTTGGACAAATGTGCGAAAGAGTCGCGTCAAGACCCTGGTGGCTTGGATGACCGCCGCCTTGCGAGCGGAACGGATCAGCATTGCCAATCTCGACAAGTAACCGGGCCGATTCTAACATGCCATGGGTCACGTATGTTATGGGGCACTGGGTCCCCGTGGGCATCGGGGAAGTTGTCAGGAGAAGTTTCCCGAGTGGTGCTTGGTCGAGTCGAAACAAGTCTCATCCCTGCAGCTTATTCATTATTGCTCGAACGATAATCGAAATAATACCAATAACGTTCAGAAAAGCACTTACGGCACTACGCGAGTTATTTGTTAAAGAGGCAGAGAGCTGGGGATAGGGCAGGTGTACAGAGGTTTCTAAAACGAATTTTGGAAAAGAAAGACTGTCAGTTGCCATTAGATCTGACTGTGTTATTCACTTGTCCGTCCTTGCGGTTGGCTTGTTGTTGATGAACTAGGGCATCAATGCTGAGGTCAATGGGCCGCACAGAGCCATCACAAAAGGCCATTTGGACCACGCCCGGATGTGGCCCCCCAAATCGAGCGTCATCGTTTTCAGCTTCGACATCATTGAGTGGGAGCAGAGAAGCGTTCGCCCAACGTATCGTATCATAATCATCTCCCACGTACGCAGACTGGTCATCCCCTCGCCAATCCCCCGTGTCATAATGCAATCGCGGAATATTCTTTTCGCCCACCAAATAGGTATTGCTAGTCCCATCCAAAACATGGTCTATCGAGATTTCGCTCCGCAAGAAGCATACTCCGGTAGCCGGATAGTCAGGCCAGGGATAAGCTGGATGGTCACCCTGGGCAATCGACACTGGACCAGCTCCGACATCGAGCAAGAAATCACCTGCATTCGCCGCGTAATCTATTTTTACGGCATTCTCAAGTAAGTCGAGATTGTACGGATAGTGGGCGGGACTTTGTAAAATGGGATACAGTTCGGCTGCCCGCCGGGAAGGGCAGTAAAATGTCGGCACAACAACGGCGTTAACCTGCGCAAGGCACCAGCGTAGTTCACTGGGATCATGGATATCTAATGCCTGCTCAAACAGGTCTCGGCGCTCCAAATACGGGAGAATGACGAAAGCCCAACCCCCTGGCTGCCGTCGGCCGCTACCGCGGTTGGGGTCGCCCACCCATCGATAGCCCCATCCTCCTGACGGATAAAATCTCATCGCACTCTCATGATTGATCATTGCGAGGGCCAACTGTTTGAGGTTATTTTGACATTGGGCGCGCCGGGCTGCCTCGCGGGAGGCCTGCACCGCCGCGAGAAGAAGCATCGTCAACACACCAATTATCGTGATCACCACGAGTATCTCAATAAGGGTGAACCCCCTACAGTCACCGATACTGCGATCAAGTCTCACCCGATTCATGCTCATCGGTTGATCTCCAAATCGGGAAGCGCGCTACGAAGGATTGCGACTCCTTGGTCTGACACACGTGTTTTCCATAAGGAAATACGCCTCAAATTCTTCAGTCCTGTCAAATACTTCATACCGGCATCTGTTACCAAGGTTTCATCCAAACTTAAAACTTGGAGCTGAGGCAGCTTTGCTAGGTGTCGGCACCCGTCATCCGTGATAAAGCATTTCCAAAGTGACAGCCTCCTGAGGTTGGGAAGTTCTGCAAGATAGGCTAACCCGGCATCCGTCACTTGCGTCTTGTCAATGACTAGGGTTTCCAATGACGAACACGCACTCAGTATTTTTAGCCCTTCATCCGACAATCGGGTGTTGGACGCATAAAGATCTATTAGTTCCTTCTGTGAGACAAGGTAAGCCAGCCCTTCATCCGTGATGCGGCTTCCATCAACGCGAAGGAAGTGTAATCCCTCAACGGCGGCAAGCAACTCCAGGTCCTGATCTCCAATATTGCTTTTTTGCCCCATGTCAATGCGATCTGTGTATCCCAACTGGACTTGTTGCGCTGCCTGTTTAAGACGGTCTGAGTCCGACAGCCCGCCGTGCTGGCAAGCTGATACGAGCATACTCAAAGAGATCGCTACCACAAGGCACCAGCATATCGACCACCGCATCGCTTCTACCTCACCCAGTTTCGTGTGCATGAGTCGTCCGTTAGCTTCGATGCGCAATTGCCCACACTATCAGGCACACCGTGCAAACACATTACTTATTCCCCTGTTTATTTTCGGAGGACGCGACCCGCCCCTGAATATGGATCACATAAACTGTCCACTGGGGCACGCCAAAGTCATAATGAAATATCTCACGATGATCCTGGCCATCGTCAGTCCAAGCAATCTCTCGGGGACGCGAAGAGTGTCCCAGAAGCCAAATGCCGCGTTCCCTAAATCGCTCCAGTTGGGCCAGTCCTATTAGATCTCGGGGCCGAATAAGATGGTGTCCCCAGAACTCACGCACGGCATCCCGAAGAAGCTTTATCTCGCGCTGTCCACGAAGGTAATACTTAGCTGGAAAATAGTGAATATTGCTGGTAGCGAGCACCAACTCGCACGGCCTACTGTTCTGCAACACGAATTCCGTCGCGGCACGCATCCCCCCTCGCTGTTCAACCTGCCGCGCATTCCAGAAAACCCATGTTCCGTAGGATACGACCGCAACAACAATGGCGGCAAAACCCCACCGTAAAGTTTGTCGTTGCGAAATCTGCTGGAGTCCTAGCGGAATCACTACCAGGAAAAACGGCTCATTGAAACGAAAGAAACGCCCCTCCCATATTGGGGTGACCAGGCTACTTACGATACCAGCTAACACAATGGGTAGCCAAGCACAACACGATACAAGGCATTTTTCGATCGAACGATGACGAATAGTGAGGGCTGTGCACAGTAATAGTACAACGAAAACACATAGACCACTTTCATAGGCATTTGCAGGTTCAATTGGTTGCCAGAACTGGGAAAACGTTTTCACGATCACGTCTTTACCCAAAGGAACGGTCCAATAGTTCTCTCGCACCCGCTGGAGTTGAATATGAAGCAAGAGCACTCCCGGTAGGAATCCGAACCCCACACCTGTCACTAGACCACCAAGTCGCCTTATAACAGAGTGATCCGAATGTCTCAGCCAGCGCATTAACCCGTAGACAGCAAGGACAGCAACCTCGCTTGCAGCTACCAACAGACAGTAATGATGTGTGTACGTACAAGACAGGAGGAGAAATGCAAGTACAATCCACCACAAGGTTGAATTGCTTCGAAAGACTCGGATTGTTGCGACCACTGACCATACAGCGAATGCCGTTCCTAGCGCATACATACGAGCTTCAATGCCAGCATTGACCTGAAAGGCGTTGACAGCCATAAGGGTTGCGGCGACTATAGCGACATAAAGTTTACCGTTGTCAAAATCTCTTGCGTCTTTGACGCCATTACCTCCTCCCGACAGCCAGCCGATGGTGAAGATGCCCACAATGGCCAAGGCACTGCATGCGATCGATAAACTACGAAGAGCGACGGGCGAATCGCCCCATACGAAACTCCACGCCTTTAGCACAAGGTAGTACAGGGGTGGATGAACATTCAACTGGCACGCGTACCACAACTCCGGAAGTGAAAACTGCGACATCTGCCACGACGAGGCTTCATCATACCACACGCTCCTTGTGGCTAAATACGGAATACGGACTATCACGGCACTCAATAGTACCATACCCAAAGCTATACTTGCATACAAGACCTTCCAAAAGGATCGCCGCGACAAGGAAACACCATCCCTTCTTGGAGGCTCGTTACCGCAATTGGTTTGCATGCTCACGCACCTCATAGTTTTGCCTTGGTTAGCGATCGCATCACCTCCTGGATCTTGTCTTCCGTCAAATGGTACACATAAGCTGTCCAACCAATCCGCGATTCCGGAGTCAATCGCATGAAATACCAATATGGACTATTCTGTTCACGCATTTCCCTGATAAACACAACGTACCATCCAGGTTCGATGTGTGCGCCCTCGGGAGCACAACCCGGTGGCAACCCCGGCGGCAACCGATCGAAGCCAGGCCCAATTTTCTCAAGCTGGACAAAGGGAGCCGGTACGGAATAGGCAATCCCGGAAAGTTTAATCTCAGGATGTTTGTCGAGCCACCGTTTTAGCGGTAATAAATCTTGACCCCAATCTATGTTACTGTCCAATAGATGATCGTGACCGTGGGCGGGACCACCCGCTAATTCGTTGAAATACGCATGACTATGTGCTGAATAGCGCACGCTACCTACGATGAACCACGCGATTGCTGTAACCACCCCCAGCCGTAGAAGAAGGCCGGTGAAAGTTCTGGGCAAACATGTGAATACTCCGCCAACACGCGCTGTTCCAACGAAAATGAAGGGCATGGCCGGTAGAATATAGCGCAAATGATGATTGAATCCCGTTTGCGAACTAACCAGTGCCAAAACAACAATTGCCGGTGTCCAGAGCATTAACTCTTCTCGCCACTGTACCCGGAACTCACAAAAAGGAACAGCTAACCCGATAGCCAGAATAAAAAGGAGCCAAAACCCTATTGGTTCTTTCACCAGAAGTCCGTACAAGTAATAGTACCACCATCCACCGTGTTTCCATTGCCCACGCAAATAGGAAGGATATCCGCGTTCGAAGTCCCGCTTTTGAAAATCGATTCCCAGCACATATTGTTCGGGCAATGGGACCGGCAACTGCCCCCAGAACGTCCCGGAAAATCGATTGCCCCAAGTGTACGCCTCCTCGGGAGATGATCCGGACAGTGTCCGGGACATAAATGTATAGTCACCAAGTCGTGTGAATGAACCATCACAAGTGTAAAAAAGATTGATGATATAGAGCGCTATCATAAAAACCACTACCAGCTGCAAGGTTTCTCGCAAAAGCTGGGCAAAGAGCGCACGAAAAGAGGAATTATGCTTCCAGCTTCGGGTCGCGAACCACAATCCGCACCAGAGAGGCGGAAGGATCACAAGGGTGAACTTACTGAGGAGCGCAAGTCCAAGCACGATCCCGCAACTGAAAGCCCGTTCCCAAGCGGGTTCCCGTACCCACTGGCGAAAAAGATACTGAGAGGTCACAGCCAATGCAGTTGCTCCCAGGTCCGGTGTGATCATTTGAGCATTGGTCAGCACCAAAGGACTAAACGACCAGAGCGTCAGCGCTATGAGAGCTGATTTAGTCCCGAAGAGTTCCTTCGACCATCTGAAAACCACCAGCGCCCCGAGCAAACTGAACGGCAGGCAGACCCAGCGGGCAATCGTAAAATACCAACATCCCTGTTCAAATCCCTGATCGAACAACTGTCCGCTTACAGAAAATTCCGGTCGTCCGTTAGGTATAACGACGACGCTCTCCCAATCGATTTTTGGCGGATCGGGCAGAAGAGGGAGAGTGGCTACCATTCGAACAAGGGGTGGGTTAACCTTGTAGAAGCGAAAATCCCCGTACAGCCAGTGGGCCAATCCGGCAGGTAAATGGCCAAGCTCATCCCATCCCGGACTGTGCAACCATGCGCCGTAAGCAAGAATAGCAGAGTGCGCCAATAAGAGCAGAATAACGCTCCACGCGATCCGTTGCCGCCAGATCGCCTCCAGGGGTTCACGTCCCCACCGTAATATTTTCACCCGCCATTCTTCGACCATCATAATGTCACCGACATCGTTTTTCCTCTGTTTCCGGTCGCTTTGATGGTCGCCAAGATCGGTAACGCCATAACGTACAGATTGCTTCCCAGCCATCGCGGAATCGAATCTTCTTCCCTTGCCTGCGACTTCTCCCCCGGTATTGAATAGGCACCTCCTTCAATCGCAATCCCATTCGAGCTATCTTTGCAGTCACTTCCGGACAGAACTCAAACCTCTCACATTCAAGATCCATTGCCCGCAGCACCTCGAGAGGAAGAACTTTGTAGCAGGTCGCCTCATCGGTAACTCGTAAGCGAAACCACATGCGAACAAGGAGATTGAGAATTGTTACTCCATGGTAATAAGGGTTTGCCCAAGTCCTCGGTATTTGCACCCATTTCTGCATACAATTCAGTTCGCTATACATCCGCTCTCCCAATCGCCGCGAACCGTACACCACGTCAGCTTCCTCGTTAAGGAGCGGAGCCAACAGATTACGGTAATCCGCTGGATCATATTCCATGTCCGCGTCCTGAATAACGACATAGTGGCCGGTGGCGTATTGCAATCCGGTTCGAATAGCGCTGCCTTTTCCGCGATTACGGTCGTGAAAGAGCAGCATTACCCGCACATTTCTTCGCTCTCGACAATCCCCATGCACGCTACAGTGTTGAGTATACCATTGTCGCAGAAGCTCTGCTGTCCCATCTTGCGATCCATCGTCCACAACGATGATTTCCTTATCCTCTGGCCAAACATCAATTACCCGCTCCAGCACCCTTTCAATCGTGCCTGCCTCATTATAGACCGGTATAATCACACTTAAAATCGGCCGGTGCATCACACATTCATGAACTACCACAACAGTCAGGAACGGGCACGTTCCTCCTTATTCTCCTGTGAATCCCGCCATTGCACACGAATGGGCGGCCTGACCACGGGCCTATGTTGACTATCTGTTTGAATGATCATTTCTATGAGCCCCCATTCGCGCACCCACTTCTGAGGATCAAAAGACACCGTAATAATTTCCGCTCTCTCATCCACATGGATACGAAAGGCAGGATGGCCCACGAACGCTTTCTTGATGTGAAGTGCTTCGGCAGCCACTCGCTCAATTCGCACAGTTACAGTTTCGGCACGCGTTTCCTCGAATACGATTTGATCCGGGCTCACGATGAAGTCCGCCAACACGTCAGACTCCAATGGAATAAGCTTGAACAACGCCTTGTTGGGATCCGACTTTCTAACGTATTCGATGACAAATTTTCCCCTCGTGAGACCAGAGCGATATTGGGTGTTCCAGCGAAACTTTAGCGTGGTGCCCTCTCCAGGATGCAGCTCGACCGGTTGTAAGGAGATTTCAGTACAGTCACAACTCGCATGCGCACCTCTAACGATCAGCGATTCTGAAGACTGATTGACGAGTGTCAGCTCGACGGGATACACGCCTTCCGTCACTCGACCTAAACTCACAATCGGCGGAGAGGCCTTCAGCAAATCTGGCTGGTTGTCTGAAGCTGTTGGGAATGCCCGCGGAAAAGTTAAGATAGCAGCGGCAGCAGCGACCAATCCGGTCACAATCGCACTGGCCAGACATATCCGCTCACGATATCGCTCCATAGCATCAGTGGACTCCCATTGGCCTGGAAAAATTTGTCAAATTCTCTTGTAACGTCTTGCCTACCTTGGAGCTCAAGAATTCTGCAGCACAAATCGCGAATCACTTTATTTGCTGGGTGATTTCCGCAAACGAAAATACCGACGTAGTGATACGAGAGTTGCCAGAGCAGCCAACAGGGCAACGTTGGCCCCAATCAACACATCCCACCGGACACGACCCGGCTGGACCCTCGCCCCTTCTCCCACCATGTATTTTGGATCAGGAACAATACTCTGACCGTCCCAAATCAATGGTCTTCCGGTGTAGGGTGGAGGCTTCTTGCGATTCCAGAACACTTCCGTACCTGGCTCAAGGAACGAAATGCCATCTAAGGCAAATGTTTGAAGTGGCACATCACTGTTAAGGGATAAAGCTTCGATTTGGCAATTCTCACGCAAAACAACTTGTCCATTCCGCCATCTCGTGTATCGCAAGCGAGAGCGGAACCAGACATCTGCCGATAAGACTCTTGTCAAGTCCGACTCCACCATATCAAGCATCTTCACCGGGTTATCTTTAGAACCAATTTCCCACGCAACTTGAGAGCGGATCACTCCAAACCCACGTCGAGGCATAACAACAATGGAAAACTCCGCTGGAAGTTGGTTATCAGAAGCCACATCCGACGACCAACGGACTGTCCATTTCTCTTGCTCGCCCTCACCTTCCCGAACTACTGATGGGCTTGCCTTCCCGGTCGAAGAAAAAAACACGTCGGGATGACATACATGCATTTGAAGAATGGGGTACGGGAAGCATCCGAGCCACCTTGGGTGCGGAACGAAAAACTGCCTAGGATGTATTTCATCTCTATCCCAGATTGACAGCCCCATCTTGGCTCCATTGGGTAGCGATGGATGCCCGACGCTATAGGCAATGAAAGCGTCATCTTCGTAACACCCCCAACACCACACCTCACGAAAGTCTCCTGCTTCTCTTTCAGCCCGAAGCCGGTCAGCTGAGAAATGTATAAGCCAGGTATTAGTGAGAGACACTTTTCGTTCCAAATCCAAAAAACCTTGCTCGATCCGCACCACCCCAGATACTATTTTGGTGCGGGAATCTCTCACATCCTTTAGAACGCGTTTCAAATCTAAAGATTCACTTGCTTTGCACATCCCATGTATGAACAAGGGACTGAGAAGAATTACCAACCCTATTCGTAACCCCCGCGGACAGTTGAACATGTCGGCGCTTCTCCGCCCGGAACTACATCTGTTTCGCCTTGGCTTTCTGCACCTTTATGGTACTCAGGAGCACATTGGCACTTGTGTTGTCCGCCAAAACAAATCTGAGTCCCACTCAAATCGTCACACAAGCCGCTTCAAAGGCGGTAATCTGCCCTTTCCGCGAGCCATTTTGCACACGCGTCGTAAACATTACCAACCAAGCGTCATAGCGACTTCGCCATTGCAACATATTAGGCTTGCCACGCGAGATCTATCGTGCCCGAACCAAATTCAACATTGACGGTTGCGCATTCCTCAAGAATCCATGCTGATAGCTTCGATTTATTAATGGCAAGCTACTTCGCGTTTTTGTTCAGCGGCAAACCATTCACACACCGGCGACGGATCACAGATTAGCTGGCCGGTGGCGGGATTTACAGTTTCCAGACAATTACAAACTTTTTTACAATAGGTGAAACTAGGAACCCCAGCTCCTTGGCAAGCGGTTCCTGCATTCGGCTGATCACACTGGAAAAATCCGGTGAAGACAACTGTCCCGCTTCCGGGGCAGTTCCTTGAAATAGGTGCGGGTGGACAGGCCTGAACCGTCGTTTCGGACGGGCTGTTTGGTCTGACAATCGTATCCGAGCAGGCCCCAACTACCCAACTGGCATCCCACGCGATAAGAATCATTCCACAAACCGCAACCAGACAGGTCAGCAGCGTCGCCACAGAAGTCTTCATAGCCAACTCCTCCTCACATCAACAACAAAAACCTTCTACTAAAACTCAGGCGCACGCAACCGCTCATGGCTTCTCATTTCAAGAACCACTAAACCACTCCTAATAACTCCGATCTCCTCTCACTATCCAGCTCATCACGGATTCAGCACTTGTTCCCATAATCTCGGCGCGTGTCCAAAGACCTTTAGCTGACAGTTCTCCAAAACACCGTCCTGGAGCAGCGTACCAACCGCGATTCGCATTTTTAGATCACCTCTTGACGATATGTGAGCACTCCATTTTGTCAGGGGACGAGCGATGCGATCCCCCCGCCTCCCTACTCCGTGCCGCACCGAACGGTCACGGCTATGTCGTCTGGCGTGTCTGTCGCCTCAATATCGCCGGGATCGCCTCCAGTAACGCCCCCATCATCCCTTAGATTCGGACCCACACTGTATACCACCAACCCCGCTGAAGATATCTTCTTGCGTAATCCTGTGCCCGAAAATGGATCAATCAGATCATTAAGAATGGCATCATTCTGAACGCGTGTGCTCACATGGGAGCAATCGCCCATCGGGTGGTTCTTCTCGTAAATGCGACAGGCCGCCATCGCGCAAACAATAAAAGCCTGACATTTTTTCGCCACAGTCTCCAACCGCTTTCGTAGCACATCGTAGGTCCCAATTCCTTCTTGCAATTCGGCCAAATTCGGGTCTCGATTCGTGTCCCTGCGGCGATAGGCCTCCACCACCTGTGTTACTGCCCCCCATTGAGTCTTCAAATCGTCTAACGTTTTCTCAAGTTGCCGTATCTCATCGGGCGAAATGTGAGGCAACACTTGCTCGACTCCTCTCGCAGCGGCTCGACAACACGTCACTGCTTTCTCAAAGTGAGTAACATCGCCCGTTCGACTCAATGTTTGAGCAAATGTTACTAAGTCGAGTACAGTTTGCTTAGCCAGCCCCCATTGCCCGTCAGCAATGGCCACATCCATCTGGACAATAAGGAACCGTAACACGAGTTGCACCTGGGAGATCTCTGCATTCTCCCAAGCTTCTGGCTCACCAAGGAAGTCACGTATCTCTTGTGTCTTCACCGGAATTCTGAGTAGCACCTTCTGCTTTTCCGACAGTTTGTCCAAGTCGATGGTGCGAAGCGGAGCCAAGCGCTGTGTGACAGCGTACAGTCGGTCATGAGTTGCCCGTTCTCCATTCGCACGGCTCACCCCACGTTTGTCAACCGATAGAGAACTCGCGGAGTCCTTGCGACACCCCCAGAGCACCATTCCAATGCCAACCATCACTCCGATCGAAAGCAAGGACCTTGATAGAGCCCTCCACATCGTCAATTCCTTAGTCTGGAACATTGCCTTTTATCGACCACCCATTGTTTATCACGTTGTAACCTTTCTTTTGCGATACCAATACCACCGGACATAGAGTAGTACACATACTAAACCAAGCAAGAACACATTCCCTATTAAGAAAGTCCACGAACTTTCAAAATGTCGTCCTGACGTTTTACCAACGCGATCGGAGTTGGCAAGCTTCTTCACTTTATCTATGTCAGTCACTATTCCTCCGGGCGGCGCACGCAAAATGAATAACGAGTCATCAAGCGGTATATTTACGGCCACTGACTCGGGTGTGATCCGGTACACGCACTCGCTTTTCACAGCGCCGCCAACTTTGTGGCTGAGCTTGGCGGCGTCAAAAGACGTCTGAATAACAGCGGGAATCCACACCCTCTCTTCTTCAACATAGTACAGCGATACGTGTTGATTGTAAAAAACTTCGTTACTGCGCTGATCTATAGATTCAGCAGCCATGGGAAAAAAACGAAACTCCCGCGCAAAATAGACACGATTGATCGTGTTAGGAATCAATCCGGGAAAGTCAACTATCTCGCATTCTACATTTTCTCGAACGGCTCGCCCCCGCTGCACAGCCCTCGCAAACGCGGTTTCCCATGTTTCCCGCCGCCGAATCTCTCCCCACGTCACTGGACTGCGGGGATTATGCAGCCATCCAAACGCTAATAGTAACGGGTTCACAGTTATCGACGGGTTTACGAGATGACTTTCTTTGGAATAGCCCAGCGAGGGTAAATCGTGTCGCACACTTTGATGTTTCTCTCCATCGTACGCCGTCACAAAAGTGGGTGTCGCCGCGTCTCCCTTGGTTCCATCAATCACCTCAGCTCGAAACTTATCGCCCTTCCCCCAATATCGCAAAACAGTCCGTATTTCCACCCGGCGGCCATCCGGATACTCGAGGTTTTCCGTGTTCACGGCAGTAAATGTGACTGATTCACACTTCCGTATATTATCGAGCAGTTGTTCAATAATGCGGGCATGCGTCTTGTTGTCCATACCAGACCCCATCCCTGATGCCAAAGCGATTAGAAAGCATGACAGATAGAGAAAAGGGGTCATTTGTGCAAACGCTCCCGCCCTGGGTTGTCCTCCTCACAATTGGGTTTCCCCAAGAATCTTCTAACGAGCTTGATCCGCTCCACAAACAGGGAAACCGCAGCTTCCCGCCAAAGGCCGTCATGGGGGATCAATTACAATCAGGCGAACAAGCAGTGCCGCCACAATATCCGATCCACCGGCTGCACGGATAGAACGGAGCGAGAAACTCGAAACGAGCCCCACACTGCGCCGGATCGTTCACATATTTGCAGCCCGTTGATTCATAATCCCGGGGTAATTGTCCCGTCTGAAACCCTCCAGCATTCATGCAACATTCCCCAAAAAGAGAATAGAACGTGACGCACGGTTTCATCACATGCGTACATGGCCCCTGTGCACGAGCTGTCGCAAGCATCAGCACTCCTGACATTCCAACAACACCAAAAATCGTAGCACATATGAAAGCTTCTCGAACGCGCACACTCATGGCTTACTCCTCCACTTGAATAAAAAGTTACTCCTTCCCGGACAATCCCAACAAACTAGTGCTCAACCGATTCGACACGGCCATCAACTAAGCGAATTGCAACCGGAGTCTCCCCCAGCCATTCAACCATCGGCTCGAGTGTTGTCCAAAATGTTCCCTCCTTTACTTTCACCTCGCCGTCTGAGATAACACTCCGCCAATCAGATAGCCACACTACCACAAGTGGTGTCCCTTCTTTTTCTGCACGTTCCTCGTACGCCTGCAACTGCATCCAGCACCGACCGCACCCCGGATTCATTAGAACCACTAACCACCGGCCGTGTTGGATCTCTTTCGGCTGCCCACTCATGTACGACAATAGCGGAAATGTTCTTCCCACCCAGGCATCAGGTTGGAGCAAAATTCTCCTGTCCCCAATCCGAACTCCCAGGTCTTGTGCCATTTCCACCGGCCACAACCGGCTGGCACCCACGAGGGCACCCACCCACAGTGCTGTGCCGCCTGCCATTAAACAAACCCAGGTGGACCATTTTCTTGGCCACTTCACCGTGGACACCTCTTTCACCCACAACGCGCTCGTTACTACGACACTATCAAGAAGAAACGTCAGCCACGGGGTAACTGAAATGGCGCCAAAACATCCACAGCTTGCCTTCCCTTGCGCTGCCCTATACAGAGAATACTCAGCAAATACAAAGAATAGTCCTGCGAGAAGCCACCTAACGACTCTTGCATACCATCCCGTCACCAGCCATAACGCTAAACCCACTTCTCCGGTCGTTTGGCCGAGGATGAACCACCGGTGTTCAAAGATCGAATTCGCGACGAGAACTTTTCCCCCAAAGGATTGGTAAGCCTTTAATCCGGCTGCGACCAGAAGCAGGCACGCCACAGCCACCCGCAGGCCATCCCATGGGTGACTTCTGCGGCCATCTCGGCTCAAACTACGGCCCGCATTTTCGACCTCGCCCACCAACCCACTCATCGACAAGCTCCCGACAAGCTGATTCCCCCGCTTTGTTATAAGCTGCCCATCATTATGTGTGGGTGTGTCGTGTCAACCCCCACGAAAGTGTCGTTTTAAGTCACCCCGTGGGCTGATGTGTACAATTGTACCGACCCCGGCACCTCAGATGCTCCCCACAATCAGTCTCCAGGTATTTCGCCTTACGCTGTTTCGGATAAGAGACCTCCAAACAACCGCCACGTACTAAGCGATTCTGAATCCGAACAAAGGAATCTTCGCGCTGTTGAAGCGGGAACTCATTATGATACGCCGCAAGT
>JAKPII010000328.1 GCA_029549885.1 Planctomycetota bacterium
CGTAGTGACAGGTAACGGCCACAAATCGGCAGGGAAGTGTCCCCTTTCGAAGCCGTTTGGCTAAGCCCGCGGCAATGGCTCGGGCCACGTGGCGATCCACGACGCTGGTGAATTCGTCGCAAACGACAAGCGGCCGGGTGAGATCAGCCGTTGACGGAACGAGAATATGCCACGGTTCGTCATCCTTGCTCGGGGCTGATGCCAGGGCCTCGGCGAAGGCTCGGGCCAAATCACAGCGGGCCTGTTCTCCATTGCTGAGGACCCGATACGGCCGCAACCACGCTGGGGGCGAACTGAAGCCCACGGCCGTCAAAAGCCCCACGATCTCCTTGATGGGCCATTGGCCAAAGGCATCGACGATGGCTCGGTCCTCAGGCCAGGCGAAAGCACGGCTGACGCGATCGCCAAATAGCAGGCGGGCGAGGGTCGATTTGCCACTTCCCGACGGCCCGACGATCAAGCCCAGTTGCCAGTCCTCGGTTTGTTGGGGAATCTCGACGGCAATCCGCTCGCGGGTCACTTTTTCCAGGGGAAGATCAAACATCCCGGCGACCTGCATGACGCGGAAGGACCGATCGAGCGGCGTTTCGAGAACCACTTCGACGACGTGCTTTTTCATGGGTGACTCGCAATTTAAGGCGGACGTAGCAAATCGGCAGTGGCTTAGAGCGTCAGGAGGCGACAGGTGTAGCCCTCAGCGGAAAGCCGTTCAAACAGCCTCCGCTGGTCGTCCTCATCGCGGCATTCCACTAGGACTTGGAATAACTCCGGGACGGGATCGACGGCACTCGTTTCCGTCTCCGGTGGCGACTCCTGTGGTGGGTTGTCGGCAGCCTGCGTTGTTTCGGCAAGGAGCTGTTGGAGAACAGGGCTTTCAAATTCGATGTCACGGGCAAGTTGGGCAAGGGCGTCGTGGTCTTGTTCGGCCAGACCGGCCAGGGGATCGAGAAGAGCGAGTAGCTTGTTGGCCTCGGCCTCGGAGACATCGAGGACAAGCACGGGAACAATGGCGTCCGGCGTCGTCTCGGCGCGGAGGTGGCCGTCGATCAATTCAAGGGTACCATCGGGGAGTTCGCGGGCTAACAGGGCATCGGCGTAACCGATTTCGGCGAGGATGCCGCGCAAAGCATGCTGCTGCTTGGCCGGATGAACACGCCAGTTTCGGGGATTGGGGCGCAATTGGCGGGCGGGAATACGCCGCAATTCCTTGATTCGATCACGGATGTGCATGGGACCTACCTTAGCTGTTTCTGTGGCTTATCCTGGCGAAGTGGTCTGTTCTTTTCCGTCACAGTTCACTTTCACCGAAACGGGTTTCGAGGGTTTGCAGCCGGGTTTCCCAAAGGGCCTCGCTTGTCGCCCGATGGTGTTCTGCCTGGACGAGTTCATCCATCTTCTCAGCCATGGCGGCGAGGCGACTTTCCAGGTTTTCCAACCTGGTTAAGGCCACGGCCAGTCGGGCATGGACCTTCAACATCCAGGGAAGGAGGATGAGGATACTGGTGCTAAGGAATGCGCCGAGCACACCCCAGTCAATGGGCGTCATTGTCTTCTCCTTTACTGAGTGACGATGTTAGGGTTTGATGGAACGTTTTCTTCTGCGCGGTGGCTGGTGCGGAGACGGCGTTCCAAGAGCCTCACCGCCAGTCGTGCGGCAAAGGCCAGGGCAAGCGAAGGAGGGCCGGTCCAACCCAGGGCAGTGAGCACGGCCGACAAGAGGGCGCTTGCCCAGGAGGGCCCCCGATCCCTCAGCAGGTCAGCCGCTGTTTCGCGGATGACGGCCCGAATGTTTTCCCGCCCGACCACTTCTTCTGCCTTTTCCACCCGCTGACGCAGGTCGCTGACCACGCCAAGCGTCGTTTCAAGATGGCGAAGGCGCTCGCTGAGGCTCCGCTGGCCGGATTCGGCGGCCTCGACCTTTCCTTGAAGGCCCTCTAGCCGATCGCGTAATCGACTCAAAAGGGAATCTCCTGAGGACGACCCTGGCGGTAGGGGATCGTGAGGATTTCCTGGCGGGTCCTGCGGAGGATTTGATGGGACAGGCGGTACGGCGGGACCGAGAACCGGCACCTGCTCCTCGCGGGGAGCGAAAAAGTTGCGAAGAAAGGCTCGAATCCGCCCGCAGTAAGTGCCCACGGTGCGATAACCATCTGTGCCCCAGACGATGGCCACCAAACGTCCTTGAGCATCCACGATGGGCCCACCCGAATCACCATCTTGCGCTGCACCTGTGATCTGGAGGGTTTCCCGATTCCCTGAGACATTTGTGCTGACATAGCCGAGGACCTGGCCCATGGCGGCATGGAGGCGACCCGTCGGGCCGTAACCCGCCCAGGCCACGGTTTGGCCTGGGGAGGGATGCGTGTCGGCCAGGGCAATGGGCTGGGTCTGCGGGGCGGCGATACCGACGAGGGCCAAGTCGGCCAGCGAGTCGCGGGCAAAGACGCGGCCTTCGAATACCTGTCCGCTGGAGCTAGGCAGAACCACCCTGACCTGGCCGACGCCTTCGCGGAAGAGATGATCGCAGGTTAGAACCCAACCCCAGCGATCATCCCGGGCAATGAGGACGCCGGAGCCGTACACGATGGCCCCACCGGGGAGATGATTCTCCAGCCGGGCGGTGGCTCTTGACAGCGGTTCGGGGATCGGCTGGGAAACCGAAAGCCCACCCGCAGGGGGCGTGGTATCGCTGGCCTTGCCTGCTGCACCGGGGCCATAACAGTAACCGCCGGGACACGAGGATTGGCCCTGGGTCGCTCTTCCCGTCAAAACAAAGATGAGAAGAAAGACACCGACGAGTGTCAGCAGTCGTAGCCATCGCGGGGGTTCGGCGGAGGAGGGCTGCGGCTCCGGGGTGGGTTGGGCCACGTCATCAGGGATGAGTGTGAGCCGATAACGATAGAAGGGGCTGCGGGCGAGGTCGGCCGGTTCGGTCAATTCGTCGGCCAATTGAGGAACGGGGTCCACACCACCGCCGAGCCGCGTGGCCATCACACAGGCTTGGCTGCAAATGGGACCCAGCGTGTCCATGGCGGAATCATCCGTTTTGGGTGACATGATGAGTCTTATCCCCGGGATGTGGCGGAGGGCCACGCGGAGAAAATTCCGGTAGCCGTAGCGTGTTCCCGCGAATTGCAGCATGGCCTGCACCGTCTGGCGGCGGTCGAATTCTGGCCAGCGGTTGTCCGGATCGGCGAGAAAGACATCGATTTGCCCTGGGAATTGTTCGACTTGGCTGGCCAACGTGACGACACGACCGCCGGAACGTCCCCGCACTTCGAGGCAGCAGAGGGTCTCCCCCCACCAACCGGCCAAAGCAGCGTGGGAATGCTCCCCCCGACCCGCAGCGGCAATCAGACCGCGGCGCCGAAAGAGGAGTAAATCGCCGTCGCGAATCCAGTCCTGGGCTTGGTGTAGCGGCACGAGGTAACGAAATTGGGTCATCAGGCGGCCCTCCGTTGAACATCGGGGGTAACAGAGTCACCGGGCCTGTCGCCCCGCAGAGGCATCACTTCTGGGTTTGAGCCTATCCCAAAAAGTCCCCCTCTCCCTTCGGGAGAGGGTTGGGGTGAGGGCAAGCGAACGTCGGAATCGATTGAGAAAACCGGCACCAATTCGAGCCACCCTCACCCCCGACCCCTCTCCCGCCAAACGGGCGAGGGGAGATTATGGGATGGACTCTCATCTGCCCAAAAGGCCTCGTCGGACCAGGCGTCATCATCGGCGGCATCCTCGGTGGGGTCTTCGAGGGGTTCTCCTTCACCCCGAGCCATGGCGGCAGCGCGGACTTCTAGATAGCGGGCATAGTGCGGACCGCGGAGTTCGAGCTTTAGGGGACCGGGACCTTCGCCCGGCAGAGGAAGAATCTCACCCCGTATCCTCATGGCACGGATGCGGCAAGCCAGGCACGGCGGTGTAACAAGGGCACCGCACTCCGGACAGCGGCTGGGAGCGGGCGGTTGATCACTTTCGTCCTTGGGACGCTCCCGAAACCGGGCATGCCACTCTCCCTTGGCGATGGCGGCAATGGTGGCACGACTTACGCCTGTCAATCGGGCCACCTGGCGCTGACTAAGTCTTTCTTCCGTGAGGAGTCTGAGAATCTTATCGGCGAGGTGACGGTTGAGCACGGGTAACCTCCGCGTGGTGCATGCGTCGCTTGGTAATGTACATATGAACACTACAAGGGCCCCAAAAAAACGGACGTCAGTCCGCGCTTGGGTCGTGAACATTGCCGGGCAGCGCACAAAGGGGCTCTCGTCCCGGTGGGGTTTTCGGAGGGCCTGAAATGGACGAGCTGCCCACGCTCTGCCCTTACAATCGAAGTTTGTCAAAGCCACAACGGAGGGCAGTATAACACACGAAGTGGACTATTTTCAAGAAGGACAGTGAATCACATTGTGATGAATATGTACTATTGATGTCACAAAAGGAGTGCTGGGTGGGCAATTTTGGAGTGCGGGGTGTTTCTTGATGTTGCGACGTTCGGTATTGAGCAAGATTTACCGTCACGGCGGCGCGGCCGGCCATTCCCTTCCAGCTTGCGTTGGGGCAGGTCGGCCGGCTTGAGAGTCGTTGACTTGTCTTTCGGGGCAGGGGAGGGAACAATTCCTGGTTCGGGTAATCCTTTTGCGAAGTGTGTTGGGGTGCGGGGGTCCCGGGCGGGATGGTTGACCGATGGTTGGACACGTTCGAGAGGTTGGTTCATGGCGTCTGACAACGATACGTCACCGCGGCCAGAGGTCTCCTTGCAACCTGAGGAAGGTTGGCACTGTCAGCATTGGTTTTACCGTTTTGATCGCATGCGACTTCGTACATTGGCCCCCGGAGAGTACACCGACGGGTGCAAGGACTTTTGTGAGACGCTCGATCCGCGTTCCCCGGAGGCCCCCATGCGACTTCAGACCTTTGTTATCATGGGCCATAAAGCCGATTTCGGGATCTTGATGCTCGACCCCGATCCGCTCAAGTTGGATCGCGTTCATCAGCGGCTTTTGGCGGGTTTGCTGGGACCCACCATTGAACCGATGTGGTCGTTTGTTTCGATGACGGAGGTCTCAGAGTACGTTCCCACAGTGGAGGAATATGCGGCACGATTGCAGCAGGAAGGTTTGCCGCCTGACTCGCCGGAACACCAGGAACGAACGCGGCAGTATGCGCGGCGTTATGAGATTATGCGCCGGCAGCGGCTTCAACCGGATTTACCCAACTGGCCTGCCTTTTGTTTTTATCCGATGAACAAGCGTCGCTTGCCGGAGGCTAATTGGTTCCTGCTGGATTTTGAGCAGCGCGATCGCCTA
>JAKPII010000335.1 GCA_029549885.1 Planctomycetota bacterium
GCCGAACCCCAACTCATTCTGCCCTCGGATCAGACGGATAGGCCGAATTGATAAAGGCTTCGTTGGCCAAGAACTGTTCGCGGGTTCTCCGCGGGAATCGCTTGCCAGCAAAGCCACGTCGAATCCCTGTAAGCCTTATCACAAGACGAACAGCATGCTTGGAATCCTCTTGGGCAAACTGTAAACGAATTTTATCGCCGTGTGCCCGGGCGCCAACAAGGATTGGCTTGTCTGGGACAATACCGCACACTTCAATCGAACCACGTTCACACACTTCTACAAAATGCGGGTCTATCTTGATGTCTTGGTTTTCTTGCGGAACGTTCACCACCATCACGTCGTCGAACCGGACTTCTGGCATTTCGTGAATGAACAGGGCGACGTAGCCCGTGGGACTCCAGGAGGCCGGGACGATGGCCGAGCTTTTATCGGAGCCGCTCCAGGACTCGGAGGGCGGCTGCGATTCACTGGGGGCCGACGACTCGCTGGGGGCCGAGGATTCACTGGGGCCGGACGATTCGCTGGAGCCGCTTGATTCGCTGGTGCTGGAGGACTCCGAGAGGCTTGACGAGGAACTGCTTGCCGAACTCGGCTCTTCAAATAACACGGGATAACCGATGGGCCATTCCAGGGGAAAGCAGTAAGGGGGGAGAGAGGCGATCAGGACGCGAATCGTGGGTTTCTGGCCGTCCCAGAGTTGAATCCAGACCCAGTCGTCGAGGTGGGTGGGTTCATTGGGGACGTCGGAAAAATTTGACTTGCTGATGAAGTACCGCGGTTCGCAGCTGATCTGATAGATCACGTTGGCGATATGCTGGGCGACGCTGTCAACATCGGCCTGATTGCGGATTTGTCCGCCATCCCGCCAGGCCAGCTGGGCGGCCTTGACGAGGACCTTTCCGGCCCCGGGGTTGACAGTCTTAGCCACGGGGATTCGTTCATGGGTGGGAATGACCGTGATGCCGTCGCCCACATATTCGGCAATCGGAAAGGTCACGGCGACCTGGCCGATCCTGCCGCAGTTGCTTGTGATGCCATAGGCCTCCGCGACGGCGCATTTGAGGGGGTCGTCCTGCATATCCCGGTGTTGTCGCCAGAGGGTATCTCGCGGCGAGCCGGGGGCCACGACGTGGATCGTGTGGATGCCCGCGGCCCCGCGGAAGGTCACGCGGTGGCCCTGACAGACGGCGGCCATGTCAATCAAGTGGCCCAAGGGCCAGGAACGCTGCCAGAGGTAGGGGTCCGGCGGCGGGGCGTTATTATTGACGTCGGCCTCCATCGAGACGCCCGCGGGAAGGAGGTTCCCGGCGGCGGTGAACAGACCGGTCCAGGAACGGGCGTCGGTCACGGTGACGGCCTGGAGGGCGATTTGTTGTCGGATGTCGGCCAGGACGATGACGGCGAGATCGCGGAGGGTGTAGGCGTTGAGAGGGTAGAGGGTGATGCCGGTGTTCCAGTGGATGCTGGGGGTCCAGGGGCAGTTCAGGTACACCTGGAGATTTTCGGCTGGAACCAAGAAGATGCCGATGGAGAAGCGGCTGGCCCCGCTGGGAATCCAGAGGGAGTTCAAAGACCAGGAGGGTGGGAGCTTTCTCCAGGGGAGTTTGCCCAATCCGGTGCCGACATCGGCGCGGGGGCCGCAGGCGTGGCATTCCCGGTAAGGCTCCGGGGGACGGGTGAAGGGATCATCGACCAGGGGGGCCAGGAGGTCATGGAGCCAGATGGGGAGAAAGTCAGCGAGGAACTTCATGAAGTCTCCCGCCGGGTCCGGGTGGAGAACCGGGACCTTCACCGTCGAGTTGTCGGGGAGCCTCACGAGAAAATGGAACGCTTCGTCGCTCATGGCTAATCTGCTGCAAGACCTGCTGGGTCAGTTCTCTGATGGGCTTATCCTCGGGCGACTGTTCCTCTTCGAGAATGGCCAGAATCGTTAACAGGTGGTGTTCAATAAGGGATTGCGCTTCACGGCTTACCATCGGTCAAAGACTGCGTCGAAATCAATTTCGATCCATGCAACACGGGCTTCCTCATCATAGCGCGGTTCGCTACAAAACCGCGCCCGCAACGCCTCTCGCAACATCGGAAGGCCTCCTTCATCAAAAATCATACGCCCCGCCAAGCATCGTAAGATTTCATCTTTTGCAACATACAACCCACGCGACACGTCACCCAAAATCTTTTCTGCAACGTCCGCGGGATCCAATTCAACTCTGGTGTAGGGCGTCACTGTAACGACAAACCGTTCCGCCAATTGCCGATAATCCTGTTCGTCAATCGGGTAATCGCTCCGGTTTGGGCTAATCGTCACAAAGAATTTGCCTCCCCGTGGTATCTTGGGAGGGACCCACACTCCAATCGTGATAACGCAATTACGTGATGTTAGATCAAGATTTATTTCTTCGATCAGCAATTGCTTGATGCGTCTTAGGACTTTCATTTCAATTGGCCCCGTGATGACGATACTTTGCGATTCCGATGATTGTGAAGCACTTTCTGAAGCAAAGCTAGTTGACGCCGAAACAGAGCTAGCCGATACCGAAACGAAACTGCTTGACGCCGAAACGGAGCTACTCGGCGCAGAAGAGCTAGGTTCTGGAAAGCCAAGGTCAAAATCACCGACGGTGAAACTGATTGTTCGTCCGGTGATCCCCACGTTGTGGCTGTGCGCAGCGAACACATATCGATAAACCCTTCCCTGGGCCAGAGTGACCGAGGTTACACCAACCAATTGTGTGCGGTTGGCGTCACTATAGACGTAGAGCGTGCACGCGGTGCCGTTGCGCACCACGCTTGCGTAATAGTCGGTGGCTAGGGCGATATCAACGTAACCCTGGTCATTTGAGCCATCTTCGCTATCCCGAAGGTAGATTCGCGTTGCGGTACTGTCTTGATACAGGAACGCATTGAGCGCTTGTTGACGATTGTTGGACCACGTATAGCCGTCGGCAACAACGTTACTAACGGCCCAAACATCGGCATAAACCGGAACAAAGCCCACCTTGTCGAAGCGAAAGCGAAACTTATGCTGAAATTGTTCGCCAAAAGCCGCGTTACCGTAATCTTTCACCAACCACGCCGATTCACCGATGGTCAGGTTGGAAGCCGTTACGGCATAAGTACTAACAGTAAGTCGGTTATTGGGGTCTTGCTCTGTGTAGGTTGTAAAATCCTCAAGCGGGTCGATGGTCTGAAGCGGGGCTTGTGGCAGAGGTTCGACGAAACTGCTAAATCCTGAATCCGGCTGAGCCGTTTCAATCGCCTCCGATACTGGGTCATGGAATTCTCCGCCTCGGACAAAACGGCTTCGGCTTACAGCTAACGCAACACTGATGGCTTCCAAAATGGGAAACCAATATTCCTCTTGCCGCTTACGAAACTCTTGCAGAGTCAAACGCTTGGCCTCAGCATTGTGCGCAGCAACTGCCCCGCGCAAATGACCTGCTGCATGACGCAATTGACTTTGGGAATGGATCGACTGCCGATATCGAAACATTTCAGAGCACCCTTGATGCAAATTGGGCGGCGATCGCCGTTACTAACCCGCTTGCATACATGAGAACAAGCCACACAACTTGGACTTTGCTCACGAGTCCCGGCTTGCCATTGCCGTAGAGAACACTCCGCATTTCACGCAACTCCTGATGGATGTTGCGCAACTGTGCTTCTAACATGACAATGCGGCCTTCCAAACTGCCGATTTGCTTTTCGATTGATGTGAGTTGCTCAACGACGGTATCCTTCATACTTCCTCACCCAAGGACTGATTCTGGAATTAGCGTTGAACCTGTTCGCGGTAACGTAATATCCGTCAATCCGAACAAACGATGGGTATACTCCAAAACCTTTCCGGCTCGGTTATTGCTTACGGTGATCGTCCACTTGTTGGTGACCGCCCCCAGGAGGGCGTTGCGGAAGGCCGCAAACCACAGGCCCCCCTGATAGAGTTCCCGGGCGGGGGCCATGGCAATTTCATCCAGAAAAACGGCCTGACCGCTGGTCCAGGGGGTGGTCACTTTGAGTTCCAGGTAGCCGAGGAAGTCCCGCGAGATGGACCAGATCGTAGTGAAGGCCTTTTGGAGCGAGGTGGAAAGCTGATTACAAGGGACGGTCAAGAGGCAACTATTACCAGCGGTATCGGTGAAAGTGTTGCCGTTGACCCCGTCCAGGAGTCGGATTTGGAACTGGCCCGACGACAGACTGGCCGAGGCGATGGCCCAGAGGTTGAGGGCGTACACGCCTCGGCTCAGCTGAACGGGGACTAAAAGGGTCGTCTGTTCTGAACCGTTGGAGACCAGTTTGAGGGCCCGTCCGCGGAAGTTTTTGGCGTCGCCGCTGCGGGTGGTCGTGATGCTCACGGAACCGGTGTTGAAGCTGTAATTGGCCACCAACTGGCTGGGATTACCCGGAACCCCTTCAAAGGTGATGGTATGCGTAAAATTGGGTTCAGTCCCGGTGGTGCCGACGGTAACGGCCGCAAGTTCGGGGATTTGGCGGAGGGCGCTTTGCAGGGTGCTTCCGGAGGCGTTGTAGGCCAGGGGCGTTGTCGTGTAGGTCTTACCGTCGGCGGCGGTGTATTTGAGGGCGTACCAGCCGCTGCTGGGCGACCCGCTGATCGTGACCTGCTGCTGCTCGACTTCCGATATTTGAATGGTGCTGCTGGAACCGGCGATGACCAGCCACTGCGATGGGGTGCCTCCGCTCACGTCTTCAAAACCGGCGTTGGGAACGAGCGAATCGCGGTAGTCGAGGAGTGAGTAAAGACCTTGAATTCCCGAACCTCGCGGCCAGAGGGCGGATTCCCAGGGGGCCGACTCTGCCGAGGCCAGCACCAACTGGGAGGCGTCCTGGTTGTGATAGACATAAAGACTCTCGGGAACGATGGTGGGGCGGATGTAGCCGTTGACGTCGCGGACGCCGCAGACTAAAGCGGGCTGCGGGTTCGTGTTCGAGGCATCGGCCGTAATGGAAGCGGAAACGCTTGGTTGGGCCACGTAATAGCCCTGCCGCTGCATCTCCTGGACGAGGCAGGTCACGGCCTCAGAGGCTGTGAGGACGCCCGGATACTCGGTCTGGGTGAAATCGACCGCCAGGCGTTCGAGAGCCGAAAGGAGAGAGCGCGTCAGGGTCGCTTCGCTGTTCCTCCAGGAGTCCAGGTCGATGCCCTCCATGGCATCGACGTAGCGGAGATTATCCGTCAACCGCTCGACGGCGGTGAGGTAGTTGTTGACGGCTGTGGGGACATTGGCCCCGTAGGCGGCGGCCAGCTGTTCCCAGACGTAATAGGCCTTACCCAGGAGGTTAAACAGTCCATCCTGATTGGCGGCGTCATAGAGTTTAAGGGCCATGCCTCATATCATCCTTCTCAAAACCTGTGAGCGTTGCATCCTCTTCGAACCGGGCCGTTGCCCGTCCGTCCTTCAGCAGATGGGCCGGATTCGTCACGGGGAGCAGGCCCACGTCATAGCTGGGGGGCGGGGCCTCCAGCTGATAGACGTAGGTTCCCGTGACTTTATAGACCAACTGGCGTCCATCCTTGCTGGGCGTGGGGGCATGGGGGGTGACCTGTTTCCAGCAGAGATGGGCCTGGAGTTTCTCGGTGATGGGGTAAGACTCGGGGCTGGCCGGGATTTTCGGCCAATCGCCGACCCGTTCCGTCTCGAATTCGATGACGCGATAACACGCGGGTTCCGCCAGCTTGGTGAAGAGGGTCGTTCTCCCGTCCTCGTCCGGGACGCTCCGCGGCAAGCCGACCTGGTAGGAATCGGTGGTGTATGTCGAGCGAAGGGCCGCAAAGGTGTACAGGGTCTCGGGCGTTACGAGGATGGCCGTGTTCTTCGATTCTTCGATCTCGGCCTCTTCGGTCCCGGGGGTCTCGGTGGTCTCTTCGGGGTCCTGGGCCTGCGGGAGGCGGATTTTTTCCACCCGTGGTTTGGAGGTCTTCACAAACGGCATGTCATGGTGACTCTGCGGCTCCTGGAGATAGCAGGCCAAAAGGAGGAGGGCCGCCGGAGAGCGTTCCCCCTGATGGGTGAACCCGTACAGGCTGGGGAGCGCCCCCGCCCCTTTGTCATAGCGGACCTGTCGCCGCTTGCCGAAGGGCATCGTGAAATCGATGGGACGGCCGATGTAGGTCTTCTGAAAATTGGTGATCCAGTCCCCCGGCTGCTGCTGTTTCCCATCAGGATCGAGGCCCGCTGGCTGGAGGCGAATTGTGACTGCCACATCGACCGTTTGACGCTGGCCGTAATAGGTGGTGATCCGGGCGCTGTCGAGGTAGCAATTGGCCTTGGCGTCGTTGAGTTTCTGCCAGGAGCCGAGGGTCACCGATTCGATGATCTTGAAGGCCAACTGGATGAGGAGTTTGCGGTTGACATGGGGCGGCCCGCCCAGTTGAAAATTGGCCCCCAGGCGGCAGGTGAAGGCCTCGTCGATCATGAGATCGACCTTGCCGGTCATGGACGTGGCGGGCCAGGGCGGGCACTCCGCGACCTGGACATCGACGATCTCATAATCGCACGTCAAACCGTCTTCGCTGGAGCGATACATGATCGACTGGCGGATGAAACTCCGCTCCAGGAGGGGGAAGGCCAGATAGCGTCGCAATTGGGGAGGAATCTGACCGGGTTGATTCTTGAGGATGTGATCGACGCAGGCGGCCCCGGCGACCTGGAGGCGTCCGGCGATCCGGCGGGTCACATAGAAGTTTTCATCCATGGACTCCTCGATGGTCCAGCGATTGTTGATCTCGCCGCCCCAGCGATGGAGGGCCGCGTCGGCCCGTTCGGTCTCCAGGTCGGCAAAGGACTTGCCGAAGGGGACGGCCATCAGGGATGCCTCCACGGTGAACTCGACCTTGGCCAACCCGGTGGCCGGAAAATACTGTTCCACCCTGACCCCCCGCGGCTTAGGCCCGTTGGCCACCTCCAAAACGATGGCGTCCCGTCTCTGGGTGCTGAAGGCCGCCACATTGGGATACTCCGTCATCGGCATGACGGCCCAGATGGGGTAGATGTTGGTCTGAATCTGGTTCTGCTGGTCCCGGTTCCGCTCAACGACAAAGTACTCCAGCCAGCGGCGGGGTTTATTGAGTTCCGCCAACAGGAGGGGGAGGTCAGAACGGTCCACAGGCTGCCCCATGAGGAGGATCCCGCCTTTGTCGGCCTGATCCAGGAATTGATAAGGAGAGTAACTCATCGGCTCGACGCCGGGGACCAGGTAGCCCGCCACCACCAGGCGGAGATTGAGGAACATCCGATCCGTGTCACTCGGGTCATACTTCACCGTCACCTCATGGACCCGTGTGTGACAGTTGAGGAGGAAGATGTTGCCGTAACGAAGGACCGTGACGCTGGCCATGGATCGATCACCGTCTGGGCGGCGGCTGGAGAGGACCAAAGGGACGTTCGAACCGCGGCATGGGACGCGGCGGCGGCGTCAGGCCATGCCAATCAGACCGCGAGAGCCGACCGAAAAATTCTGACGCTATGGAATTCATCTGATTCCCCCGATCATTCAGGAGATCATCGAGATTCAACGCCCCGAACGATATGGCCTGGAGGATCCTGTTCAGCCCATGCAAGACGTTGGTCATGAGCTTGCCGATGGATTCCAGCCCCCGCAAATAGATCGTGAGGGCCGACATGATCCCGGCGGCCATGACGTTGCGGAAGGGGGCCCAGGCCCGCTGGGTGTCGGCCAGGACCTTGGCAAGCTGGTTGATATTTCCGGAGAGTGCCCGCACCGATTGGGCGGAAAGGAGCGTCTGCTGATGCTGGAGCCGGAGGAGGGACCATTGGGCCTCCGGGGCGAACTTGGCGACTTCGGCATAGCGACCCAGGACGCCCTGGGCGATCCCTTCGACCATCCGCGACAGGTTGGAGAGGGCCGGGCCTACCATGGGGCCCGACATGATGGCCGACGTGAGAAAACGGCCAAAACGGTTGCCCACCTGGGCCAATTCCCGCTGGGCCTTTTCCTGCTGTTTGAGGGCCTCCGTATTCTCCTGGGTGGCGTCGGTGTTCTGGTCGAGCTTGTCTTGAGCCTCTTTGGCCTTGCGTTCGGCCTCGACGGTGGAGGCGCTGGGGCGGGCGTCGCCCTGAGGACGTCTTGCCTGTTCCGCTCCTGGAAGCCCTTGCGTCGGCTTGGCCGGCTGCGGGGCCAATGGGGATGGCGTTTCCGGACCCGCCGGGGCCGTTGCTGTGGGGGGCGTTGTGCCCGGAGCACCCACCGGGGCCGAGGCCTGTTCGAGGGCCGGGCCGGGCGGCGCTACAGGGGCTTGACCCTGCCGGAGGGCCTCCAGCCGGACGGCCAGTTCGCGTGCGTTTTCCTCTTCCGCCGCCGTCTCGATGACGTCGGCCCTCGGCGGCCTGGGAGCCGCACGTGGCCTGATCTCTTGTCGTTCAGGCTGCGGTTGTTTCTTGCGTGCTTTTTCGGGGCCTTGCTCAGGACGCGCCGCTTTGGGACGGGGCGACCGAACCGTCAGCGTCTGCACCGGGGACGCCTTCCGCATGGGGAGGACCTGGACAGTCCCCGCCCTGGCCTTGCTACCTGGCACGGCCAGATTGGCAACCCGGGAAAGGTTCTGCCCCGCCGCCTGGAGCATCCGCGGCAGGGCCGCCATGGCCGAACGGAGCAATGCCATAAGTGCCGAGACTGCGGGAGCCATCAAAACACCCCCATGTTCCAGTCAAAGGTATCCAGGTTCACGCTATCCGGGACCGTCACCAACTGCGTTTCCCAGCGAAAGGGATGACCATTCGGGTTTTGCTCCTCCTGTCGCTGCAGGCTGAGAATCGAAAGCCATAACATCGCCCAGAATCCCCGATCCCGCGGATCGACCAGCAGGGGTATGGCCTGGATTCCCAGACTCAGGGCGAGGGGGATGATGTGTTCGTACTTTTTTTTTGCGCCTCAAACCACTCCTGGAAGACGAGCATCAGTTCCCCGAGTTCCTGGTAGGAGGCCCCCTCCGGTCCGATGGGAATCTCAAAGGCCTCGGCAATCAGCTGATAGGCGTGGTCGATCTGGGACGGATCGTAGTTACCCAGGTTCGATTGGGCCTGGACGGTCTGGAGGACCTCACTGACCTTCTCCTGGTTGAGGCGAAAGAGGATGCGGATGGGGTCCCGCACGTACCATTGCGATCCCAACCGAAACACCAAAAACCCCCGTCGGGCGTATGTCCGGTATGTCCAGGAGCGGAACCAGTCGATCATGGCGTCAGGAGTTCCTCCGTCCAGAGGAGATTGGCCGTCGGGTCGCGATAGGCCGTGGCCAGAAAGTGGAGCGTCGTGAAGCGGCGGCCCCAGTTGTCGGTCATGGGATCGGTCGTGATGAGACACCGGGGAAAGGTGAATGCCAGGACCTTCCCATCCGACCGGTCGGCGATGTTGCTGCTGATCTTGACCCCAAAGTACCGCCCGCTCTGAAACAGGAGGGTCCCCGGGACGGGCAAGGTGTTGTACTGTTCGCCCGTCTTCCGTTTGCTCATGGCCACGATCTTTTTCCGCACCTCATCATCGAAGCTCGTCAGTTCACAATCGATCCGGACGATCATGTCCAGAAAGATCATGTCGAGGGGGGTTCCCTCATCGCCGCCATGCGAATCACACGGGACGGGCATCTGAAAGGCCTGCCGGGTGAACGTCACGCCGTTCCGCGTCAGGCCCAAAAGCTCGTACGTATCGTTGGTCCCGGTGTTCACGTAAACTTCGGCCAGACCGCGAACAACAGGGTTAACAGCCATTGCACCACCTCATGGTTATTCAGAGAATGTCCGGTCGAGTGGTAGTCGTTGTGCTTCTGACGGATAGAAGTTTTTGGTCCTCATTGGTAATAGATTGAGGGCGATCCGTTCTGCCAGAATCGGCCCCTGAACGGCAATCTCCGTGGCCTGCACCTTCTCCGGCAGGTTGAGGATATTCACACCCTTGCTTAACAGTTCCAGCTGTTTTTCCGCCTGTTCGATGATGGCCTTGGTCCCTTCGTCCAGTCTGGCAATCCGATTGAACACGAGATAGCCAAGGGCAATGGCGCAGACCAGCCACTTGAGATACCAGCCGCTGTTGCCGCTCAGCCCCTGGAGGTCCTCCACACGATACCGGCCGCTGGTCAGTAAGGCCGCTTCGACACGCCCACTGGCGGCATCTAAACAGGCCTGAATCCGCTCGCTGGCGGCGGCGTCCTCGGGCACCCCGGAGTCCGAGGCCAGGTCCTCCACCAGGACCTCGTTGAAAAACGTCACCAGATCAGCCGGTGTTGCGTAGCCCATCTCAGCCATCCTGGATGACCTTCACAAGATCATGGGCCACCACGGCGGCCGGTGAATCCTTTGCCACCGGCTGGCCGTTGAGCAAGGCCCGCACCATCCCGTAAAAGGCGTTCCAGGCAGGATCGCTCTCGACCAGGGCCGCCAGCACGTTCATCACGGCGTCGTCGTAAACGTTCGGCGTCACAACGGCCAGGGTCTTACCAACCTTGACCGTGGCCCGCACCCACGCCCGAAAGGCCTCCTCATCCTGGACATTGGGGCCTTTGATCAAGACATCAATCGTGTCGATCCCGATCTCCCTCAAAACGGCAATGATCTTGAGGAAATCCGCCAGACCCTTGGTATTCAACGGCATCATCGTTCAACCTCCCGAATAGACGGGAACACGGGCCGCCCAGGCCCCAAAATAGCCGATCCCCGTCGTGACCTGCTTCTTGCTCATGGTTCCGAATCCGGCGTCGCCCCAATCCGTCCCCCAGGAATTGAGAAACCGAATCGCCGGTTGACTGTTCTCGTACACCACGGACACGGCACAAATGGCGTGTCCCCCGCCGCCCCACCAGACGCCGTAACACACCGGAAACCCCAGCAGGACCGCCGTCACGAATTCTTCCCACGTCCCGATGTCATACCATTCCGTGAGCCGGTACTTGGCGGCCTCGGCCTTCCAGTCCTGGGGAAACGATTTCCGCCAACTGATCTCATCGCCCCAGAGACTCACCGGAAGGACCCCATTGCGGCTGATCGCCTGCAGGTTGTCGTCAATGGAGGACCCGGCATCGACGCCCCCGTTGACCTGCTTGTAGAGACTGGCCGGGCTGAGGTGGACAAAGGGCAGCCCCGCCGCCTG
>JAKPII010000362.1 GCA_029549885.1 Planctomycetota bacterium
CGATACCAACGCTCCTGGCTGGAAATGGCCGAACCTTCACTCATGCTCTTCTCCTTTTATTCGCCTTGTTCGGCAAAGCGGTGACCGTATGCCGTGCCGGGCACAAACCCCACACTTCTCCTTTGGGCAAAAGCCTTCCGCCGAGTTTCTCGGCCCAGAGGAAAATTTTAGTGGGATTATGAACCAAAACAGTTGGCCTGTCCAGTCCCAAAGGTCCCCCAAAAACTCTTCATCCGTTAATTGCGAAGGCATCGTGTTGACGCGGAGAAATGCGTGCCTTTTAATTTCTAATTGATGCAATGCTTTCCGAAGGCTGTGGTCACATGTAAAGGAACATGCCATGTCGCACATTCGATGGCTTCTGGTTCGGGATGCTGTTCGTCGCGTAAGTCGGCACGCGGCTTACGCTTGGTTAGTAGGCATTGGCGTTGTCGCTTGCAGTTTGATGACAGCCGCTGTCCTGGCGGAACAAGGCGGCCCAAGCGCGGCGGGTGATCAAGAGCAGGTCGTTGATCTATCGGCAAAAGACTTGACCGGCTGGCGTGAACCGCACGGGCAATGGGCCATCGTTGGTGAAGCAGTGATGGACCCACAAGAACCGAAACGGCTCGCTGTCAAGCCGGGAACGGGTGTCTTGTACAACGGCCCACAAGGGAGGACGGTCAATTTGCTTAGTGTCGCAGAACATGGCGACGTCATCGCCCATATCGAGTTCATGGTCCCGAAAGGTTCCAACTCGGGTGTCTATTTTCAAGGTCGCTACGAAATCCAGGTCTTCGATAGCTGGGGTGTGGAAAAGCCCAGTTACAGCGATTGCGGCGGGATTTACCAGCGCTGGGGACCGCAAGGCGGATATGAGGGCCATCCCCCACGGGTAAATGCATCGCGGGCACCGGGCGAGTGGCAAACGTTCGATGTGATCTTCCGCGCCCCACGCTTTGACGAGAATGGGAAAAAGATCGAAAACGCGCGGTTTGTGAAAGTCGTCCACAATGGCGTGGTTGTTCACGAGAACGTGGAGGTCACTGGTCCCACCCGGTCGGCACATTTTGACGATGAAAAGCCGACCGGACCGCTCATGCTCCAGGGAGATCATGGGCCCGTTGCCTACCGAAACATTCGGCTACGCCTGGTAAAACTTCCCTAGGAAGACAGACGCCGGTCCACAAGGTGTGGCGCGCAAGTCATACAAAACAACAACCGAGGAGAGGTCGCTTCGATGTCCGAAGAGCTGGCTTCGAGTGATGTCCCGGAACTGCCTGTGCAAGCCCCTTCGGCACAACAGGTTGCCGAGGAACTCAGCCGACTGCGGCGGAGCATTCGCAGGTTAACCGTCTTGGTCTCGCTGCTCACGCTGGCGGTGTTTCTTTGCTCCGCCGCCGTGTTTGGTGAGCTGGTCAACTATTTTTCTTTCGATCCCATGCTTTACGGAGGGGCATCGGCTGGGGCCGCGATCTTGGGATTTATCTTTGGGCTTATTGTAGGTCGCCGCTGAAGCTGTGCCCGTTCCGCCAATGGCTTTAGCGGAGCTTCGAGGATGAATCCGCGGGCCGCTCGGCGATCGTGGCATCGTAAAAGCGCGTGGTTTCCTCCGCGGCAAGACGGATATCGCTGCTTGGGCATCGCAGTTCCGCGCGGAAGACATGGTTTCCCGGCTTGTGCGCCCGCGCCTGAATTTCCAGCACAATTCGCTCACCCGGCTCAATCTTGCTGATGGGCTCAAACACGACCTGACCGGGCAAGACCCTGTGCGGGATCCCCTTGGCCGCGATTGGCTCGATTCCCTCGGAGAAGAATCCAACGACTCGGACATCCGTGGCCGCCTTGCTGCCGCGGTTCTCGATGATGAGTTGATACAACCCATCTTTCCCCACTGGGACTGGCCGCGGTGGGTCTTCCACGCGAAGTGCTAGGTCTGCCACCGCCTGGATTTGTGTCAGGCATTCTCCCTGGGTGGTCAAATTCTCTTCCGCCGTGGCCTGGACCATCAATCGGGCATCACCCATCCCGACGAACCGACATGGAATGTCGATCACGACCTCGCCGCCCGCCGGCAAAGACGGGATCGACCACTCTAACACGTCGCCGACTGGCTTGGCGCCTTTTAGGGCCGTCAAATCAGGTTCGACGGATTCGGGACAGGTCACCTGAACGCGGACGTTTTCCGCCGGTGCCGTCCCAGGATTCCGCACCACAACTTGATACCGGTCATCTTGATTCACGAACTGCATGGCGGGACCGGTTACCAACACCTCTAGCGCCGGTCGGATGACCGTCACCACGTGTTCAAGTTGAGTGCGAATCCCACCATCTGCTGTCACTTCGATCTGAATTTGGATCGCTCCTGTCTGACGGGGGATAAGCTCGACCTCGACCACCCTTTTCTCACCCGCCGGGATTGAACCGAGCGTCTGCCTGGCCGGCGTCTTTTGGCCTGTTCCCACCGGCAGCAGGGAGAGGACCACGTTGTCTGCTTCTCCGGTCCCCGTGTTGACGACCTCCAAACGATACATTTCCGCACGACCGAACCGGGCCTGCTCGGGGCCATCCACACGGATTGCTAGTTTTGGCTCCCTAACCTCGATCTTCGTCTCGTTCACAGGGGCCAAAACCGTGTACTGCACCGCCAGTTCAATGGGCTTGCTCTCCCGCGGAATGAGTTTCAATCGCAGACGTTCCTCTTTTTGGGGATCAATCTGCTGGATCATCCACACGAGGTCCTGTTTCCCGGCGTTGGCCGTGATCTCGACGGTCCCCGTCGTGGGGACCTGTTCCACCACCTCGGCCCAAGAAGGTAGGGCAACGGTCACGCGGACCTGATTTCCCACGCCGCGACCGATGTTCCGGACGAAAACCTCATACAAACCCGGCTTACCCAGCGTGATCTCGCGAGGACCACTCGTCTCAACCAACAACACAGGGCTGCCGACGGCTTGTACCGATCTGGGGATAGTGAGATCGGCCGTCCGCTCGCGTGCAGTCCCATTGCCCGAAAAGCTGCCTACAGTTTGCCTCGGCGGAGTTACTCCGGGTTTGTTCGGTTCCTCACTTGGAACGGAATCCGTCTCTGAACGACCGACCGCCGCCGTGCTCCCGAGCCTCGGAGCGGCAGGCGTGGGGACTTGAGATGTGGCCGCGGGGACACTTGGTTGGGCAACTCCGACCCTGGGAACCTGAGGTACCGCAGAAGTGCTGGGCTGCCAAACAGCCGGCGTTGGCGACCGAACCGGTGTGGTCCCGGCAGAAGGGGGAATCGCAGGAGGCGATGCTGCGGCCTTGGGTGCGCTGGAGATGCCACTCGCCTGGGTCGGTTCTCCACGAACCTGGGGACTTGCCGCCGTTGGCACTCGCGGTGAATTCGCAAAATCCCGAGGTTGGGGAGCCAACGTTGCAGTAGCACCAACAGGGGCCGCAGAAGAAGGAGACTCGCTTCGCACCTGGACCTCGGCCGCTGGTTCTGCAACGCCTGAGGCGTCCCTCCGAGATGCCGCCTGAGATGCAAACGGCGACGTGCGATATTCCATTAGCTTCTTATATAGGGCCGAACCGGAATCAGCTACAGATGCCCCCTCGGCGCTCGGTGAAGCCTGTGCGCCCCTTGCGGCTGGGACATTTTGGGACGGGGCCGGTCCCGCCACGGATGGTGCGCGCGTGGGCAATACTTGCGAAGTGGGGCTGGGAGAGGTCGGTTCTCGCTTGGATTGCGAGGTTGTAGTCACGGTTTGGCCGGAAGCGGCACCTCCCTGAAGGAGGGGATCGGGGCGCGGTCTGATCGTAGTACCTTCGGAAGCCTGGCCCCCCGAGGTAAAGGCCGAACCCGCCCGCTCGGAGGGGACAGAGTTTTCCTGGGTGATGTTTGTCGTTCGTCGCTTGCCGGGCAAGACGCCGG
Source organism: Planctomycetota bacterium (assembly GCA_029549885.1). Lineage (GTDB taxonomy): Bacteria > Planctomycetota > Planctomycetia > Pirellulales > Thermoguttaceae > Thermogutta. The sequence continues at coordinate 3,890 of JAKPII010000362.1, forward strand.
AGAAGACCTTTTCGCCCAGCCGATCGATCCTTTCAATCAGGCTGGGAGATTCGGCATCCGATCCTTGAGCCGCGCAGGCGCACTGAACCGGCACGGCGAGAATCGCTGCGAGAAGGAAAGCCGTCACGATTTTCTTCATTTTCACTATCCTGCTCATTTTACAGATTTGAGAGGAAGCGACCGACTTCTACAGAAATCGCCGTAGAGATTATCGGATGTACCGACTTAAACGGATTAACCGATTTGAGAGACTTTAACGG
>JAKPII010000371.1 GCA_029549885.1 Planctomycetota bacterium
CGGCGTTATGAGATTATGCGCCGGCAGCGGCTTCAACCGGATTTACCCAACTGGCCTGCCTTTTGTTTTTATCCGATGAACAAGCGTCGCTTGCCGGAGGCTAATTGGTTCCTGCTGGATTTTGAGCAGCGCGATCGCCTAATGCGGGAGCACGGCGAGACGGGTTTGAAGTTTGCCGGACGGGTGACCCAATTGGTGACGGTGGGCATCGGGTTGGACGACTGGGAATGGGGAGTAACGCTTTGGGCCAGGAATCCACAGTTTTTGAAGGATATCGTCTATCGCATGCGGTTTGACGAGGCCAGCGCCCGTTACGCTGAGTTCGGACCGTTCTACAGCGGCTATCAGGCCACACCGCAGCAGATTCTCTCTCAATGTCGGGTTTGCCGTTGATTGCTAGCGGCAGCGCAGGACAATAGGAAGTAGTTAAGGGAACCACAACCTGTCGTCTGTCGGCGCCTGAGGCATTGGGGTGAACCGAGGATGTTACTCCGGTTTTTGATTGATCGCTTGATCTGGTTGGCCATCACGCTGTGGGTGGTCTTCACCGTAAGCTTTTTTCTGATGCGGGCAGTGCCGGGGGGACCGTTGGATCGGGAACGTCGTCTGGATCCGCAAATCGAAAAGAATTTGGCGGCGCGCTACCATTTGGATGAGCCGGTTTGGCAGCAGTATTTGCGAGAACTTGGCCACGTCGTGCAATTCGACTTGGGCTATAGCTACCGCATGGCGGACTTCACGGTCAACGAAGTCATTGCCCAAGGGTTACCTATTTCGGCGGCCTTAGGGTTAGCGGCCATGGGATTGGCGCTGACATTGGGTTTCGCGGCGGGGGTTGCCTCAGCGGCCTTTCGCAATAGTGTCCTGGATCGTGGCCTGATGGTCTTAGCCACGGTGGGACTGGCCGTTCCCAATTTCATTTTGGCGGGCGTGCTCATCATGCTTTTGGTGTTTGTGCTACCGTGTTTTCCGGCGGCGGGTTGGGGCCGACCGTCGCACTTGGTGTTGCCCGCCGTGTGCTTGGGCTTGCCCTATGCCGCGTCGATAGCCCGCTTGACGCGCACGGGACTATTGGAGGTCCTCACGCAGGATTACATCCGCACAGCGCGGGCCAAGGGGCTGAATCAGGTGACGATCATTTTTAAGCATGCCCTGCCGGGGGCGTTGGCACCGGTGGTCTCTTTCCTCGGGCCGGCTGTGGCTGGAATTATCACCGGTTCGCCGGTGGTGGAGAAGATCTTTGCCATCCCTGGGTTGGGGATGCATTTTGTGGAAGCGGCTCTTCAGCGAGACTATACGCTTTCTATGGGATTGGTTCTCCTCTTTACGCTGTTGCTTTATGGGGCCAACGTCCTGGTCGATTTGGCCTACACCATTCTCGACCCGCGTGTCGAATTGCAGTAATCCTTGGGGATGATTCATCGGTAACGTCGGTGGTGCAATCGGGCGATGCCGGCCGCCCCGATGAAGCCGGCGTCTCCGCCCAGCGCGGCGAAGCGGATGGCAACCTTGTTTGCCAGGGCGGCAAAGGCCCGGCGGCGAACTTCTTCCCGAATGCGTTCCAGGAAGCGGCGTCCGACGGGAGACTTGTCGCCACCAAACGTCATCGCACCACCCAAGAGGAGGCCTGATGGGTCAAATGTGTGGAGGAGCGTGACGATCCCCAAGCCGAGGTAGCGGGCGGTTTCAAGGATCAGATCGAGCGACGGTTGGTCGCCTGCCTCGGCCAACTTGGCCAGCAAAAGGGGCGACAGTTTTTCGCCGTTGGACACCTTTTCGGCAAGGAGGGGAGCCTCTCCGGCGGCAATTTTTTCTCGTGCACGGCGAACGACGGCCGTGGCACTGGCGAAGGCCTCGAGGTGTCCCCGTTGGCCGCAGGAACAGACGGGGGCTGTGTCGGAGGGATCGATCAGGATATGACCGCATTCCGTACCGTGGCCGTGTTCACCCTCAATGATGACATCGCCGATAATAGCACCGCAGCCGACGCCAGTCCCCAGCGTCAGGAGGACGAGGCTGCGGAAGCCGCGGCCAGAGCCGATCCACAGTTCGCCGTACGCAGCGGCGGAGGCATCGTTGGCCATGACGACGGGCATCCCCGAACGATCAGCAAGGGCCTCGCGGATGGGAAATCCACCCCAACCGGGGAAATTGGTGGGGTTGACCATCACGCCTGTGTGAAGGTCCAAAATACCCGGGCAACCTAGTCCGACACGAGCGATTTCTGTGGATTCCAGTCCGGAGGTCTGGATCATCTGGTTGATGACCTCGGCCACACGGGCGACAAGCTGTTCCGGAACATCTTCGACAGCGGTGGGAAACTCCTGGGGCTGGCACACCGGACGACCCAGGTCATCGACCAGGCCGATCTTGGTGCTGGTGCCGCCTAAATCCACACCAACAAAGAAAGGGGCGATCGCCCGATTGAGCGGGATCGGTTTGACAGCCGGCGCCATGAGACCCTCCGCATAGGATTGACTTGAGGCACTTCGCCAATTGGATCACTATCTAGGAAAAATAAAAGGCCCGAATTCGTCAAGCGCAAAGCCTGAACGACGGGGAATCCCACCGGTTGACCGCCGGTGGCCCACGTCCCGGAGTGGAATCGTAACGATTATTGCAGTTATCCGGAATGGCTTCGGACCACCTATTGTGCGGAGGATTTGGTCCCGCCGGGCGAGCCTGTGATGGGGAAGCCGTCGGGCAGGGGCCGGCCTGCGACGGAATAGCCCCGCTCGTGGAGAAAATCTTTGAGACGGCGGAAGTCGGCGAAGCCGTCGGGATAGCACCAGATGGTGACGGTCGTCCTGTCCGGACGATATCCGGCGATACGCCGACGGAATTCGGATGATTCTTCTAGGGCTTGGGCGACGGGTTCACCGACGTTGCCTTCCGGGATGAGAATCCAGCGTCGCAATTGGGCGTATGCCCCGGCACCGGGAACACCGGCGATCTCGGCCTCGCCGATGGTCCGACGGACGATGGAGTACTCCAGTTTGAATCCGCCGACCGGTCCCACGGTCCCGGTGATTTCGGGGACCTCGAAGAGGCGGGGGATTTTTCGGCGGGCGTCCGACATCAGCTCATCGAGGAGCGATGAGAGCGGAATGTACGCGATTTTTCCCTGCCGTATGACGAAGTGAATCTCCTCGAAATCGACGGGGACGCTCAGCGGCGTGGGGTGATTGACAATCTGCACCTGTTCGGTTGTGGAGGACAACTCGGCAAGGCGCTGTTGGGATGCGGCGATATCTCGCTCACATGCAGCGATGGCCTCAGCCAATTGTTCACGGCGTCGCTCTTCCTGCGAGAGGGCGACAGTCTTTTCGTCCAGTTCCTTTTTCAAAAGGGCGGCGGCCAGGGCCAGTCGCTGGCGCTCACGTTCGCGGGCGAGCCGTTCTGCCTCCACCATTTCGACAGTTGCCGAAAGTTCAAGGATATCGCGCCGGAGGGAAAGAAGGGCCGTCGATCGCCGGGCAAGCTCTTCGGCGCGGGCCCGCCGGGCCTGTTCTTCGGCGGATTCTGCGTGGGACGTGTCCGGCTTCAGGGTGAAGGGCAGGTGCTGCGCGCGGACGCCGACGACCATCACCAAAATAATCAGAATCCCGACAATGTTGGTGACGGTGTCGAGAAAGGAATCGTAGCCGGCGTTGATCTGTCCGTCTCGTTCCGTGTTTTTCATCGTGGAAAAAGTTTTCCTGGACAATACGCCATATTCATTGATCGCACAATCGTGCTCGCTCGATCGTTATCTGGTTTGCTCCACGGTTAGCCCACTGTCTTTTAAAAGGATTTGCAGTATTTGGAATTGGGCCTCGGCCCCTGGGGCGACACGGACGGAAAGGACCGGTCGCCAGTACATGTTGTTGCCAGCGATACCCCATGTTTCCACGTACTCCCGAATGGCCTTAACTAGTTCATCCACCGCTTTTGCCGGAGACGGGGTCAGGTAGAAGACTCGGATATGGTCGAGACCTTGTTCCGGGATAAGGACAACTCGGTCGGGGAAACAGTCAATGCGGATGGGACGGGTCACCGGGATGGCCGAAGCGGCATGGGGGGGAAGGCCCCAGTTTCGGCCCCGTTGTTCCGCCAACGGGCGTAGAGTGACGCCCGTCGTGATCTCCACAGCGGTTGATTCCTTGGGTGAGGGGGCACCGCCGACCTGCGGCTGATCACCGACAGGCCGGTGTGGCGACATCACACGAAGGTCGGAGATGGTGACGTGGTCCTCGACTTGGCGCTCGACAGGCGACTGGGTGGAGGCTTGCTCCGACGTCGAGTTGCCCGTCCGTGAGGTTGCGGCCGCGCCGCCGGGCGCGGATTCTGGACGCACCGCGGTGTTACCGGACTGTTGCCGGGCTAGCCATTGGGCAAGCATGGGGTCTTCGGGCGGTGTGGCTGGTGCTTCGGTGGGGACAGCCCCGCCAACATACGGCGCTGCGCGATACTGCCGAGGTGTTCGCCCATATTTTCCGGGCGCCGCCTTGACGAGGAATTCTTGTCTTTTGCGGGCAAGATCGACAGCTTGTTGAACGACCTCAGCCAGTCGGGGATCGGGTTGGGGATAGACCAACTCCCAGTCCTTCTCCACCAGTTCGTAGCCGAATTCCGTTCCCCAAGAAGACATGGCGGCACGTGCCGCGTAGTAGGCCTCGATGCCGTCCGGCCGCACGATCAAAAGAGGATAAGGCTCGCCATCGGCTTGGGGGTCGAATTCCTTTCGGGCGAGGAGTTCTTCTCGGATCGCCCGCAGGGCCGCGTCCAGCGGGTTGCCGGGCCCTAGTGGCCCGAGAAAATCTTGCACCGTAAAGCGAATTCCTTCCGGTTGCAGGAGGATGCCGTCGCCGCGGCATTCCAGGTAAATGGGGCGACGGGCGGTGCCGAATTTGCCCTGATAGGGAATGATGGCGTAACTTTTGCGACGCCGCTGGTGCTCTTTGGCTTCGACTTGTGCCTTGAGACTTTGTGCGGCTTCGTGCAGTTCGTGGAGGTGGTTTTCAAGTTCGGCAATTGATACGCTTCCGCTCTCGTTAGTGACTTCATTCAGCCGCTGGAGCCGCTCCTGCAAGCTCTGAAGCTCCTGGCGAAAGGTACGGATGGAATCCTCAATGTGTCCCAAGATCAGGCGGGCTTCGGTAAGTTGGGCCTGCGTCTTTTCCCGGGCTGTTCGCAGTTGTTCTTCCTGCCAGGCCAAATCTTCTTCCCAGCGCTTAAGCTCGTCTTCCGTGGGAATTGGGGAGCTTACCTCTTTCTGGGACGCAGGATTTGATGAGGCTTGTGCCTGGGCGAGGGCCTTTAGGCGGGCTTGGCGAACGAGGATGACCAATAGCAGGATAAGGACCCCCATCGTGCAGATGAGCACGGCCAGGAAGGGGAACAGCGAAATGGGGTTTTCGCCCGATTTGCTATGTTTGCGTCGTCGCCAGTTCATGCCGCTTCTGCCCGTCGGGGTCGTTCCGCCCGGGGTGGTTCCAAGGGGATACGGTGGAGGTGGGCACTTAACAGGTTGGCTGCCGCAGCCAGGCTTGCCAAAGCCTCCTCAAAGTGTTTGGCAGAACCGATGGCCGTTAGGTTCTGCTGGAGCAACTCCTCCAACCGAGCGAGGTGTTGGGTCTCGGAGGCAAGTGTCTGCCAAGCCGTCACGTGTCCCTGAAGGATTTTCTGGAGGCTGGCCCATTCTTCCTGCTGACGCGAGGCCTCTGTTAGCAGTGATTTCCACCGTGCGGTCAGGTCTTGGGCGGCTTCCAATTCCCGCTGCTGAAGTCGCTCGAAAAGCTGGGCCTCGGCCTCGTGAAGCCGGTCGGCATGGCGCTGCAGGGCGTTTTCCAGGGCCGTGGCAAGTCTGTTCCCCAGTTGTTCCTGCCAATTGGACCAGGTGCCTTGCCACTGCTTTTGGGCCTGTTCCAGGCTTTGCTGCCAGAGGGTGACCTGGGTTTCCACCAGGTGGCGGCAGGTCGTCAGAACTTCTTCCAACATGACCCGCACGGCGGTCAACTCCCGTCCCGGCACCGACTGTGCGGGGAAGCGGGAAAGGAGCAGGTTCTCGACCTTTTCCCCGGCAGCGGCGAGGAGCCGCTGCTCAGAGCGCTCCACGACGTATTGTACCAGCATGAGGATCATCGACAGGGCCAGGGCCAGGGCGGTCGTGTCGAAAGCCACCATCAATCCGGCCATGACCGCGGGCAAGGTCTCCTCTAACTGTTGTGGTGCGAGATTACCGAGCGAGAGCGTGATCCCCACCACTGTGCCCAGAAAACCCAAAATGGGAATCGCCCAGATGACCAACCGCACGAAGGCGTAGTGATGACGGCGTTCATCGGCCTCCTGCTCGGCAGCAAAGGCCAGGTGTTGATCCAATTCTTGGGCGGTGCCACCCCGGCAGAGGTAACTCAGGCCGGCCCTTAGTTGGCGAAACACGGGACTGGTGTGGAGGACCTCAGGAAGCGCATCGAGATCGCCGAGGAGACGATCCGCCGGGGCGTTAAGCGGACCGGATAACCACGGTTGATCGAGGGTGGACCACTCGTAGAGGATTGTCAGTCCCTTGTGAATCAAGGCCGCTAGTGCGAGAAAAAAAAGAAATGTTTCGATGTACTCAATCGGGTGACCCGCGGTGTAGCGGCGGAGAAAATCACCACCCGGCAGGTCGGCTTTGAGAAAAAACTGAAATGCGACAAACGCGGCCGAGCCCCACAGCAATGGGGAGGTCAAGGCACGATTAAGGGTAGTCGTCACTGCTTTCCACATGGAAGGGCACTCACTTGGGTCTCGATCTCGTGAAGAAACATCGTCGGTTTAGTATCCCCCACGGTTGTCCCCTAGGTCGGGGCGTAGGGAGAGCGATTGTCCTAGCGGAAACGGTCTTCTGTCAATCGCAATTGCCCTGTCGTGCTGTCTCGATCTCGCACCACAGTGATTCCGCGACACCGACATGGGCGCCAGCTGGAACCCGGTCCCCATTGCCAGCCGAAAAGGTCATGCCTGGCAGCCGTTTCAGCGCCTTTTGAATAATCGGCAAAATCGTTAAGGTTTCTCAAAAAGAAAAAGGCAACCACAGGGGGTTGCCCGCACGTTTGACGCCCCGAAGGAATAGAAGCCCGTTGAAATCGCGTGGCACGGGCATCTTGCCCGTGCGATTGTGCGTCCCGGTGTTGACGGCTTGTCCCTACCGGGGATTCGCGTTGTCCGATGATTTGGTCGCCGAGGACGGCGACCCTCCCGGGTGGCGCTGTGGCGAAACGGGGCAACCACAGGGGGTTGCCCCTACCGTTTAGATTCCAGCGACCATCGTTGGGGCAGGCCCCTGTGCCTGCCCCACGGTCCATCAACGCCCGTGACCTCGTCAAATGCCAACAATGCGGCCGGGGTCGGAGCGCAAAGCGCTGGGGCTACGAAGAAACGGGGCAACCACAGGGGGTTGCCCCTACCCGTTTATGAGTCCATCGACCCCCGTAGGGGCAGGCCCCCGTGCCTGCCCCAGAACGCAAACAAGCGCCCGAGTCTGATCGCCAAAATGGGCGTGCGTTTTGATCGGTGCCCGGGTCATCGGGGCCGATGATCCTCCCGGGGCGAAATTGGGAGGGACGGTGTCCCCGCCGTCCAGGTGTTGCAAACGCCGGGTTGGTCGCGGATATCAAGGGTGTATCCTAAAAAAGTCCCCCTCTCCCTCTGGGAGAGGGCTGGGGTGAGGGCAAGCGAACGTCAAAATCGATTGAGAAAAGCGTCATCGATTCGAGCCACCCTCACCCGCGACCCCTCTCCCGCCGACCGCGCCAGGGGAGATGATGGGATAGGCTTTAAAGATGAGCCGGCTCAACCAACCGCGTGGCGCCCGAGCGATTACCCCGTGACTCTCACCTGCTCCTCAAGTTTCGGCTTCAGGATGTGGAGTGCTTGTTCTATTCGCTGAAAGGCCTCCAGGGGGTGACAGGTTTTGAGGAATTCGCTCACCAGCCGGCAACCGACTTCGAGGTCCTCTTCAAAACCCCACGCAGATTGCAGCAATAAGGCTTCCTTGCCGGGGGACACGTGGGCGATGGTTACCGTGTTCGGTGACTGGATCCGATCGGAGGGATGGTCTTGACGTCGGATCAATAAGAGCGGAACGGACAAATCGCCTCGCACTGGAAGGAACTCCTCCCTCTCCACAAGAACGACGGCAATTTGAGTCTTCGCGGACTGGATCAAAGGCCGAAGGATCAGCTGTCCCAAGACGTGAGCAACCAGCCGCTGCCCCCAAAGAATTTGTTGTAACCGGGTTGTCCTCACAGGCACCGTACAGCGGAATTCCACCGGGTCACCGGACTGATTGAGGACCAGCAGACCGCCTTGAAACTTGGACTGCTCTAAGGCAATGATGGGATGTACGAATCCAAGCATTTACTGCCGCTCCTCCCAAAGCTTGGCCTCACCAAGCGTCGGCGATGACGTGTGGACTGGCGTCGCCGCATCTTTTCATTAAACTTTGCCCCGCCCGCTCGCGTCAAACGTTTTCGGCAGAGAATGTTGCCGCCGGACGATTTTGACGCCGGTCGGACTTGCGCCCGCGGTGCCCAGACGCGACGAACACGGGGGACCGCGTCCCTCCCAGAGGCTTGGGAGGCCATCGGGGACGTGCAAGGAATGCCCGGCGGGATTGGATGTCCTGACTCGGTGTCTTTGCTGCCTAGTATCCTACAACCTCCCTTCTCCTGTTCCGCGGGAGAGGGGCCAGGAGTGACGGTGGCTCGAATCGCTGCCGGTTTTCTCGGTGGACTCCGACGGTCGGGTGCCCTCACCCTAACCCTCTCCCAGAGGGAGAGGGAACTTGGAGATGGGCTCTCGATAGGGCCGCGGAAATGCTGCTTGTCTCGCGCCGTGTCGCGGAGACCCGGCAGAAAATATCGGCGGCACCCTTCTGTGACATTCCTTGCGTCGTTCATGCATATTTGGTAAAATGTGCATCCACGCCAAGGCAAGGTGGGTTCTAAAGGTTGTTCGCGATAAGTCAGGGTACTCGCTGTTTTACCGGGGAAGCTATGGAGAAGAGATTAACGCGACGGGTAGCGCTTTCTTCACTGGGGTTGATTTCAGGCGGGATTTTGGCTTCTGGGTGCACAAAAGGTTTGGTGGCCCCTGTTTCGGCGGAGCCGGTCACCCCGGCAGCCAACGGCAATGGATTGGGAGCTTCCTCCGAAGCCGACCACGGTTGGAAGTACGCGCCTCTCAATGCCGAGGAGATAGCCGACCGGGCGTATGCGATGTACCCGGACGGGGGTTGCATGTACTCAATGGTGGGCTCGGTCATCTCGGCGCTGGCGGAGCGGTTCGGAGAGCCGTTCAGCCAATTTCCCTACAGCATGATGCGTTACGGGGAGGGTGGTGTCGGAAAATGGGGGTCTTTGTGCGGTGTTGTCAACGGGGCTGCCGCTCTCATCGGCTTGTTTTATCCAGAAGATCAAAACACTCGCGAGAAACTCATCGAGGCCTTCGCTTATTGGTACGAATCCTCGGAATTACCCGTCTATGTGCCCAAGGATGCTCCGCAAAGCATGGAGATCCCAAAGAGTGTCGCCGGGTCGATTCTTTGTCATTTCTCAGTTGGGGCCTGGTGCAAGGTCTCGGGCTATCCCGCCTTTTGCAAAGAAAAAACCGAGCGCTGCCGTCGTCTGACCGCAGATGGTGTGCGGTTCTTGGTGACCATTTTGAACGAGTCGCACATGCAGACTAACCGAGAGCTTCCCACTTCCCCAACGGCCAAAGCGTGCAATGACTGTCATGGGAAAGCGCAATTGGCGGATGCCATGGTCAAGATGAACTGCCAGAGTTGTCATGACCTGGATCCTTCGCACTCTGTCCAGCCGGTGACGAATGGAACAGAGTTTAACCCTGCCCAGATCCGTTCCGGTCGTTGACGCCACATCGGTTGTCATGTTGTAGCCCCGGGCCGCGGAAGGTCCAGGCCTTGTGGAGAGCAGACCCGCTTAGCAGTTCACTCATCCTGGGGGTGAGCAGTTCCCGGCTTTTCGAGACGAGCGGTCTAGGGTAAACGACTTTTCGCTTTGGGCACCCGTGCGTAAAATTGGCAAGCCCTTGGGGAAGAGAACGTTACCGGTTGGCTTTGTAAAGGAATCTTGCCCATGATCGCATCATCTCGCCGCGAGTTTCTGCAGACAGTTCTGGGAGGTCTGGCCCTCGGTCGCATGGCATTTGCGTCGCAAGAGACCAGTGCCGGAGGGCTTCCTACCCGTCCATTGGGCAATACGGGTGAACGGGTCACGATTATCGGCCTGGGGGGCTGGGATGTTGGGGCCGTGCGGGAGAAAAAGGAGGCCCTGGCCATCATGCACGAGGCGGTCGATAACGGGCTAACATTTTTCGATAACTGCTGGGAATACCATCAAGGCCGCAGCGAAGAATGGATGGGCGAGGCCATGGCGGAAGGGAAGTATCGGGATAAGGTTTTTCTAATGACGAAAGTCTGCGGTCGGGATGCCAAGACGGCCCAGCAAAACCTGGAGGACAGTTTGCGTCGCCTGAGGACGGATCACATTGATCTGTGGCAATTCCATGGCATCCAGTGGGATGATGATCCGGACCTGATTTTTGGAGAAAATGGCGCCCTCGCGTATGCCCTCAAAGCCCAAAAGGAAGGAAAAGTCCGCTATATCGGGTTCACCGGCCACAAGCACCCACGGTTCCATCTGGCGATGCTCCAGAAACCTTATGAGTGGGCAAGCGTGCAAATGCCGATCAACGTCCTGGATGCCCATTATGAGAGCTTCCAGAAACAGGTCCTGCCAGAGTGCGTGAAACGCAATATCGGTGTGATTGGGATGAAAGCGCTGGGGTCTCAGAACGGGCGGATTCCGCGAGAGCTGGGCATCCCGGCCCCGCTCTTGCGCCGTTTCGCCCTGTCGCTGCCAATCACAAGTCTGATTTGCGGCATCCAATCGCGGGAAAACCTGCGCCAAGACCTGGCCATGGCCCGGGATTTCCAACCACTGAGCGAAGAGGAGGTCAAGGAGCTGCTTGCGAAGGCCGCCGGCCCAGCCGCGTCCGGCCAGATTGAGCAGTACAAGGTTGGCAATTACGGCTGCGACTGGTGGCACAATCTTCAGAAGCAGGGCTAAGACTGGCACCGCGGGGACCAACACAGGCAGGTTACTTGCCGCCTCCTGTTAAAGTTTTCTTGTTGGATAAACTGCACACTTTAGGGGCTCTGTGACGATACAAGGCAAAGAGGGGTTGCGGCACCGTCGTCGGGTGGTTTTTGGAATGGGTTCCGGTAACGCTGCGACCTCCCCACTCTTGAGGGCTATCGTCATCACATTCCATTGGGCATCAACGTCTCAAGGTGAGGCACCACTGTGGGTAATAGTGTTTCTCGATGGGACAAATCGGCGTTTGGTCTGATGGATCCGGCCGCGCCCGATAGCGGCGGACGACTCACGTTTACTCTTTTGTACGAAGTCGGAATTGAGGGTAACCCCCACCGCTGGCGGTTTATCCTCCGCTCCCCCGATGGGCACGATGAATTAATCGCCGAGGACGTGGAACCGGGTGTCCAGGGTGAGCGGCTTGAGCTGCTGACGGTCCTGCGGGCATTGGAATCGCTGAACCAATCCTCGCGGATCATTATTTGGACACGGAGCCCAGCACTGAAAGAGGGGTTGCTCTACGGCCTTCGCGATTGGCCGTTGCATGATTGGTGTTGGGAACGATTTGGAGAGCGGGTGCCGGTCAGGAACCGGGATTTGTGGCAACGGCTGGAGCGTGTCATACAATTTCATGAGATCGAATGCCGGGCGTGGCGGTTTGATCCCCCACATGTTCACGAGGTCAGCCCACCGAATTCCCGCGGCTTTGGCCAACGAGCTTTTGCGCCGGGAAAGCCAAAAAGCGGCTGTCAAAATGGGCAAGGTGACTCGCCGGGTGGAAGTTCCTGGAAATGGCTTTTCGGGGCATTTCTTCCGCGTCGTTCCACAGTGAGCAATTTACCCAAGTAGGCCTGGGCTCCCCGCGGAAACGACTAAGAGCCTATCGCAAAAGTCCCCCCTCTCCCCCCGGGAGAGGGTTGGGGTGAGGGCAAGCGAACGTCGGAATCGATTGAGAAAACCGGCAGCGATTCGAGCCACCCTCACCCCAGACCCCTCTCCCGCCGAACGGGTGAGGAGCGATTATGGGATAGGCTCGAAAAAAAGCATCCGGGATAGACTGCGGCTGGGACATAAGGTCGGATCGATCGTTTGGAACGACTGATGCGGAAGCGACTGATAATGCGGACAACTGGGGCAAACTATTGAAAATAGCTGCGATGCAGACGATTAGACAAAAAGGGGCGTCCTTGTTTATTGGGAGCATGAGAGATCCTTGAGGTTTGGGTAAACTATTAGGGTAGAATCATCTGGGTGACAAGGAGGTTTCTGTGCGGACGAGCGTTCCGTTAGAGCAACTTGGCCGACTGTTGGAGGGTCAACACGAGAATCCCTTTGAAGTTCTGGGTCCTCATGTGGTGGAAGATGGTGACCGGCGGGTCTTGGCGATTCGGGCGTTTTTGCCCCATTCGCAGCAGGCCTGGGTCATTGATCTGGCGCATGAGGGTGTTCCGCGGCCGATGCGACGGATTCACCCGGCGGGACTTTATGAGGCCGTATGTCCCCTCAACGGCCAACGGCCCGAGTATTTATTGAAAGTCGCTGATCAAGACGGCAAGCAGGTCATTATGCACGATCCGTATGCGTTTCCTCCTTTGCTGACCGAGTATGACCTGTATCTGCTCAATGAAGGGCGGCACTGGCGGTCTTATAACAAGCTTGGCGCTCAGTTTCGTGTGGTCAATGGGGTGGAGGGCGTCAATTTTGCGGTTTGGGCACCCAATGCGACAAGTGTCAGTGTCATCGGAGACTTCAATCGCTGGGACGGTCGTTGCCACCCCATGCGGAAACACATTCCCAGCGGCTTTTGGGAACTGTTTATTCCCGGCTTGAAAGAAGGCGATCTCTATAAGTTCCAGATCCGCTTCCACGATCAGGTGTTCGAGAAGGCCGATCCTTTTGCTTTTTACGCCGAGGTTCCGCCACGTAGTGCCTCACGCGTTTTCAATATCAACCGGTATCAGTGGCAAGACCGAGAGTGGATGGAACAGCGGCCCAAGCGGAACTGGTTGGAAGAACCCATCGCGATTTATGAGGTCCACCTGGGGAGTTGGCGGCGCTCGCCTAATGGCCACAACGGTTGGATGAATTATCGTGAGCTCGCCCCCCTCTTGGTCGATTACGTCAAGAAGATGGGCTACACGCACATCGAGCTGCTGCCCGTCGCCGAGCATCCCCTGACAACCAGTTGGGGTTATCAGGTGATCGGCTACTATGCGCCCACTTCTCGCTACGGGACGCCTGAGGACTTCCAATACTTTGTCGATTACTGCCACCAACACGGGATTGGTGTGATCATCGACTGGGTTCCTGCGCATTTTCCCAAGGATGGGCACGGCTTGCGGCGTTTTGATGGCACGGCCCTTTATGAGCACGAAGACCCCCGATTAGGCGAACATCGGGATTGGGGAACTCACATCTTCAATTATGGTCGTTATGAGGTGAGAAACTTCCTCATTGCCAACGCCTTGTTTTGGTTTGACAAGTACCACATCGACGGTATCCGGGTTGATGCCGTGGCCTCGATGCTGTATTTGGACTACAGCCGTGGACCCGGGGAGTGGATTCCCAATGAATTCGGTGGGCGAGAAAATCTCCAGGCCATCGCCTTTCTGAAGTTGCTCAACGAACAGGTCCATCTGCAATTTCCGGGGGCCTTAACGATCGCCGAGGAATCCACGGCTTGGCCGGGCGTTTCGCGGCCTACTTATCAGGGCGGACTCGGCTTCAGCATGAAGTGGAACATGGGCTGGATGAACGATACCCGCACCTACATGCGGAAGGACCCCATCTACCGCAAGTATCATCACGATCAGTTAACATTCAGCCTAATCTACGCCTTTCACGAGAATTTCGTCTTGCCACTCTCGCATGATGAGGTTGTCCACGGGAAAGGCTCGTTAATCGATCAGATGCCGGGGGACTGGTGGCAGAAGTTTGCCAACCTCCGCTTGCTGTACAGCTACATGTGGACGCATCCCGGCAAAAAGCTCCTTTTTATGGGCAGCGATTTTGGCCAGTGGCATGAGTGGAATTGTGACGGAGAACTTCAGTGGGAACTGCTGGATTGGCCGACGCATCGTGGCCTGCAACAGTGCGTGGCGGATCTGAATCACCTCTTACGCCGAGAAAAGGCCCTGCACGAGGTCGATTTCAATTGGGAAGGCTTCCAGTGGATTGACTGCCACAATTGGGAAGAGAGCACCCTGGCATATATCCGTCGGGCGAAAGACCCTTCCGATTACCTGGTCATCGTTTGTAATTTCACGCCGGTCCCGCGATGGGAGCACCGGATCGGTGTCCCTGAGGTCGGCCGTTTTGACGAAATCTTCAACAGCGATGCCCAGCTCTATGGCGGTGGAAATATCGGCAACTGCGGTGGGGTGGTATCCGAGCCGATCCCCTGGCACGGGTTCCCGGCGTCGATGAAGATTGTCCTGCCCCCCTTGGCGGCCGTCATATTCAAACCCCGGCGGGATCAGGGCACGACCGCGTGATGAGCCTCGCTGACGGCGCCCCGCAAGGGTGACACAAAGCCGGGAGGGAACGCGGTCTCCCGCGTCCGCCCGTTCCGGGGAGACGTGCTGTGTGGCGTCCGTCGTCTTTCCGGTAAGGCGTTGGGATTGGCCTTGACCAGCATGGCGCGTGGCCGGGGAGTTTTTTTGGTTTGCACAAGGGCGCGCAATCTTCTATGATGAAATGAGAGCACTTGACGGTGGGTGTACCACCCCGGCTGCTTCGCCAAGAAGGCCGAGGGAGGGGTAATTGGTGGCTTCCTTCCGTCTTCTGGCCTCCTTAGGGATATTTCCATTTAAGTTTCTGGAGCAGCCATTTCTTTCGGTCAGTAACAGGAACAAACCAAATCGTTGACAAAAAAGGCCGCGAAAACTAGACTACCAATGTGGCTGTATGTCATGTCACGTGGTGCTGTATCTTTTGATTCAGTTGTTTGCTTGTGGAGGATGAGGTTATGTCAGCAGTTGTCTCTGTAAGGCGTCCTCGCCAGGGGTTTACCCTGGTGGAACTTCTTGTGGTAATTGCCATCATCGGTATCCTCATTGCGTTGCTGCTCCCTGCGGTGCAGGCGGCGCGGGAGGCCGCGCGGCGGAGTCAATGTACGAACAACATGAAGCAACTCGCGCTGGCCATGCACAATTACCACGACGTTTATAAGATTTTCCCGCGGTCGGGCTATGGTGGGAATGACGCGGGGCGGCCGTGGAATGGTTGGGAACGTTTTGGGGCAAATGTGCCCATTCTGCCGTTTGTCGAGCAAAAGGCCCTCGCTGATCAGTTCGTTTATGACTCAACAAAGGCATGGAGCTGGTATTACAACAACCCGATGCAGGTCAAGGTGACCGCGTTCCTCTGCCCGTCGGCACTGCCTTATCGGAACGTCGCGAATACTTCTGATTGGAATGGTCCGGGTTCGAATTATGCGTGGTGTTCCGGGAGTTCCGTCTATACGGCATGGGGTGCGAACGCTGAAGTGTTCAACGGGATGTTCCAGGTCCGGATTGAGCGGACAATGGCCGAGGTTACTGACGGCCTTTCCCAGACCGCCATGGTGTCGGAGATCCTCTCCGGCGATGGCAACAGTTCCGTGGCCAAATACCCCTTCGACGTTTTTTATGCCCAGGGTGGTGATTCTGTTTACCAGGCCGTGGTTGATAAGAACTTCGCCACGGCAGCTGAGCTGACCACCATCGGGCAGGCTTGCCAAAATCCTGCGGGTGAGCGAAGCAACGGCGGGACGCTATGGGCGTGGTATCCGCACGCGCAGGTGCTGTTTAATACGGCTGCGCCGCCGAACTGGCAATATCCGAGCTGCGGCGGTAATTGTTGCCCAGGTGGTGCCCATGACTGGAGTTGGGGGATTATCCCGCCGCGAAGTCTCCATCCTGGCGGTGTCAACGTTGGCCTCGGCGATGGGTCGGTTAAGTTCGTGAGCAGCACAATCGACACGCTGACCTTCCAGCGTTTAGGGAATGCCATGGACGGACAGCCCGTTGGCCAGTTCTGATGCTTCGTTGACAGGGGAGAGACTGAGTGAGTCTTTGAAGATTGAGGTATTCACGATGAAGATGCTCGTTCGATTTTTGGCAGGATTGGCACTGTTGGGACTGTTTTTGGCGGTGGTTACCGGCTGCCCTGCCGGTGGCACCCCGAAGCCCAAGGAATACGGCATTCCCATGAAGACCCCGCTGGAGGAGGCTAAGAGCCTGTTGGAGAATTACGCCGCTGGAGGTTCAATCGGTAGTGAGGCCGCAAGCTATCCTGACCTCGTGAACGCAGTTCGGCAGAGCGACCCCGCCAAAGCCGATATCCTGGAGAAAGGCTTCGCCGAATTGCAAAAGACACCGCCGCAAGGGGTGGCAGCCAAGGCCAAGGAAATCTTGGCACAACTGGGCCAATAGTTAGAAGGGCCTATCTCAAAGTTTCCTCTCCCTCTGGGAGAGGGTTAGGGTGAGGGCAAGCGACGGTCGCAGTCGATCGAGAAAACGGGCAGCGATTCGAGTCACCCTCACCCCCGGCCCCTCTCCCGCCGAACGGGAGAGGCGAGGTCGTTGGACAGGGCCTAAGAACGCCCAAAACGTTTTTCTGTCCGTGCGGCATTTGTTAGGCCGAGGATTGACCCCCGCCGGTAATCTTCGGCCTTTTGTGTGTTTCTTGTGCTGCAAATTCTTGCGCAGCAATTGAGACAACTCGGCAAACCGACCGAGGAAAGGCGGACGACGCCGCTGGTTTTGTTCGTCCTAGGGTTGATCCTAATCGAGGATGCCGGAGACCTGGCGGAAGAGGACCCAACGTCGTGAGCGACGGACTTCCACCGGTTTGACGTAGGCCTTATGCTGTCCCCAGGGGGTCTGGGGGATGCGGAAATGGGTGCGGATAATCCATGCTTCGGTTTCTTGGTCCGGGCATTCGTCCGCCGAGACCAGTAACCACTCGACCTGGCAGTGATCCAACACCGGGTCCAAGACCTGCACACCAGCTCGTCGCATCGCTTTCACTCCTTCTTCCATGGGACGGGATCGGTGGTGAGCCTCAATGGCAGAAGAAGCTCAAGCGAATGCCGTACCAATTGAGGTGATCCTGACGGGACAGCCAAGACCCGCGGCCAAGACCGCCTCAATCCCAAGGACCAGAGCGAGCTGGAGATGTCATTTCACGTCAGCGACGTGTCCTCTGCGTTGCTTGAC
>JAKPII010000374.1 GCA_029549885.1 Planctomycetota bacterium
GAAATGCCCTCATCCCAATCCTTACGCTGTTTTCCAACTTCCTTCCGGCCCTTTTAGGGGGAAGCGTCTTGGTGGAATACATTTTCGGCATTCACGGCATGGGCCGCTTGAGCTGGGAATCCATCGAGCAAAAGGACTATCCCACGCTGATGGCCTTAATCTACATCGACGCCATCATTGTTTTGGTGAGCATTCTCCTGACGGACATCCTGTACGTGTTGGTCGATCCGCGGATCACGTTCTCCGCGCGAGGCGAGGAGCAATGACGTCGGAACAGTCGTACTGGGACATTGTGTGGCGACAGTTCTGCAAGAATCGGCTCTCGTTAGCCGCTCTCTGGACGCTTGCCCCACTGTTCTTGCTTGCCATTTTCGCCCCGGCGATTGCCTCGAATGTACCGTTCTACTTCCGAGACGAACACGGTGCGATCTGGCCCTGGTTTCGTGCCCTCTTGAACCCCGAAGAGACCGTTGACTATTGGTTCAATCTTGCCTTGGTAGCCTTTTTCCCCTGGGTTGCTGTTTCCGCAATTGCCTATTACCGGCTCAGGACAAAATACCGTCGCAAACGCGTACCCGTGGGGGCCTTTGCCATGTTATATGTGGGGATGATCATGGCTCTGGCGGTGTTGTTATCCATCCCTGGGGTTCGGCCCGACAACCGCTATCGGGCACGGACCTTCCCCGAAGAAGAGTTCCACCGCCAAGGTCAGGTGGTAGCCATTTATCCGCTGATTCCCTTTGGGCCAACCGAACAGGATATGGACTCCCCTGTTAAACCGCCCTTGTATCGCAAACCGCGCTATGTGCCCGGTCCGACGGGTCCCGACGGGCAACCTGGCAAACCGGTCGTCTTCTGGCGAGAGAGCAACGACGGCTTTCCGCACATCTTGGGGACAGACGACGTCGGACGGGATGTGCTTGTGCGGATGTTGTACGGCCTACGTATCTCGCTCACCGTCGGATTTGTCGCTGTGGGAATCTACATGGCGATTGGCATTCTGCTGGGCGCCCTGGCCGGCTATTTCGGCGGATTGATCGACATTGTTATCTCGCGATTGATCGAGGTCATTATGCTTTTTCCGGCATTCTTTCTCATTTTGACGTTGGTGGGACTCCTGGGGCAAAGTATTTACATCATCATGGTGGTGATCGGCCTAACAGGCTGGCCGACCATCGCCCGACTTATCCGCGGTGAAGTGCTCAAACAACGAAACACCGATTACGTGACGGCGGCCAAGGCAACAGGTGCCTCCGATCTGCGAATCATCTTTCGACACGTTTTGCCCAACGCGGTTTCCCCAGCTATGGTTGCGGCCCCGTTTGGTATTGCCGGGGCCATCATCACCGAGGCCGGGCTGAGCCTTCTTGGTTTCGGCGTCCGTCTTCCTGCACCAAGCTGGGGGTTGCTCTTACGAACGGGAAGTGAAAACTATCACTACTGGTGGCTGGTGGTGTTCCCCTCGCTGGCCATGTTCATTACGGTGACGGCTTTTAACCTGGTGGGTAATGGCCTGCGCGACGCCATGGACCCACGCCTACGAATCTAGACGAGATCCAATCATCGTGATCACTGAAGTCCACTCATGACGGCCCAAATCTCTCCAACTCAACAGCCCCTTTCAACCGAATTGCAACCGCTCTTGCGGGTGGAAAACCTTTGCACGTATTTTTTCACCGACGACGGTATTCTCCGGGCGGTGGACGACGTTTCCTTCGAAATCAAACGAGGCCGAACCCTGGGCTTGGTGGGGGAATCTGGCTGCGGGAAGTCCGTGACGGCCTTGTCACTCATGCGGCTGGTGGCCCCCCCCGGAAAAATTGTGCGAGGAAAAATCACATTCTGGGACACCAAAAACAAGCCCACCGTCCTAACCGATCTCAGCGATCGCGAGATGCGGGCTGTTCGCGGTCGTGATATCGCCATGATCTTTCAGGAACCGATGACCTCACTCAATCCCGTCTTCACGGTCGGCTCGCAAATCATCGAGGCAATTCAACTCCATCAAAAGAAGTCCTTCAGCGAAGCTAAGGATTTGACGATCAAGCTGCTCCAACAGGTGGGCATTCCCAATGCCGAAGTCCGTTGGCGAGATTATCCCCATCAGTTCTCTGGCGGGATGCGACAGCGGGTCATGATCGCCATGGCCCTATCCTGTAACCCCGCCCTCTTAATCGCCGACGAACCTACGACGGCCCTCGATGTCACCATCCAGGCGCAAATCCTGGAACTGCTAAAGCAGATCCAGCACGAACGGCAAATGTCCATCTTGATCATCACCCATGATCTCGGCGTGGTAGCCGAATTGGCCGACGATGTGGCCGTCATGTACGCATCCAAAATCGTCGAACAGGCGTCGGTGCAAGAGCTTTTTGAACAGCCGTATCATCCCTACACGGTAGGTTTATTCCGTTCCCGGCCCCGTTTAGGGCAGGACAAGCGAACACGGCTTGCCACCATCGAAGGAAACGTCCCCAATCCCAAAGACTTCCCGAGCGGCTGCAAGTTCCATCCGCGGTGTCCCTATCGCCAGAAGATTTGTGAACAAGAGGAGCCGGACTTGCGTGAAATCGCACCTTGCCATTTCGTCCGCTGTCACTTCGCCGGCGAACTGCGTTTTTGATCAACAAAATTAAGGCCTATGGATCACGACATCTTATTGATTGTTCGACACCTGAAAAAATATTTCCCCAAGCGCCGGGGTTTGCTCTCGCGCGTGGTGGCCAATACCCGCGCCGTGGATGATGTCTCCTTCGCCATTCGCCGGGGCGAAACGCTTGGCCTGGTGGGCGAATCAGGCTGCGGAAAGACAACCTTGGGCCGCACTGTCGTTAGATTGTTGGAACCCACCAGCGGAACTATCGTCTTCGACGGGCAGGACGTCCTTAAAGCGACCGGCCAGGAACTTCGGGCAATGCGGCGAAGGATGCAAATCGTCTTTCAGGACCCCTTTAGCTCGCTCAATCCCCGAATGACGATTAAGTCGATCATCGAAGAAGGCCTTATCGTCCATCAGCGATGCCGGGAACTCCTTAAGGCAAATTCCTCCACCGAGTCGAACAATTCCTCTACGACACAAACTCTGACCCGGGCCCAGGCCAAACAAAAGCGTCACGAACGCGTCATGAAGATTCTTGAAGAGGTCGGCCTCAGCCCCAAGTTTGCCGACCGCTATCCCCACGAGCTTTCCGGGGGACAGCGACAACGCGTGAGTATTGCTCGCGCCCTGATCCTCCGACCTGATTTCATTGTTCTGGATGAACCGCTTTCGGCCCTGGATGTGTCCATCCAATCGCAGATCATCAACCTTTTGGTCGCGCTCCGCGAGCAATATCGCCTGACCTATCTTTTCATTTCTCATGATTTGTCCGTGGTGCAGTATCTGTCCGATCGCGTGGCCGTCATGTATCTTGGCGAGATCGTCGAACTAGCGGACAGCCTCCGACTCTATGCCGAGCCGCTCCATCCTTACACGCAAGCCCTTCTCTCGGCAATTCCCACGATGGAGCCTGGCAGCGGTCGCCGCCGGATCATCCTGGAGGGTGATCCCCCCAGCCCCGAGAACCCGCCGCCCGGTTGCCGCTTTCACCCGCGCTGCCCCAAGCGAATGGATATCTGTAGCCGGGAAGTCCCGCGGATTCTCGACCTCGACGGTCATTATGTCTGCTGTCACTTGGTGGAAAAAGAGGTCGGCAACAAGGCCAAGATCGTCTCCGACATGATTGCCCCTGACCCACGGCTGCCTAGCCCAGGAAAAGACGAGTAGAACGAAACCGCTTTTCTTCCCGCAGCCCACTCTGCCCGACATATCCAAATAGGCAAAAGCTGCGTCTGCGCATAAAAAACGCCCCGCCAAAGGCTGAGGGCGTAAGCGGCACCCAAATCGGGCGAACCGTACGCGCGATTCCAATGGAATCACCTTACTGTGATTTGCCATGGAACCGTCGCTCGGATACACTAAACCCTAGTTTAACGGGAACAGAATTCTTGTCAAGTGGCCAATCTAACAGAAAGGGGTTGCAATGCCTGACAACCAAAAATCGTACATTCTGGGCATTGATTTGGGGGTCGTCTCACTGGGCTGGGCAGCCATCGAAGTCAATGGGCAGGGTCCCAAGGGTCTGCTTGCCGCAGGCGTCCGTTGCTGGGACACTAGTGATGCTTCACCGAGCAACGCTGAGCAGGGCAAAAAGAAACCCGCCAACCAGACCCGGCGGGAATCGCGGCAAACCCGCCGCCAGCTCTTTCGCAGGGCCCAGCGGCTCCGTCGCACCTACCGTACCCTACAAGATATGGGCCTTGTACCGCGCGGTCCGCGCTCAAGCACCGTGCGCAAGGCAACACTCGACGCTATCGATCAGCAGGCCAAGGAGTGGTTAAAGCAAAACGTCCCCGCCTTGGCCAACGACGACTTGTTGGACCATACCTTTGTGTATCGTTTGCGGGCAGCAGCCCTGGATTACGCATTACCGCCACAATTGCTCGGCCGGGTGTTTTTCCACCTTGCCCAGCGTCGCGGCTATCTTAGCAATCGCCGTTCCGCACCCAAAGAAGAAAAGCATGGGGAGGTCGAAAAGGGTATCTCAGAACTTGAGCAGAACATTCGGGCGAGCGGTGCCCGCACCCTCGGTGAGTACTTTTCCCGCGTCAACCCGCTGGAGCAGCGTATCCGAGCACGCTGGACGTCACGCAAAATGTATCAGCATGAATTCGAATTGATCTGGAATGCGCAGCGCCCCCATCATCCCACGGTTTTGACAGATGAAAACAAGGAAAAGCTCTTTAAGGCCTTGTTCTTCCAACGGCCTCTAAAGTCCCAAAAAGGCCTTGTTGGTCGATGCACGCTGGAATGCCTGACGAAAGATCTCGGCAATGGCAACGTCGAAAGGATTTATCCTTTCCGCAGGGCGCCGATGGCTTGCCTTGAAGCGCAACGCATTCGCTATATGCAAAGGATCAACGATCTGACCTTGATTGATCCTAAAGGCGACATGCGAAGCCTGACCCAGGAAGAACGTCAAACCTTGTACGCCCTGGCCGAGACACACGAAAAACTGACCTTCGACGCCATAAAAAAGGTGCTTGGGTTGACGGGTGAAGGCTGGAAGTTTTCCATGGAGCGGGGCGGCGAAAAGGAACTGCCCGGCAATAAAACCGCCGTGCGGATACGAAGAATCATAGGAACCAAAACCTGGGAAAACCTCAGCGAGTCACAACGAAAAGAACTGGTCGATACCATCATCGCCTATCTTAGTCCCGAGGCACTTGCAGCGCGTCTTCAAAAGGTTTGGCATTTTGCTCCAGAGGTGGCCGATAAACTGAGCAAGGTCACTTTGGAGAGCGGCTATCACAAGTACAGCCGCCGCGCTATCCGCAAGCTCTTGCCACTTTTGGAGAAAGGCGACTCCCTGAATACGGCAATTCAAAAGATCTACGGGGGCACGCAGCGGAAAACGGACGTCCATGATCTTTTGCCGCCTGTTCAAGAGGTCGTGAAGGATGTCCGAAACCCGTTGGTTGTGCGAGCCCTGACAGAGTTGCGCAAGGTCGTCAATGCCCTGATCCGCAAATATGGTAAGCCGCAGCTCATCCGGATCGAATTGGCCCGCGATCTCAAGAATCCGCGCAAGGTCCGCGAAAAACGTGCCGAAGAAATGCGTCAGCGGGAAAAACAAAGAAAAGCCGCCGCCGCCAAGATTCAGGAGGTCTTGGGTCGAGAGGCCAAGGGAGCAGATATCGAAAAATATCTCCTGGCCGAAGAGTGCAATTGGGAGTGCCCCTATACCGGACGCCCGATCACGCTAGAAGCCCTCCTTGGCGATCAGCCCCAATTCGATGTGGAGCATATCTGGCCGTTTAGCCGCTCTCTCGATAATTCCTTTGCCAATAAGACGCTCTGCTACCATCAGGAAAACAGAGACGTCAAAAAGAACCGCACGCCTTTCGAGGCGTATGGAAGCAATCAGCAGCCCTGGCATGAGATCCTCGCGCGGGTGGAAAGGTTCAAGGAGCCCTTTAAGTCAGAAAAACTGAGACGCTTTAAGGCCGAAAGCATCCCAGAGGACTATCCGCAACGGGACCTCAACGATACCCGCTGGATTTCCCGAGAGGCCGCCGATTATCTCGGCCATCTTTATGGAGGTCGCATTGACCCTTCAGGAAAGCAGCGAATCTTCGCCATTAAAGGCCAACTCACGGCGATTGTGCGTCAGGCCTGGGATCTCAATACCATTCTCGGCGGCGGACCCGAGAAAGAACGCACCGATCATCGCCACCATGCCATCGATGCCATCACCATCGCGCTGGCCGACGCCTCGCTGGTCCAGAGGATATCTTGGGCAGCCGCCCGACTTCCCAAAACGTTTTCACGCATCACCGTGCAGATCGATCCGCCGTGGGAGGGCTTTCTGAACGACGTCCGGCAACAGATTCACAATATCGTCGTCTCTTATCGCCCTAACCGTCGGGTCTCGGGTCCTTTGCATGACGCAAACTTTTACACCCCACCTATTGGTGGCCAAAAACCCAAGCATCGCAAACAATTGAAAGATTTATCGCCCAAAGAAGTCTCGAAAATTGTCGATGACCGCATTAGAACGCTTGTGCAAGAGACCCTCGAACGTCATGGGGGAAAGGAACCCAAAAAGGTCTTTAACTCCCCAGAAAATCTTCCGGTGTTTAATGGCAGAAAAGTCAAATCCGTCCGGATTTGGGTTTCTGACCATGTCATGCCCGTCGGCCAGAATCACCGCATCCGCTACGTCATTCCCAGTAGTAAGCATCATATCGAAATCTATGCCCTCCTCGATGACCAGGGAAACGAAACGGCGTGGCAAGGAAAAGTCGTCAGTCTCTACGAGGCCTTTCAACGGATGAAAAATGGCCAGCCCGTGGTCTGTCGCGACCATGGGCCAAACACGCGATTTAAGTTCTCATTGTGCAAAAGCGACTACATCGAATGGATCGGCGAGGATCAGCGCAAGCAGTTACTTCGCGTTGTCTCGCTTTCCGATGACGATATCGAATTTCGTCTGCCCAATGACGCGCGACCAATGAGCGTCATCAAACGTGAGCGAGGCAGGATTCGCGCGAACTATAGCAAACTGTTTAAACGGAACACACGGAAGGTGTGGGTCACACCTTTAGGCGAGGTCCGTCCGGCCAATGATTAACCACATCATTGATTTGGCAACACAGCCGGCTCGGCTGTCTGTCCGTCATCGACAACTTGTCATTGAAATGGGTGAGCAGGCGACCACCACCGTGCCGCTTGCCGAGGTGGCGACCCTCATTGTATGCCATTCGCAAATAACGCTCACGCAATCTGTCCTCGCCGGTCTGGCCGAGGCCGGTGCCGTATGCATTGTCTGTGACGCCAAAAGTCGCCCGGTGGCGACCATGTTCCCGCTTGTCACTCACCACCTTCAGACGGAACGTTTGGCCGCACAGGCCCGCGCCTCAGTCATGACACGAAGAGGGATCTGGCGGCAAATCATACGCAATAAGATCGAATCTCAGGCACACACCTTGGAGGAGCTTTATGGGGACGATCATGGCCTGCGACAATTGGCCCGGCGTGTGAAATCGGGCGATGCCTCAAATGCCGAGGCTGTGGCCGCGCGGCGCTACTGGCCACGGCTCTTTGGTGATCCCTCATTTCGACGCAAACCGCGTGGAGAGGCTCAAAATCGCTATCTCAACTACGGTTATGCCGTTCTCAGGGCGATCACAGCGCGGGCCATTACGGCCACCGGCCTGCACCCCAGCTTGGGCATTCACCACCACAATCGCTACAACCCATTTTGCCTGGCCGACGACCTTATGGAACCATTCCGCCCCCGCGTGGACCTCATGGTCGCCCGGCTCCTTAAGGAGTACCCACCCGATGCGGAATTGACCCCGGAAATCAAGGCGCGATTGCTCAGCTTTGCCGAGGAGCGCTATGACCTGGACGGTGAAAGACGGACGCTTTTTGACGTATTGCACCGGGTTGCAGCATCGCTGGCCGAGGTTTTTCTCAAACGAACGGCACATCTCCTTTTACCAAAGTGGGACAAGCATGGCGCGGAGTGAACCTATTTCCGGTTACAAGATCATGTGGCTATTTGTCTTTTTCGACCTACCGATGAACGACCGTGCGGCCCGCCGCGAATACGTGCGGTTCCGCAAACGACTGCTGGAGTTGGGCTTTACGCAGTTGCAGTACTCGGTTTACGCAAGACCTTTCCCCAGCGAGGAGGCGCTGGCACCATATCGGCAAGAAATCCGGGAAGCCCTGCCCCCGGACGGCGAGGTTCGACTGCTGCCGGTCACCGATCGGCAATTCGGGAAGATGGAAAATTATGTGGGAAAATTACGCACAGAGACCGAAAAACCGCCCCGTCAGCTCATGCTTTTTTGAGCGCGAATTTGTCGTAAGTTATCGTCTTGTTAGGAAGTTACGTCGCAAATAGTGTATCCGAGCGACGATTCCCTGCAAACCACAGCCAGTCCTTGGGCACCTCGTCCTTGAAAAAGAGTGTATCCGAGCGACGATTCCCTGCAAACCACAGCTGCTAGCCCGCTTGCCAGTGCCATGCTTGCAGTGTATCCGAGCGACGATTCCCTGCAAACCACAGCACTCGCAGATGCATAGTCGAAAACAAACTAAGTGTATCCGAGCGACGATTCCCTG
This sequence comes from Planctomycetota bacterium, assembly GCA_029549885.1. Taxonomy (GTDB): domain Bacteria; phylum Planctomycetota; class Planctomycetia; order Pirellulales; family Thermoguttaceae; genus Thermogutta. The sequence goes on from JAKPII010000374.1 coordinate 8,675, forward strand.
CAAACCACAGCCGTAGTTATCGCGTAACGCAGCCTGAAGTTAGTGTATCCGAGCGACGATTCCCTGCAAACCACAGCCAATCGGGAAGAGTTGCGGGGCAAGCCGTAAGTGTATCC
>JAKPII010000387.1 GCA_029549885.1 Planctomycetota bacterium
GTGCACGCCCGACCCTCGTTCGTCTCGCAGCGACGCATCCAGTCGCAATATCGCGAGAGGTCGATTGGTCAACCGCCGGGGTCCATCTTGGACTCGGGCGGTTTTCTTTTTGAGACCGTCAGAATTGGTCCGATCTTCGACGACGAGCAACCACGGTGGGTTACCCGTACCAATGCGGGGCCACTGAATCGGACGTCTGTGTGCCGTGGTGGTCGCGATACATGGTGGGACATTGATCGGCAGTGTATCGGTCGTCACGGCTCGTTTTGCTTCGGGTTAAGAGCTTATCCCATAATCTCCCCTCGCCCGTTTGGCGGGAGAGGGGTCGGGGGGTGAGGGTGCTTCGAACCGCTGCCGGTTTTCTCAATCGATTCTCACGTTCGCTTGCCCTCACCCCAACCCTCTCCCGGAGGGAGAGGGGGACTTCTTGGGATAGACCCTAAAGGCAACGTGCCGCGCCGGTTGCAAACGCGTCGCCTTTTCTCCACAATGCTTCAGGGAATCGGCGAGATTATCGAAATCGCTTTGATCGTCTGCACGATGTGTCCCGTGTGATGAGCCCAACGCTGGAGGTTTCTGATATGCACCTGGGGAGAGTGATAGGCCGCTTGCTCTCGGCATGGCACCTCGGATTGGCCTACGGTGTTCTTGCCGTAGCTCTTTTACCGGGAGCAGCGTTGCGAGGAGGCGAAGCCGCACAACCCGTTGTGGAAGCCTCCGTGGTGGAGCAAGTAGATGTCTTCATTTCTGGCGAGAAAGGCTATCACACCTACCGGATTCCCTCATTGCTCCGCAGCCCGGATGGTAGCCTCTTGGCCTTTTGCGAAGGCCGAAAGCACGGGCTAGGCGATTCGGGCGACATCGACCTTGTTTTGCGACGGCTGGCCCCGGGTCAATCAACTTTTGGGGACCTCGTCGTTGTCTGGGACGACGGTCCCAACACTTGCGGAAACCCCTGTCCCGTGGTGGATCAGCAAACCGGTGTCATTTGGCTTTGGATGACGCACAATTTGGGCGAGGATCATGAGCGAGACATCGTCGCCCGCAAAAGCCGTGGCACACGCACGGTGTGGCTTGCCAAGAGTGTTGACCACGGCCAGACATGGACCCAGCCTGTCAACATGACGGAGCACGTCAAGTTGCCTGAATGGTCGTGGTACGCCACCGGACCCGGTTGTGGGATTCAAACTCGCAGCGGTCGTTTGGTCATCCCCTGCGATCATATTGCGGACGACGGCACGTGGGGTTCCCACGTCATCTTGAGCGATGATCATGGGCAAACGTGGCGTCTGGGCGGAGTGGCTAAGCCCAAGACGAATGAATGCGAGGTCGTCGAGCTTTCGGATGGCCGACTTCTCCTCAATATGCGAAATTACAACCGGCAGTTTCCTTGTCGCGCTGTGGCCGAGAGTTCTGATGGGGGGATCACCTGGTCCGAGGTACGGTATGACCAGCAGCTTGTGGAACCGGTGTGTCAAGCCAGTATCCGCCGCGTGGACGGAATTACTATCGGAGGGCGACCGTTGATCGCCTTTTCCAATCCGGCGGACACCAAGGAACGCCGCAGAATGACGGTCCGCTTTAGCCCGGACGATGGTCAGACCTGGCCATGGTCAGTCGTTGTTTGGGAAGGTCCGGCAGCTTACAGTTGTCTGGCCAGTTTGCCGGATGGAACCGTCCTTCTCCTTTATGAACGTGGGAACAAACATGCTTATGAGCGGATCACCTTGGCCCGAATTGTGATTCGGGTAAAATCACCAGGCTCATAAACATAGAGAGGGCCTGCGGTAAATGTGATCTGGGGAAGCGAAGACCTTCTTGGGGGGCAGCATAAGTATGTCAGTTGACCGGAGGTTGAGGCATGTTACAACGTTGGTTTCAGCTTCGAGAACACGGAACGAATGTACCAAGAGAATTCCTGGCAGGTCTGACGACCTTTCTCACGATGGCCTACATCATCGTGGTGCAACCACAGGTCCTCTCCGGGAAGATGTTTGGAAATGAGACGGGGCTGGATTTTGGGGCCGTGACAACGGCCACGTGCGTTTCCGCGGCCATCGCCACGTTGATCATGGGAATCTATGCCCGGTATCCGATTGCCCTGGCGCCGGGCATGGGAGAGAATTTCGTCTTTGTTCTCTCGTTAATACCGGCCGCCCAGGTTTGGTTGGAGCAGGAGATTCAAGCGGGGAGAATTCAGGCGGGAACGACCACGGCTTGGTCTATTGCTTTGGGGGTCATTTTCTATTCCGGGGTTTTGTTTCTCGTTCTATCGCTACTCGGAATTAGAGAACGATTACTCGAGGCCGTTAGTCCCAGCATGAGAAATGCCATTGCGGCGGGGATTGGCCTTTTTATCGCCCTGTTGGGGCTGCAAGGGGCATCGGTGATTGTGGGGGCTCCGGGGCAGATCGTCAAATTGAGTCCGCGATTGACCAGTCCGGATGTGATCGTCTTTTTTGTGGGTCTAATGGTGACGGCGGCATTCTATGCCCGGCGCATTCCCGGGGCGATTGTTATTGGTATTTTTACGGCAACTCTTCTGGCTGTGGGATTGCGGCAGGTGATTCCACTACTACCGGGACTGGCCGAAACGGAGATCGTCCGGCAATCGCAGCTTATGACCCGATTCGCCCCGGCAGAACATTTGTTTTCCGGTCCACCCTCGATGGCCCCAACATTTGCGAAAATGGATTTGATCCATGCCCTTGCTTTGCCAATGATCCCCTACATTTTGATTTTCCTATTCATGGATGTGTTTGACACTCTAGGAACCTTAGTGGGTGTTAGCGAACAGGCCGGATTCATTCGCGATAACCGCATCCCCCGGGCGAAACAGGCACTGTCCGCAGATGCCGTGGGAACTGTGGTGGGCGCCGTGTGTGGAACTAGTACCGTCACAAGCTTTATCGAAAGTGCGGCGGGGATCGAGCAGGGCGGAAGAACAGGCCTTACGGCGGTGATCGTGGCCATCCTCTTTCTTGTGGCCCCCTGTTGTTATCCCTTGATCGAGATGGTCGGCAGTTATCCGCCGATTACCGCTGCCGCCCTTTTGATCGTTGGGTCAATGATGATGAAGAATGTTCTCAAAATCGAGTGGGATCAGGCCACCGAGGCGATTCCCGCCTTCGTCACCATGACGGGAATTGTCTTCAGCTATTCCATCGCTGACGGCTTGGCCCTGGGGTTCATTGTTTATCCCCTCATCAAGTTCCTTGCCGGCAAGGGACGCGAAGTCCCTTGGCTGATGTATGGCCTGGCTGTGGTTCTGTTGGCCTATCTTGTGTTCGCCAAGGCACACATGGGTTAATGCTCGGACGATGCCGGGTTGGTGATCCCCGGATGCTTGCCCCCATAGTCCACGGGTGGCGGCAATGGTTATCGTTTGGAAGCAATGGGCGAAGCTGGCAAGTTACCGGCTGGCGACATAACGCCCTGTTCCCCGACGTACGGCTTCGTCAAATGCTCGTAGGCCTCCGCGGGGTCATGTTCTGGGGCCAAAAAGGACTAGCGGCACGGTTATCCAACCAGTTGATCGAAGTCCTTCACGGCGATGGCGGGATGGGTGCTGAAGTGGATGCCTGTGTCTTTACTGACGACCACTGAGGCCTTAGCGGCCTGTTCGATTCCCGGAAGGTCCACGATCAGGACGAGATCCACCTCTCCCAGCGTGGCGAACATCGCCCGGACACTACCTCCTAGTTCCGCGATCGTCTTCACGAACTTTTCTGTCCGTTCGGCGCTGATCTGGCGTAAAGCCTCCGGGGAATACTTGCCGAGCATGACGAAGGTGGCCATAGCCTTACTCCTTGTGAAAAGAGACAACGTCACACCAGACTTCCTCATGGGGCCGTCCGGTGTCCCCACCGCAACAATCGACCGTAGTTTATCTTCTTGACTCGGCGGAAGAAACCCACGTCGTATGCGAAAAGAAAGTCGGCTCCGTGATTCTGTAGCCCGGCGGAAAGCGACCTTTGAGGTCATCCGGCTCAACGGCGAACAGTGGGCTGATTTCGACGGCGACACCATCGCAGACGGCGACTTGATTGCGTTCCAGCCAAGAGCGGTGCAGAGCGATCATCTGTTGCCGGACATGCTCGGGCGTATCGCGATCCGCACCCGGGGCGTTTTTCAGCGGTGCGAAGTGCTGGGCCGCATTGACTTCAATGACGATGGCATTCTTGGCATGCGGAATGAGATCGAAAATGAACCGTTCAAACTTGATCGCATTGGGCTTCGTCGGTGTCACCGGCCCGGACGCCGGATCGTAGTAAGGGACCTTTTTGTAGGCCAAATGATAGGGCAAGGCGTCAACCTGCTCGTACATGCGGAAGAGAAAATCGACGTTAATGATGTGAACCCCGATACTTCCTGCCCACAAAAGCAACCGGCCATCAGGTGACCGTTTTTGGGCAAGCTCGTCGGGCAAGTCGCTGTATTCGACCACGTAAAGCCGTCCGTCCACCTCGATCACATTTCCCACCCGATCGAAGGGCGTCTCTTTAGCGACAACCTCGGTGGACATTTCTGAACCGAAGTAAATGTGATAGCCGATCGCCGAGGGCGAAAGAATATCCACCAGGGGATTATCGACCTGAAAGTAAAAAAGGTACTTGATGCCGCGGGACGCCAGCTTCTCCAACGTCCCACTGCGGATAATGGCAGCTAACATTCCACCATGGCCATCGGGAGAGAGGGCTAAATCCCCGGGGGCGGAAAGCAAGATCTTGCCGGTGGCAGCATCCACAGAGGGCATTGTGCCCTGACAGAAGAAGTAAAGATCCTCTTCGGGCAGTCCAAATCGGCCATGGCGCGAGAAGAACTCGACGGTCTCCTGATGGGTGGCCGGGCTAGTCATCACAGCAAGTGGGATGGGGCAACCGGCTTTCCGGGATCGCGCAAGGACCTTTTCCACATGGATTTGAAAGAGAGAATGTCCGGAGATTGGCCCAATGGGGAACATTCCTTTCGGGTGGGGAAAGCCCAAGCGTGTTCCCTGACCGCCGGCCACCAGCAGTGCCGCCACCTCACCGCGTTGGAGCACACCTTGGCCTAAGCGATAGGCGTCGGCCGGGGAAAGTCCCGCACCTTCAGAATCCAAACGAACACCCCGTGGGGATACCGCGCGTTCGACGAGGCTGGCGATATCAATAGGCAGATTGCGGTCCCGAAAGAGTCGCGCAATGAGGGGTAAATCCAACTCGCGGATCTGCGCAGCCAGCCTTGCCCGCCCTTCCTCCGACAGGTCTTCCCAACCTGCCAAAAGATGCGTCTGCTGGAACGGCTCCAGCAAGGCCTTGAGATCCTTATATTCCCACGTTTTTCCCATCCTGGAAACCTGTTGTTGCGTTCGGACCAAAGACTGACCGATCCCGCAGCCAGTATTTACCCGAGATAGTATCACCACGAAATAGGTTCAAAGAAACGTGACATCCATCCCTGGCACAAAATGGTCATATTGTGCATCCTGCTCAGAAGATTTGATTCTAACAAATTACCCGGTCCATCGGCAGGACCCGAAGCTCTAAAAGAGGACCCGGCGGAGGGCGACCGATGGGCAGCACAATGCCTGGCGCAACCGATAATCCCGATATTGCACCGTTAATGGGGACACCACAACTGGGTAGGGTCAATCCCCTAGTATTATGATTTTTGTTATCCCAGAGCCGTGCGGCCTAAATGGTCGTCTTGTGCTGGGAATCCCCCTCTCATGAAGGGGGCAGTATTTTTCTCTTCAAGACTATGAGTCGCCGCGAATCCGGGGTAAAATCAGAGGGTACCTGGGCGGCCGCGAGCATGCTCGTTTTTGGGGCATAAATAGTTGTGTTCTCATTTTACGGTCAAGGCCCGGCATCACGAAGACCTAATAAAGTATTCCTTAAAGAAAAAGGGCGTGCCAATGGTGTTGACATTTTTGCGGTTTGCTTTGTTGATCGTCCTGGCCGGCGTTGCCGTTATTGTGGTCAAGTCCGGCCTTTATCCGCAGGATCATCAGTGGATGGCCTGGGTCCTTGTGGCGGTGATCATGGCCATCGGCGGACTTGCCATCCTTGTGGACGTTCTGATTCCCCGGAAGCCCCTAGAGATCATCACCTCGGTCTATTTTGGCTTGATCGTGGGCTTGTTCCTCAGCTACGTAGCGGGCTTGGCCTTGACGCCCGTCTTTGAGAGCCTACAAGTGGACGAGCAAGTCCGCAATGTCGTCCAGTTGATTGTCTCGGCCATCTTGTGTTACACGTGCATCAGCTTTTTGTTTCAGACCAAGGACGATTTTCGCTTTATCATCCCCTACGTGGAGTTTACCAAGGAGGTGAGAGGGCGGCGGCCTTACATTCTGGACACGAGCGTGATTATTGATGGCCGAATCGCTGACCTGGTGGAAACCAACCTTTTCGATAGCCGACTCATCATGCCGCGGTTCGTCCTAACAGAATTGCAGGCGATTGCCGACAGCGCCGACCGTACCAAGCGGGCGAGGGGCCGACGTGGCCTGGATATCCTCAATCGTCTCCGTAACAATCCGGATGTCGATTTTGTCATTTGGGACCGTGATCTGCCAGAGTTTAGTGGGCAGTCGGTGGACCTGAAACTAATCACCCTGGCAAAGCACCTGGAAGGTCGCCTTGTGACAAACGATTACAACCTCAATAAGGTGGCCCGAGTCCACGGCGTTCGGGTGATCAATATCAACGACCTAGCCAACGCCCTCAAACCGCGGTTTCTGCCGGGTGAACAAATTCAAGTCCGTTTGGTTCGCCCAGGGGAGGAAGAGCAACAGGGTGTGGGTTATCTTGACGACGGCACGATGGTCGTTGTGGAGGATGGTCGAGAATACGTGGGCCGCACGGTCGTCCTCAATGTGACGAGCGTCCTCCAAACCAGTGCTGGGCGGATGGTTTTCGGACGCTACGACCGCACTGTCGAACACAACCACGAAGCCCGCGAGGACCGAGTTGCCCGCTCGTGATCGAAGATATGATAACCGCGCGGCAGCGCCATCGTGTTCGGTAAGAGCCTATCCCATAATCTCCCCTCGCCCGTTCGGCGGGAGAGCGGGCGGGGGTGATGGTGGCTCGAATTGCTGCGGATTCTCTCGATCGATTCCGCCATACGCTTGCCCTCACCGCAATCCTCTCCCGGAGGGAGGGAACTTTGGGATAGGCGCTAAATGACGGACGCGGGGGACCGCGTCCCTCCCTGCCCTCACCCCAACCCTCTCCCAAGAGGAGAGGGGGAGTTTTTGGGATAGGCTCTTAATTTCAGGGCGTTGCCTCGGGTGAGGCGGTGCTTGCGTCTCGCGGTGCCGAAGCTGGGGCTTCGCGGCGCGGTTTAACTTCTTCCGTACCCGGCACGACGACAGGGCCGGGAGAATTGGCCTCGACAATTTCCCGTAGTTCGTCTTGGTCAATGACTTCCTTTTCCATCAGGCGTTGGGCCAGGGCCTCCAAGGCCTGACGACGGGTTTCCAAAATCCGCCGCGTCCTCTCCAGGGCCTCATCAAGAATGCGCCGAATCTCGCGGTCGATTTCCTCGGCGGTGGCCTCGCTGTACCAGCGGGGTCGCGTCCAATCGTTGTAAATACCCAAGTGCGAAGGCGTGTCGTCACGAAGACATAGCCGCCCTAACCGACTCATGCCAAACTCCGTGACCATACTGCGGGCGATGTCGGTGGCCCGCTGGAGATCATTCTGCGCCCCCGTGGAAATGTCCTGAAAAACAAGCTCCTCGGCCACGTTGCCGGCCAAAAGGACCTGAATGCGGCTTTCCAATTCGCTTTGGGTGAGGAGGTAACGATCACCCTCCGGGCGCTGGAGTGTGTACCCAAGGCCGGCGATGCCCCGCGGGATTATGGAAACCTTGTGGACCGGATCAGTGTTAGGCAGGCAATAAGCCACCAAGGCGTGGGCGCTTTCATGGTAGGCCACCCGCCGTTTCTCCTCCTCGCTCATCACCCGCTGACGTTTTTCGAGACCGGCGGTGACCCGCTCCACGGCCTCGGTAAACTCTTCCATCGTCACGGTGGGTTTATTCTTCCGAGCAGCGAGAAGAGCCGCCTCGTTGACCAGGTTGGCCAGATCAGCCCCGACAAATCCGGGCGTGAGGGCCGCAATCTCGCTAATGTTCACCGAGGGGTCGAGCTTCACATTGCGACAGTGAACCTTGAGGATGGCCTCGCGGCCTCGCACGTCAGGGCGATCGACCAAGATATGGCGATCAAAGCGACCGGGACGGAGCAAGGCGGGGTCGAGGGTTTCCGGACGGTTGGTGGCCGCCAGGACGATAACGCCACTGTTTGAGTTGAAGCCGTCCATTTCCACGAGCAAGGCATTGAGGGTCTGTTCGCGTTCTTCATGCCCGCCGACAATGCTTGTTCCCCGCATCTTGCCGAGGGCATCCAACTCATCGATGAAGACGATGCAGGGTGCCCGGGCCTGGGCCTGCTGGAACATGTCGCGGACCCTCGCTGCTCCGACACCGACGAACATTTCCACAAAGTCTGAACCCGACAGGCTGAAGAATGGGACCCCTGCTTCGCCTGCGATAGCCTTGGCCAAGAGGGTCTTGCCCGTTCCCGGTGGCCCGACGAGGAGGACTCCCTTGGGAATCCGCCCACCTAGGGCGCGGAACTTCTGGGGATTCTTGAGAAACTCCACAACTTCGCGGACTTCTTCGACCGCCTCATCTACCCCAGCCACGTCATTGAAGGTGACCCCAATATCTTCTTGGGCATAGAGACGTCCGCGACTTCGACCGAAGGCGATGGCAGAACCCGGTCCGCCCACCCGTCGCAGCAAAAACAGCATGACAAGGACAAAAATCAGCAAAAGGACGATATGCGGGCCATACTGCTCCCAAAAGGTCGGAGGCTCGCCACCGCGGACGCCTTTAAACCCTCTGTCTAGGAGGAGATTCAAAAGGGCATTGTTATCATTTTCAAAACCGAGCCGGGAGGAGCGGAATGTGACGTCCTCGGCTTTGGTCTTTTTCGAGTCGGGGGAAAGGATTTCCTTAGTGACTTTCCCAACAACCTCGTGGGGGCGAACTACTAGATCGTGGGGATTAGAATACTTAATCCGGTAAATTTCGTTGCCGATTTTCCGTGTCACCTCAACGGCAGCCTGGGGGTTTTTCTCCGGTGGGCCTTGTTCAACCAGACGGACGAGTTCCAAATAGGGGATTTCCTCAATTCCGGTAGGCCTGATCAAGCCGGCTAACAAGAAACTAATGGCCAGTCCCACAAGGAGGTACCACAGGACAGCCGGTCCTCCTGGGGCCCGCCTTTCCTTGGCCTTCTTGTCGTCATTGCGATTCTTGGAGTTCACGTCGTTTGGCCCGAGGGAACCCGGACCTTTGGAAAAAAGACTTCGAATGCGGTGAAAATCCTTCGGAATGAACCTGGCAAGGGTCCAACCGGAGTTTTCTCGATAGGACATCACGAAAACCATTCCTGTAACGGGTGAAAAACCAGTCGTTTGACCGCGCCCTCGACGCGCCGGGCAGTTGTCTGCGGTACTGCACTCTTCTTTAAGTTTAGAGCGCGACAGGGGTTCGGGAATATCCGGGACGTAATTTCTCGGAAAAAGCTTGAGTTTGACACTCCTTTACGTGATACTAAAAGCCTGTCCCCCAACCTCCCCTTTCCCCTTCGGCGGGAGTGGGATCGGGGTGAGGATCGACTCCAAAGATCGCTTGCCCTCACCCCAGCCCTCTCCCAAAGGGAGAGGGAGATTTGGGATAGGCTCCAAGTTCGCTGGGGCTTTGGTGTTGGGATAGTGAATGAATTAAGCCGTAATCGCTCGGCTCCCTCGCGTTGTTTGACCCCTTGTGCACGTGCAATGCGAGGTGGTTGAAAAGTCGCGGGACCGTTTGGACATGTCGCTCGGGCGAGTCAGGTGTGTGCTCGTAAGTTAGGATAGCGCCTTCTACTGCCATGGGATAGTGATAATCTTGGGGAGGTCAACATGACAACCCGCGTGATGCTCATTTGCTTCCTTTTGATCGGGAGTCTTGGCTTACAGGGAAAGGCCTGTGCAGAACCGGCACGGCCGAATGTGTTGTTCATTGCCATTGACGACCAAAACGACTGGGTAGGATGTTTGGGTGGGCATCCCCTGGCGAAGACACCCTACTTAGACAGCTTGGCCGCCCGCGGGACGGTGTTTCTAAATGCCCACGTCAATTCGCCCCTTTGTAACCCTTCCCGCACGAGTTTGATGCTGGGATTACGCCCAACGACGACGGGGATTTATGGTCTTGCCCCGTGGTTTCGTAAGGTGGAGGCCTTGAAAGACCGCGTCACGCTGCCACAGCATTTTAAGGCCCATGGTTATCGGACTTACACCGCAGGCAAGGTTTATCATGGTGGTGTTGGTGGACCTGCCGAGCGGGCAGCGGAGTTCGACGTTTGGGGCCCCTCTCCCGGGATTGGGGTCAAGCCGGAGAAGAAGCTCATCCCTCCGACGCCGATGGGTAACCATCCCTTAATGGATTGGGGTGTGTTTCCCCATCGTGATGAGGACAAGGGCGACTACCGTTTAGCAACATGGGCCATTGAACAATTGCGGAGTATGCCGCGAAATCAGCCCTACTTCTTGGCGGTGGGCTTTTTCCTGCCCCATGTGCCGTGCTATGTCACACAGAAATGGTATGACATGTTTCCCAATGATGACAGTGTTTTACCGCTTGTGCGTGACAATGATCGGGATGATACGCCGCGGTTCTCGTGGTATCTGCATTGGTATCTTCCCGAGCCGCGGCTGAAATGGGTCAAAGAGAACAACCAATGGCGGAACCTTGTCATTAGCTATTTGGCAAGCACGGCTTTTGTCGATGCCCAGATCGGACGCATTCTCGAGGCTCTCGAGGAGACCGGCCTGGCGAAGAATACAATCGTTGTCGTCTGGGGAGACAATGGGTTCCACCTGGGGGAAAAGGGTATCACGGGTAAAAATACGCTGTGGGAGCGTGGCACGCGGGTGCCCTTGATTTTCGCGGGACCTGGGATCACGCCCGGCCAGCGGTGTACGCAACCGGTAGAGTTGCTCGATATTTATCCGACGCTCATCGAGCTGTGTGGTTTGACTCCCCGGAACGATTTGGAGGGAATCAGCCTGGTGCCGCAACTGCGGGATGCCTCGACGAAGCGGGATCGCCCGGCGATTACCAGTCATAACCAGGGAAACCATGCCGTTCGCAGTGAACGTTGGCGGTATATCCGCTACGCCGATGGGAGCGAAGAATTGTATGACATGATCAACGATCCTCACGAGTGGACCAACCTGGCGGGCCGGCCAGAGTATGCGTCCGTCATCGAAGAGCACCGAAAGTGGTTGCCGAAAATAGACCTTCCCCCTGCCCCGGGTAGCGCTGACCGCGTGCTGACTTATGATCCTGCCACCGACGAGGCAGTTTGGGAAGGCATGACAATCCGGCGAACGGACCCCATTCCTGAATAACCGTGACCTGCGGGCAACGCCTTTCGGTAGGATTGAGCCATGGGATAATAGGAAACACCGCAGTCCCGTGTGTCACGAACGCGGTCAATTGCCGTTGATCCTCAAGAGTCTTCGGGTTTACTATGAACGCTAGCGGCGAGCGAGGGCTAGGCCATCCCGAGGAGAGTGCTCTTTCGTTGCGGGTTTCAAGATGAAGCACGGTTTGAAAACATGCGTCACGTCACAGAGCCATCGGCTTCCATCCCGGGTTTACTGAAAAAATTGAGTCGCCGTGCCGAATGGGCGGGTGGTGCCCCAATTGCCAATATCCTCATGGCTCGGACACTCGCCCAGCCGGATGTGATTTCCCTCGCCGCCGGTTTTGTCGAACACAACTCCTTGCCCGTGGAATGGGTTGAAGAGGCTTTTCGGAGAATTTGGGCAAATCGCTCTCATGCACTGGCTGCCTTGCAATACGGGACCACGAGCGGATATCTCCCGCTTCGCGAGGCAATCCTTGAGCGTTTGCGTCAAGCAGATGGTCTATCGGCAGCGGAGCACCGCGCCAGTGTGGATCAGATGGTGATCACCGCGGGAAGCAATCAGCTTCTTTATTTGCTGGCTGAAGCGTTACTCGATCCCGGTGATATTGTCCTTTGTGGTGCCCCAAGTTACTTTGTCTTTCTGGGGCTGATCCAGAGCCTGGGGGCACGAACGGTGGGCGTGGCTACCGATTACCAGGGGCTGATCCCCGAGGCCCTTGAAGACCGGCTCGATGAATTGGAACGACATGGGGAACTTGATCGGGTTAAGGCCATCTATGTGGCGTCTTATTTCGATAATCCAACAGGGGTGAGCCTTGCCGCGGATCGTCGCGCAGCCCTAGTCGAAATTGCCCATCGCTGGTCACGGCGTCATCGCATTTACATCATCGAGGATTGGGCCTACCGTGATCTGCGCTATGAAGGTGAGGACATTCGATCCGTTTGGACGCACGACGTTAGCGGCGAGACGGTCATCGTCACGGGGAGTTTTTCCAAATCCTTTTCGCCAGGTTTGAGGGTAGGTTGGGGGTTACTTCCTCGCTCATTACTCGAACCCGTGCTGGCCTTGAAAGGGCATCTCGATTTTGGTTCGGCCAACTTTAATCAAGTAGTGCTCGCTACCGTCCTTCAAAACGGCTGGTTCGATAAGCATGTGACACGATTGCGGGCGATTTATCATGAGAAGGTCGCGACGATCGTCTCCGCCTTGGAAAGCTACTTGCCACCGATCCTCGACGTCCATTATGAGGCCCCAAAGGGCGGCCTGTATGTTTGGGTCCGTTTGCCGGAAGAGATCGACACTGGGGTGGATGGTCCTCTCTTTCAGGCGGCCGTCAATGAAGGAGTCTTGTACGTGCCGGGAGAGTATTGTTTTCCCGCGGAAGGAGAGCCGGTTCGTCGCCATTACTTGCGACTCAGCTTCGCCATGCCTGATTGCGACCGCCTCCGCTGCGGGGTAGAACGACTATCGCGGGCACTTCGGGCAGTAGTACAATGTGACTGAACGCCACGACAGGATTCTCCCCGATTTGGCAATCTGGGAAACTTAACCAAACCGTCACGGATGGTGATATGTTTGTATGATGTTCAAGATCATTGACCGCTACATTGCTCGCTACTTCCTCCAATCCTTCTTCGTCTGCTTTTTCAGCTTGATGTGCGTTTACATTGTGTTCGACTTCTTTACGAACATCGACGAATTCATGCGGGCGGCAGAAGATAGCAGGCAACTCGCGCAATTGTTCTTCCTTTACTATGGTCCGCAGACGCTGGCCGTGTTAGACCGGATTTTAGGCTTGCTGGTCCTGACGGCCGCCATGTTCACGGTGGCATGGCTTCAGCGGCAGCACGAGATGACGGCCCTGCTAGCGGCCGGGATTTCTCGTGCCCGGGTCGCGGTACCCGTCATCGTGGGGGCTGTGGCGCTCATCATCTTAGGCGTTATTAACCGGGAAGTGATCATCCCCCGAATGATCCCCCTCCTTTCGCGGTCCAACACTGATTTATTGGGAGAAAAGGCGCGGGATATCCAGGCACGGTACGATAACTCGACGGATATCCTTTTGCGGGGTGGGGCGGCCTATCGCAAGGACCAGCGAATTGCCCAACCAAACTTCCTCCTTCCTCCCAGTCTCGATCAGTACGGGGGACAATTGATTGCCGAGAATGCCTATTACTTACCGCCCACAGCGGATCGCCCCGGCGGATACTTGATGGACAAGATGATTCGGCCGAAAAACCTCCACGAAAAGCCTTCCCTTTCGTGGAAGGGTCGTCCCGTCCTTTTGACGCCCCACGATCACCCCTGGTTAAAGCCGGATCAGTGTTTTGTCGTCAGCGACATTGATTTCGAGCAACTCACCGGGGGACGCGTATGGAGGGAGTATTCATCGACCTTGACACTGATCCGGGGACTACATAATCCGAGTTTGGACCTGGGGGCCGATGTACGGGTTCGCATTCACGGACGGATCGTCCAACCGCTCCGCGACCTCAATCTCCTCTTCTTGGGTTTGCCGCTTGTGGTTCGCCGCGAGCAGAGAAACGTGTTTGTGGCCCTGGGGCTGGGGGTACTCGTGGTCAGCCTCTTCACGGCCATTATGCTGACGTGTGAATACCTCGGTTCGATTTATCTCGTCTCCCCGGCCTTGGCGGCTTGGTTGCCGTTTTTCATCTTTGTGCCGCTGGCTGTGCTCCAAATCGATTGGCTTTGGGAATAAGTGCCTATCCCAAAAACTCCCCCTCTCCCTCCGGGAGAGGGTTGGGGTGAGGGCAGGGAGGGACGCGGTCCCCCGCGTCCGTCATTTAGAGCCTATCCCAAGGTTCCCTCTTCCCTTGAGAGCGGATTGCGGTGAGGGCAAGCGACCGCCGGAATCGATTGAGACAACCCGCAGCAATTCGAGCCACCCTCACCCCCGGCCCATCTGTCGCCAAACGAATGACGGGAGACTAGGGGATAGGCTCTAAGATGCCGCAATGGCCTTGAGGGGGTCGCCGTCCCCGGCGACCAATTTGGCTCGGGGATTGGTTGTGTTTAGGGGCAGGCACCGGGGCCTGCCCCTACGGGTTTCAATGGGTTCGGCAACCGTAGGGGCAACCCCCCGTGGTTGCCCCGTTTGGCCGTAGCGCCGGTGCACACGGGACGGCGAGGACGCCGTCCCTCCCAATCGCCTAGCGAGGGTCATCGTCCCCGATGACCCAAATTACCGGGAGGGTCGCCGTCCTCGGCGACCAGATCGTTGGACGGCGGGGCCGATTCACGTGGGCATAGGGATAATACGTCCATCACTGCTACGGCACTCGATCACGAGGTGTTCCGGCGATACGTGTTTTTCCCCGACCAGCCTAATGGTGACGTGATGCTTCGTCTCCAAATCGGTGATGAAGCGACGTTTGTCGTTGTTGAGAAACTCGGCCACTTCCTCATGGACGTGAACGGTAATCTCGGCCACACGATCGGCCAGGACAGCCAAAAGCAGTTGACGCATGGTCTCGATAGCCATCGTTTCCACGGTCTTGACCAGGCCTGCACCGCCGCACAAGGGGCAGTCTCGGTAAAGCGTGCGTTTAAGGCTGGGGCGGATGCGCTGCCGCGTCATCTCAATTAGGCCGAAGGGGCTGGTCCGCAAAATCTTAGTCCGTGCCCGATCTCGCCGCACGGCCTCGCGGAGGGCTCGCTCCACGGCCCGCCGGTGTTTTTCTTTTCGCATATCGATAAAGTCGTTGACAATCACGCCCCCGAGGTCGCGAAGGCGAATCTGCCGAGCGATTTCCTTGGCCGCAATGAGGTTGATCTGGTAGGCCGTCTCCTCTGCCGAATCATCCACCCGGAAGTTTCCGCTGTTCACGTCGATGGCCACGAGGGCCTCCGTCTGGTCGATCACAATGGACCCACCGCCGGGCAGTGGCACCTGACGTTGATGAATGATGTTGATCTCCTTTTCTAGGCCGTACTTGTGAAAGAGGGGTTCCTTCCCGTCGTAATACTGCACCCGGTTGACATAGCGGGGCATGACCATTTCCAAGAACTCTCTGGCCCGCTCGTACGTAGAAGGCTCATCAATGATGATCGTTCCGACCTCCGCACTGAAGATATCGCGGATCGTGCGGATGATCATGTCGCTTTCTTGGTAGATATCACAGGGGGCTTCCGACTTCTTGATGCGACGAACGATGACCTTCCACAGACGCAGGAGATAGGCCAGGTCGCGGGACAACTCCTTGCGGGTGCGATCGGCCCCGGCCGTCCGCACAATGAACCCCAGCCCCTTGGGCAGGTCAAGCTGATGCATAATCTCGCGGAGTCGGCGACGAACGGCCTCGTCTTCGATCTTGCGCGAGACCCCGACTCTTCCTAAAGCCGGCATGAGAACGAGATACCGACCAGGGATACTAATGTAGGTGGAAAGGGTTGGCCCTTTGCTGCCAATGCCTTCCTTAATGACTTGGACAATGACCTCGTCGCCGCGGCGAAAGATGTTTTGAATGGGTGGACGCACGTGCGGCCGGATATTATTCCGCGAGGACCGACTGCGAGAAGCCCGCGCCGGCCCGCCTTCCACTCCGTTGAGAACCCCCGAAGCGGGCGGTGGCAAATCGCCTAGCTCTTCCGGATCATAGCCCGCCTGGCGGAAATATTGCGGCTCGACGTCGCTCACATGGAGAAAACCGTTCCGGCCTACCCCAAAGTCAACAAAGGCCGCCTGAATGCTCGGCTCCAGGTTGACGACAATCCCCTTATAGATGTTGCCAACGTAAGTCTCCTGATTTGCCCGCTCGATATAGAGCTCTTCGAGAACTCCATCTTCCACAATGGCAATCCGGCATTCTTCCGGTTGCGCAGCATTGATTAACATTTCCTGCTTCATAAACTCGCCATCCTTTGCGGCACTGGAGGCGAGTGCGCATCAGCTTGATTGGCCGTCCCCCCGATGACGACGCCCTTCGGAGGCTAACTCGACCTTTGTCCGCACGAGGACATAACCGTCTGCTTCCAAATCATCCAGCCCCACCAATCCGAGGACCTCACGCGGATGAACCGAACCTTGCGGGTCCACACGGATGGTCATACGAAGCCGGTTATTGTGCAGAGACAAATCCTCGAGTTGCGAACGGTAATTACGGGGCGAACGCTGACCCGGTCGTTCCAGCAGCAACTCGCTGCGACGACGAAGTTCATCGATGCGAGCCTGAACCATCGGGAGACGATCTTCGGGTACGGAGATTTCATATACCACGCGTTCGACTCGCGCTTTGCCCGTGCCCGACGGTAGGACTTCGGCAGACAAAAACTGCAAGCCCGGAAGGGGATGCTGCGCGAGTCGGGCCAAAATCTCCTCGCCCGAAAGAGCCTCAACCAACTCCAGTTCGAGCACTTCCTCGCGGCCTTCGATGCCCAATGCCAACGCCAGAGGAAAGCTCATTTTCGGCTTGGGATGAAATCCCTGGCTGAAGGCCAATGGCAGTTGTGCACGTCTGAAAAGCCGTTCTAATGCCCGAACCAAGTCATGATGACCGATAAATCGGAGCTCGCCCGATTTGGAAAAGCGAATGCGCACTCGTTGGCGAACCGTAGATTGGTTCCCCCCTCCGCTGCCGCTGGCGGAGGGGCCTCGGTTCCGATCACCTTGTTGATCGATTTGATCCAATTGTTCCGCGATACTTAACACCCGTAGATACCTAAAGCTCCTTCCCGGAGAGCGGCATTCGGAGTGACCACCCAAGATAGTTCCAACCGAACGCCGGTCCCTGGGTTTGATCGCTTGCTACCTTCACGAGACAACCGCTGCCGTCCTGCGGCTGCTTCGTACCACTGGCCAAAGCCCGGTATTATAATCCCCTTAATTGGTCGCGTTATTTACCCCACGATATTGGGAGCAATTGCCATGATTCACATTGAATGCACAGCATAGCAAAAACTATTATGTTTGACTAGGTAGTCTGTACTGCTTTGTCTCGGTAACGGATAGGAATATCCCGCTCCTTTAAGTGGGGTGGTACCAGTAGTGTGACGGCTGGCCAAACGCCCCGCTAGAGAGGAGTTTTTCGCCGCTTTTTGCCGCGGTGTTAAACAAAAAATAGCCAAGGCCTGGTTGTATGGGCAAAATCACACAACCGGCCCTGGTGTAGGCTCGCGAGAGTGTTAGCCAAGCACTACGTTGCTCGTCGCGTTAAGCCTTCCGCTGTCACCCATCACAATGCTGGAACTGACTCACCACCCCAGGCACTACCCAAAGCACCCCAAACGCCATAGAGTGATGGGCCCCTATAGTCCTGTGGCCTGTTGGGATCCGATGGTGGCGGATAACCCGGCGGCAAGGCCGAGGCCGAACGTGTGGGATCACCCGCGTCGATCGTTTCACTGATAAACTTGACGGCCCCGTCCACGAACAGGACGTTGACCCCGCCCGGGTGGCGGCTGCTGGCCGTCACGATGCACCAGTCTTCCCCGCTGTTGCCGCAGCTTGGACCGTTCGGAGGCAACATGGGATAGAACAAGGTATAGGGATTAATGCCGTCGGCCCACCGCCAGCCAACCTGCCAATCCGAACCTTGAACGTCACCCCAGAAGGTGCGATTGGCACCAACTTGGTTGAGGCACAATGAAGGTGGAGCACTATTATAGGCACCTACGTTAACGGCGATGGCTTAGGTCACCTTGCGGCTCCCTTGAATACCGATGACGGCCTCGGATACCGCGATC
Source organism: Planctomycetota bacterium (assembly GCA_029549885.1). Classification (GTDB taxonomy): domain Bacteria; phylum Planctomycetota; class Planctomycetia; order Pirellulales; family Thermoguttaceae; genus Thermogutta. The sequence continues at coordinate 18,183 of JAKPII010000387.1, forward strand.
GTATTGCTGGTGCCGTCGGTGATTGTACCGATTGTTACTTCCACCTTGGAGCCATTACCAAAGACACCACGGGTTTCCCACCAGTCCCAATTGAGCCACTGATCACCCCGGTTGCACTTGTAGCTAGTGGGGGTCTTTCCGTCATTCCATGTGAGAACTTCCCTGGCCCGCGAGTCAGAGGGACAAATCAATGTAGCAATCCAAGTGCGCGTTGGGGGACACCCGTACCAGGGGCAATAAGAATTCCCGTTGGGATCCGTCTTCCCAATATAGTTTTGGATCATGTCATCGTAGAGGGCCTTTTGCTCGATGTAAGGCAACAAGGGCACGGTGAACCCCCAACGATGGGCCGAATTGAGATAATTGCCCGACCCCGCGGGGACCGCAAAATTCTTCTCATGATTAGCCGCGGGAAAACGCCCATATGTATCATGGAAATTATGCAGAGCCAGTCCAATTTGCTTCAGATTGTTGGTACATTGTGATCGCCTCGCTGCCTCACGAGCTGCCTGAATGGCCGGAAGGAGGAGCGCGATCAATATGCCGATAATAGCAATTACCACCAACAGCTCGACAAGCGTGAAGGCCCGTTGCCTTCTCTCCCCACCTTTCGGCACACCATACCTTTTCATCGCATCAACCTACTCTGTGGAAAAAAATTGAACCACCAAAAGCACCCAATCATCGAACTAATTACGAGACATGCTTGAACACCAAAAAGCAATTTCTTAAACTGACGCTATCGGAGCGGCTTACAAACTCCGATGCGCTGATTATAGTTTCTTTGACGTAACTCGTCAACGAATTTGTTTGAATCAAATTCGGCTGGACTATTTGGGGATGGGACCTGATCTCACAAGTGCGAGGAGGTGAACCATGAGAATCGCTGCTGTTTTGACCTTGGTGGCCGTAACCATTGCCATCGCAGGGTGCGGGCAGAAAAAGGGCGTCTCCTTCAAGACCGTACCGGTGACCATTAAGCTGACCTACAAGGGCCAGCCGCTCGACGGCGCCAACGTCCAGATGTATCCATTGGATCCCAACGGGCGCGGTGCCACGGGTAAAACAGATGCCAACGGTGCAGCGGTGATGAGGACCTTTGGCGATGCTGGAGCCATGGCGGAAGGAGCCATCCCTGGCAAATACAAGATTATCGTGACCAAAGTGGATGTCCCCCAAGTAAGTGAGAACATCAATTACGAAGAATACAGCAAGCAACAGGCCGAGCAGAATCCCTACGCCTCGGCCCCCAAGCCGCTGTTGCCGACCAAGTATTCGTCACCCCAGACCACACCCTTCGAGTGTGAAGTCAAAGACGGCCCAAACGAGTTTAGTTTTGAACTGACAGATTGATCGCCACGTTTGGATGACACAGGCCAAACGGGTGGGACCTCGGTTTGAAAGGCCTTCCTGCGATTGGCTTGCGCGGCAGGTGCGCACCTGGGGGACACTGAGCGGAGGCTCTAGAGGCCAGCGCGGTCGGGTTATCGTATCGCGCTTTTCGGCATCCTCATCACCATATTGTTGCCGCCGGTCCGAGCGGTACGGAAAGCGGTAAGGCGCTCGCAATGTTCGAACAATTTAAAACAGACTAAATTGGGATTGCACATTTTCCACGATACATACAGGCGTTCGCCCGCAGTGTGTTACGACCCCCAATTTCAGGAGTACGGTGGGCAACGGTATCGATGGTTTTATCTGCCGGATGTGGAAAACGTGCTGTACCTAACACATATCCGGTGTCCATTAAGATAACGTATCACGGGCAGCCCGGCAAAGGGGCAAACGTGACCTTGGTGCCGCAGGACCGATTGATCCGTGCGTCGGAATTTGGCAGGATCCGCGGTCAACCTGGAACTCGGCCTTGCTGTGGCCAGCAGCTAGACTGCCGCGGTGTTTGATCTTGCCGATTGCGTCTCCAAAGATCAGATCACGCATTGGGTCAAAGACGGGGGCAGCTCGGCGGGCTTGTTGGGCGTCACAGCAGCGAGCGGGGTCGATCGTCGCTAGGTGATGAGCCCAATAGATCCTGACGCTCGGCGGCCAGTTCACGCAGGAGTGTCAAATTGATAACATCCCAATCTCGGCCATCAGAGGCTTTCCCTTTTGGGGTCTCGATATACATGGGCAGATGATTCACCCGGGGGTCCTGCAAAATCCGCCGGAAGGTCTCGCGGCCCACATAGCCCAAGCCGATGTGCTCGTGGCGATCAACACCACTGCCACGGGCTGTTTTGCTGTCGTTGAGATGGATGGCCTTGAGGCGATCCAGTCCGATCTGTCGCTCGAACCAACGGACCGTACGGTCCCAACCTGCGGGCAAATCGATCGGATAATCTGCCGCCAACATGTGGCACGTGTCCCAGCACACTCCTAGTCGCTGGGTGTCATCCATCAGCTCAAAGATGGTGGCCAATTCATCAAAAGAACGGCCCACTTGGCTCCCCTGACCTGCCAGGGTTTCCAGAAGTATCCACGTCTTCGACTCCGGGTTCCTGTCGAGAACTTCCCGCAGGGCAGTGGCGATGCGGCGGAGGGCAGCATCAGTGTCATTATGAATGGACGCACCGGGATGGATGATAAGGGCCTCTAAGCCCAATTGCGTTGCCCGCCGGTATTCGTCCTCGAGCGATTCCAGCGACCTGCGCCACAGCTTGGGGTCGGGACTTGCCAAATTGATCAAATAGCCGTCGTGTCCTACAGGATGCCGCAAGCCACTGCGTTGTAGTGCGCGTTGAAAGGCAGCTATTTGTTCTTCCGAAAGGGGTGGCGATTTCCATCGGGTACAACTTTTCGTGAAGATTTGCAGGCACTCGCAACCGGTCGCGACGGCGCGCTCCACCGCTTTTTCGAAGCCGCCGGCAATCGATTGGTGAGCACCAAGAATCGGCATGGCTCAACTCAAGATGGCGAGGCAACTAGAAGGGGGGCCAACCCAACCCCCCTCAGACCCATGATCGTTACGATTCCTTTTTCTGGCACAGTCTTGCCCGACGCCGAAGTTCGTACACAAAATCCATCAAGTCCCGGGGCAAAGGTATCTCGAAGTTCATGGGTTCTCCTGTTACGGGATGAATGAATCCCAACTCTACGGCGGCAAGACACAGACGCGGTGCGCCACTGTTGTCCTCGATCGGCTTGCCAAAAAGGGGCCGATTGTAAAGCTTTTCACCACAAACGGGGTGGCCGGCCTCTGCCAGATGAATGCGGATTTGGTGGGTCCGCCCGGTTTCAAGACGGCATTCCACCAGGGTGTAATCGCCGATTCGCTCGACGGGCTTGACGTGGGTGATTGCCAAACGGCCCTCGCCCGGCTTTTTGGTGCTGCCCCTTCGTCCGTCACCGCGATCACGGACAAGGTACGACTGAATCGTCTGGGCTTCCATGTAACCGGGGATGATCGCCAAATAACGGCGGGTGGTGGTATGTTTGCGGAATTGCTCCATGAGACCGCGTTCTGCCTCGCTGGTGCGCGCAAAGACAATTAAGCCACTGGTTTCACGGTCCAAGCGGTGCACGGCACGCACCGGTGGTGGAACGCCTTTGTGTCGCTTCTTTTTGCCTTCCATCCGCGCGATGATATGCGGCAAGACCTCGTCGAGGGTGGGCTGGAGTTGTCGCCGTCGAGCTGAGGCGTCGAGCTCCTCGCGATGTCGATTGGTGGTCATCCCCGCCGGCTTATCCACCACCACAATGTGTTCATCGAGGTAAACCACGGCGACATCCCGCGGGCTGGGGGGCGCCTGTCCTGGGCGCGGCAGGAGCTTGACCACGTCCTGAAGCTTCAGCCGCCTTGCCGGATCAAGGCACAAATTGCCACTTACCTGGATGTATCGGCCCTCGATGAGTTTCTTGATCCGCGACCAGGAAACACCCGGCAACCATTCCCGCAGCGCGGCAGCCACCGTCATGTTGACTTGCCGCGGCAAAACATGAAAGACTCGTTCACCGAATTCGTGCATGATGATTCAATGATCTCAACTAGTTCAGACAAGGTGCAACGTCTTTAGGCAGGCCAATGCCCGATTGGAGAAAACCTGTGATGTGGAGTCTCTGGGAAAGAATTCTACGCAATAAATCTAATGCTAAGGATAACAATTTGGCGAAAAATTGACATCCCGGGGCGGCATTTCCATTAAGAGCTTATCCCATAATGCTCCCCTTACCCGTTTGGCGGGAGAAGAGTCGGGGGGAGGGTGGCTCGAATCGCTGCGGTTTTCTCGATGGACTCCGGCGGGCGCTTGCCCTCACCCTAACCCTCTCCCAGAGGGAGAGGGAACTTTGGGATAGGCTCTCAGACCCAGGGTGTGGTGGTCAGATAAGATAAAAATGCATAAGATACACTAAGTTGCCCCGATCGCTCAGTGGGGCTTTGGAGGAGAGTGGCCATCGGGACCAGCATCGGTCCAAGAAACAAAAAACAAAAAGGTTCCTGCTCGCCGGGACAGGAACCTTTGGGTCGGCCGCGCGACGTTGACGCTTCTATGCGACGTCTGTGATCGGGACCGCAGCAGCCGTGTTTGATCGTATCGGTGTTTTTGCGAAGCAAACTTTAGATGAGAGTCTTTACGTCCATGAGGTCCATCGCAGACCCCGCCAAGTGACGAAAAGTTGGGCGAAACGGCAGAAGTTTATTGCCTTAGGCGAGTTTCCATTTTGAGGTGTGGTCTTTCGGAGAAGTCAAGCATCGGGACGACCTCGTTATATGCCAAAACCAGCGAAACTTGCTTTAGAAGATGGCACCGTTTACCGCGGTTACTCGTTCGGCGCAGAAGGAGTTGTCGACGGTGAAGTGTGCTTCAACACCTCGATGACCGGCTACCAGGAGATCCTCACCGATCCCAGCGATCGTGGCCAAATTGTGGTCATGACCTACCCGGAAATTGGTAATTACGGGGTCAACGAGGAGGACTTCGAAAGCTGGAAACCCCACTTGGCCGGATTCGTAGTTCGCGAAGTAAGCTGCCGCGTTAGCAATCGGCGCGCCCAGGAGAATTTAGATTCGTTCCTCAAACGATTTGGCATCGTAGGCCTTTATGGGATCGACACGCGGGCCTTGGTTCGCCGAATTCGGGAACACGGGGCGATGAAAGGCGTGCTATCCACCGTCGATCTCGATGACGCCAGCCTGGTAGCCAAGGCCAAGGCAAGTCCCGGCCTTGTGGGACGCGACTTGGTTCGGGAGGTTTTACCACCTGGTCCGCGGGAGTGGGCACAGCCCTTGAGTCGTTGGGCGAAACTGGGTGGGCAAGTCCGCGAACGTATTCCGCCCGATGCGCCCCACGTCGTGGCCCTCGATTTTGGTATGAAATACAACATTGCCCGGCACCTCTTCGACAGTGGTTGCCGGGTAACGGTCCTTCCGGGAACGGCCACTGCCGAGGAAGTCATGAGCTTCCGGCCTGATGGGGTATTCCTCTCCAATGGCCCCGGCGATCCGGAACCCGTCCAATACGCCCAAAAGACGATTGCCCAGCTCCTTGGCAAAGTTCCCATCTTTGGGATCTGTCTGGGACACCAACTGCTGGCCTTGGCATGTGGTGCTCGGACTTACAAGTTGAAGTTCGGCCATCGTGGGGCGAATCAACCCGTGATGAATAAAGAGACCGGGCGGGTAGAAATCACTTGCCAGAACCATGGCTTTGCCGTTGATCCCGACACCCTGCCCCCCTATCTCGAAGTCACCCACTGGAATCTCAACGACGACACCGTCGAGGGCCTCGTACATCGAGAAGTCCCCGCATTTAGTGTCCAGTATCACCCGGAGGCCTCAGCCGGGCCCCACGATAGTCACTATCTCTTTGGCCGTTTTCGGAAGTTAATCGACGAGTCGCGAGCGTCGTTGGCCGGCTGACGTCCCGGTGAGATCTCTCGAGGGGGAGCGCGACCATGCATCCGTCACTGCTGGTGAGTGTGATCGTCGGGGACGTCCTGTTTATTCTCGGCTTTTTGGCGTTCTTTTTCGGTGGGGCCGAACACCCTGCGGCCTTAATCCCGGCCTTGTTCGGGGCTGTCATTCAGACCTTGGCCATCATCGCTCACTTCTTTCCCAAGACCCGCGGCCCATTTGCCAAGGTCATCCTCATCGTCGCCTTTGTGGGTCTGGTGATTGGGGGCGCACGTCCTGCCATGCTTCTCCTAGGGGGTGGCCAAGTCACTTGGACCTTAGCACTTGCCTCTCAGATAGGCTTGGCGTTGGGATGTGCCGTGGTCTTCTGTGCCAGTTTCGTACTTTTGCTCGGTCAGGCCTTCCAAAAATCGTAGTCCCACTTTGCAAAGGTCCTGACCTCTCGTCGCTTTGGACCGGCGGGAATGTGTTGCTAGATCCATTGTGTGAGATTGAGCGGCGGGCGGCCACAACGGTGACCCCTACCCGCCAATGTCGCCGCGGCCATATCCCTGCGATGTCGTCACGTCATAATCCTCCATCACAATAAGACGGCGGATGACCCGCCAGTTTGCCCTAGCGGCTTGTATCG
>JAKPII010000397.1 GCA_029549885.1 Planctomycetota bacterium
ACCGGTTTTCTCAATCGACTCCGGCGATTGCTTGCCTTCACTCCGACCCTCTCCCGGAGGGAGAGGGGGGACTTTTTGGGATAGATTCTGAAGAAAGGGGTACCCCCGTGCCTGTGGTCCATGGTGAGTTTCCGCGATTGCGTTGAAACGTCCATACGATTTGGACAAGCGCTCCCGGCATTGTAATCTGGTTACCAACGAGCTGACAGGTTCTCGTTGCGAATATGGTCCCGGGGATGGTAAGCTTATTCAGGAAGGTAATCCAGGATGAACCGATTGTATAAGAATTCCCCCATCGATGAGGCAGTTTGCGAGTTCAGAGTGACGCCTGATACCCCTTGGGATATCGCTGTTCCCGGACTGTTTTATGACAAAGTTAAAGGGACATTTGCTAACCGTGAGCAAAGGCTTTTCCAGGAAGTTGAGCTGACGCAGGGGCCGCAATCGATTCAGCATCAAGTTCGTACAAGTGAGCGAATCATGCTATTTACGGATGACAGGAAAAAGCTCGTCCAGCTTGGTCCTCGCTTCATGTCTGTGAATGTGTTAAGGCCCTACCCCTCATGGAATGCATTTAGAGCGTTAATCGAGCTTGCATGGAAAGGCCTCGAGGACGCGGTAGGTGTTACTGGGTTGGAGCGGATAGGGTTGCGTTACGTAAACCGGGTAGAATTGCCAAGCGAAGTAGTCAACTTGGAAGAGTACTTTGAGTTTTACCCTTTTGTGGGAAAAAGCCTACCTCAGAAGTTAACGGCCTTCTTTATTCGTGCGGAATTCCCTTTTTCGGAAGGACAAGACTGTTGTCGAGTACAACTGACACGTTTTCCTGATTCGACCGAAGGGAAAACTTCTATTATCCTGGATCTTGATTACTTCTTGGCAAAGCCGCGAGCTGTTGCTGTGGTCCAGGCTCTCGATTGGGTGGAGGTGGCCCATACTCGCGTGGAGGAGATGTTTGAAGGTTGCATACGGGACCCGTTGCGAAAACTGTTTGAGGAGGTCAAGTGAAATGGCGACCGTGATGCACCCCGAATTTCCTGGATCAGCGGCCTCGTATTCATGGGAAAAGGAAGAATCGTGGGCGCCGCCGCGAACCTGGCAAGCACGCGCATGGTTTGAGGAACCTCTTACCGTGTCTATCTTGCATTGGCAAGGGCAGGCAAAGGATACGTCGTCCCTCGTTGCTGATATCGAGTCACTTCTCGCCTGGATCAAAGAGTCGGGTGTCCAGGTTCCGCGGCCGTTTGAGATTCGCGAGTATCTCCTAAGGTATCCGGATTTACTTGATGCGCTCCCCAACGTCGTCCAGGCCGCCTTAGAGAGTTTGCCCCACGCCGTGTTTTCGCTCGAAGTCTATCATGATCCGGAAATTGAAGATAATTATCTTGTGCTATACGCACGGTTTTCCCACTATGACGAAACGACAATGGACCAGATTCGCAAGGCCAGAAGAAAATACAGACCGGACATTGTCGGCAAATCGGGGCGCGTCATTCTTACCACTGATTTTCGAACTCCGCAGGAGTGATAACGTGACTTTTAACTGGCAAGAGTTTTTAGCCCTTGCGCGCGACTTGTGTGGACGTTCGGGCAGTTTGTACTCTGCCGAGGCAGCCAATCGGACGGTTGTGAGCCGAGCGTACTATGCCGCTTTTTGTCATGCGCGGGATTTTGCTGAGAAAACGTTGGATTTTCGAAGAACTAAAACAGCTCAAGATCATCGCCTGCTAAGGGCTCATCTGGAAGGAAAAGGTTCGCCATGGGACGAGGTAGCCGAGCACCTTGATGACCTACGAATGTGGCGGAATCAATGTGATTACGACGAGAATGTTCAAAACCTTGGAGCGATGGTTCCCGATGCGATTGCTTGTGCCGACGGGATCATCCGGGAGTGCAAATAATAGCCGCGGTTCCCTGCTTGAGGACATCGCCCTTGGTTCCGCGTTCGAACAGCTTACTCATCTAAATGGTTGATTGCAAAGCCCCATTTGCCCCATCTGCCATAAGGCGAAGTGACTCCCTACGTGGTCTTGTGGCAGCCCGGCGAAAATTACGCAAGCAAAGGCTCTGTGAACGGTTTCTGGGTCACCAGCCTCGTGGTTCTCTGACGGAATCCGGAGCCGTGACGATTGGGGGTTTTTTAGAGGTTCCCTGCTCATTCACATGAGGCCTGGAGACTGCCCCTACC
>JAKPII010000404.1 GCA_029549885.1 Planctomycetota bacterium
CCCACCGTCAAACAGCCGGTCCGCAACCGCGAGACGATCCAACCCACCGGGGTTATCAAAGCTCCATTGACGGTTTGAGCCGCATTTCTTCAATTTTCCCCGAAACTTGTAAGGTCGGCTGCGCACCTCGTCATAGTGCTGACTAACGATGGGGTAATTTACCCTTGCCCACTCCCAACCCGCGTTTAGCCGCTCCATGATTTCAGACGACGACATAGTTGATACCCTAGCCAGCTCGCCACTAGGAGCGATCAACGTGTTGAACTTAGGATCCGCCATTGGATCACCGCGTTCCTGATACAGCCGCCTAACCTTCGTCCGCACACGGTCTTTGTCTTTCCCATACCAAAGGATAAAGTCATTGACGGGATCGGTGGGAGTTGTCGCTCCCTTCTTCTTAAGTATGATCGTTACTATGGCGTTACCTGAGCCAAATACGTCATCCATCAGCTCCCGCACGTGGTGGACGTTCTCATCTGAGATCTGCACGAAGATGCTGCCGCTGTCGGTCAGCAGCTCCCGCGCAAGCAATAGTCGGTCGCGCAGGTAGGTGAGGTAGGAGTGGATGCCGAGTTCCCAGGTGTCGCGGAAGGCCTTGATCTGCTCCGGCTCGGCGGTCAGGTCCTCGTCCTTGCCGTCCTTGACGTCGCGCTTGTTGACGAAGGGCTGGAAGTTGGAGCCGTACTTGATGCCGTAAGGCGGGTCAATGTAGATCATCTGCACCTTGCCGGCCATGCCCTCTTTTTCCAGCAGCGAGTTCATCACCAGCAGCGAATCCCCGGCAATCAGGCGGTTGCTCCAGCCGTGGGCGTGCTGGTAGAACTCGATAGCCTGGCGCAGGGGCTCCTTGCGCTCTACCTCAAAGAGCAACAATTGCTGGTCCCTACCATTACCGTCCCGCTTGCGGACGGCCTCGATGATGGTCCGCGGGTCGATCCGCTCGTGGACATGCAGCGAAACGGTGGGCACCTCGAACGACGTGTGCTCGGCCTTGCCCGCCCAGTTCAAAAAGGGCTCCTGGGCGTTTTTCAACTTTGCCAGCGCGGCCTTCGCCTCTTCGAGCGTTTGGGCGGCAAGGCCCGCATCAATCACAGCCGCCAATTCGTCGCGAACCTTTCGAGCATCGAAATTAAGCTCTGGAGCCAAATGAGGGTCAAAGCGGTACCGCTTCTTTTTTTGTCCCGCGTCGGGGTCTGTTTCGGGCGTCACCAGCCCGGCGGGCGGATTATTGAGACGCTCCTTATCTTTGTGCTCATACGATTCGATGGGGCGTTTGGAGTTTTGTTGGCCCTTTTTCTTGCCCATCAGGCTTTCTCCTTAATCTGTACCACTCACGCCTCAATGCCAGTGAAGGTTTGCCACCGCTGACACCCTAGCTCTGAAGCCAAATTGTCCACCACCGAGGGTTAATAAGTGACTTTTCCCTTCGACAAACCCGCTTGGAGCCTATCCCACAATCTCCCCTCGCCCGTTCCGCGGGAGAGGGGCCAGGGGTGAGGGTGGCTCGAATTGCTCCCGGATTTCCAAATCGATTCCGACGTTCGCTTGCCCTCACACTAACCCTCTCCCGGAGGGAGAGGGGGCTTTTTGGGACAGGCGCTTAGCCGGTTTCGGTCCTGTGTTGTCACTCGGCCCCTTCCCGGCCAGGCAACTATGTCGCAAGGATGACACACCAGCTAGCCCTGCTACCACATTCTAAGGAACTATCCTACCCATAGCGACTCTGGCAGTCGAGATTGCACCCGATGAGCTTGGACAAGGGTTGTCCAACCTGAAGGGAGGGCCGCCGTCCCCCGCGTCCGGCGTGTAATTCGGGCGGGACGCGACGTAGGGCAGGCACGGGGGCCTGTCCCTACG
>JAKPII010000435.1 GCA_029549885.1 Planctomycetota bacterium
CTGGGATTTGTCTATCAAGTTGGCGGGCATCGTCCTTATGGGGAGCTTGCCAGAAAGATTCTCATGGAGTGCGCGAAGTGGGACCCTGTAGGGGCAACGGGGTTCCGATACAACGACGAGGCTGGTATGCCCTATGCCTACTATTTTTGCCGGACATACACGTTTGTTTACGACTTGCTCTCAGAGGAGGAACGCCAACAGTGTCGGCAAGTCATGAAGATACGTGGCGAGGAGATGTATCGTACCTTATGCCCCCGACACTTCTGGCAACCTTACAACAGTCACGCCAATCGAGCATGGCACTTTCTGGGCGAGGTGGGCGTGACTTTTCATCAAGAGATTCCCGAGGCCGACGATTGGACCTGGTTCGCCATGAACGTCTTCTTCAATACCTATCCGGTGTGGTGTGACGATGACGGTGGTTGGCATGAAGGATCGAGCTATTGGGCCAGCTACATTCAACGGTTTACATGGTGGGCCGACGTGATGCGAGGGACATTTGGAATCGATGCCTATCGAAAACCCTATTTTTCCAAGGCGGGGTATTATGCCATGTACCTCATGCCACCCCACGGTGTGAGCGGCGGTTTCGGTGATTTGGCATGTACCCGCGAATCGCGAAGTAATGTCCCTTTGATGTCGATTCTGGCGGTCCAGGCACGGAATCCTTACTGGATGTGGTATGTCGAGTCGATGGGGGGAGCGCCTGAGCCCAGAGAGTTTTGGGAATTCATCCGCGGGACGCTGCCCAAAGTTTCGTCAAAGCCGCCGGTGGATTTGCCAACATCGCGAGTCTTTCGGGGGACGGGACAAGCCGCTCTAAATACAACACTTCTCGATGCCCGCGAAAACGTGCAGGTCCTCTTTAAGTCGAGTCCGTTTGGGCTTCAGTCTCACGGTTACGACGCCAACAACGCTTTTCTGTTAACGGCCTACAATGAGAGGTTGTTCGTGTCCAGCGGACGACGTGACATTTATGGAAGCGACCATCACGCTCGATGGATGTGGAGTACGCGTTCGGTGAATAGTATCACGGTGGATGGGGTTGACCAAACCCCGCATTCCGCGGCAACGCGAGGTGAAATCACGGCCTTTTATACCTCGCCCGAGGTCGATTGCGTCGAGGGCGAGGCGGGCAGTTGTTACCTCGACCCGAAGGCAGGGCCGCAGGGAGATCGGCGTCTCTTGGATCGGTTCACGCGATCGATTGTCTTTGTCAAGCCAGATTGGATCGTTGTCTATGATCGATTGGTTGCGCGAAGACCTGTGACCTACCAGTATTGGCTGCACAGCCCCGAGAAGATGGAGGTCATCGGAAACGGGTTGGTTGCCAGGGTGGGTAAAGTGGAGTGCCCCGTGCAATTCCTGGTTCCGCAAAACTTGAAGTTTCATCAAACGAATGAGTACGATCCTAATCCTCGTCCTCGCGTCAAGATTCGAGAATGGCATCTGACGGCCGAAACGGTAAATCCGGAACGCAGTGTCGAGTTTCTGACAGTCTATCACCCTTATCGCGTGGGATCGGCATCGCCAGGGGAGGTCAAATTGGAAATGCAGAGCGGAGGTTACGTCCTTACGATCACCCTCGGGGATGGCAAAGCCGTATTGCTTCTTCCAAAGACCGATAGCGCCAAAATGGCTCTCGGACCGTTGACGACCGTAGGGCGAGTGCTTGTTTCTCGCGTAAACGCTAGTGGGAAAGAGGTCCGCCGTGTTGCGGTTGAGGGAATTTCATCGCCTGCGCCATAATTGATGTTTTTGAATTCCTCTTGTTTCGAACGCTCGAATCAGGGGAAAAGGCCGTCTTGAGAGGATGTTCCCCTAATTAGGAGGGGATGGCGACCTCTTCTTTCGAAAAAATTAAGCTACATTTTTTAGTGTCGTGGGACCAAAGCATTGACTGGGTCGGGGAAATCGCACGGCACCCCCGATGATCGGTGAGGGGGGATGTGAGACGGCGGTTACGGCCCTGGAAAGGAGTGTTTACGCATGGGATACGTGGAATTGGAACAAAAAATCCGGGACAAAACGGCACGTGTTGGGGTGGTTGGGTTGGGGTACGTCGGTTTGCCTCTTTTGCGGGCATTTATCCGTGCGGGCTTCTCGGCAATTGGTTTCGACGTGGATGAAACAAAGGTTCAGAAACTGAATGCAGGTCAAAGTTACATCGGACATATCCCGTCCCAATGGATCCGCGAATGGATTGAAATGCGGCGTTTTGAGGCCACCGCCGATATGGGGAGACTGAATGAACCGGACGCGATTTTGATCTGCGTCCCGACCCCGCTCAATGAAAGCCGCGATCCTGACTTGCAATATATCGAAGGCACTACGGCGGCCATTGCAAGGGTCCTGAGGCCCGATCAGCTCGTCGTCCTCGAGAGCACCACATATCCAGGGACAACGCGGGAGGTCATGTTACCGGTTCTTGAAAAGACGGGCTTAAAATGCGGCCAGGATTTCTTCTTAGCATTTAGCCCCGAGCGTGAGGACCCCGGCAATCCCAATTTCTCAGCAGAGCGGATTCCTAAGGTTGTTGGCGGTATTGAACCGCGGAGTACGCAATTGGCTGTAGCGCTTTACTCGCATGCCGTTGTCCAAGTCATCCCGGTGGCTTCTGCAGAGGTGGCTGAGGCTTGTAAGATTCTCGAAAACACCTATCGGGCAGTTAACATTGCGATGGTCAACGAACTAAAGGTCCTTTTCCAACGATTGGGGATTGACATCTGGGAAGTGATTGATGCCGCCAAGACTAAGCCGTTCGGTTTTCAGGCGTTCTACCCCGGGCCCGGACTTGGTGGTCACTGTATCCCCATCGATCCGTTTTACCTCAGTTGGCTCGCCAGAAGGCATGGAATGACGACCCGCTTTATCGAGCTTGCAGGCGAGATTAATACGTCCATGCCGGAATACGTTGTCCGCCGGGTCATCGATGCCCTCAATGAACATGGCAAGCCGTTGAAAGGGAGCAAGGTGTGCATTCTGGGGATGGCCTACAAGAAGGATGTGGATGATCCGCGGGAAAGTCCTTCATTTGCCCTCATGGAGATGCTTCTCGCGGGCGGGGCCATTGTGACTTACAACGATCCCCATATTCCCAAGCTTCCGAAAATGCGGCATTTCCGGGTGCCAGAAATGACAAGTTCCGAGTTAACGGCAGAATTCCTGGCTTCTCAGGATTGCGTTCTTATTGCCACGGATCACTCTGCCTATGATTACGACTTCATCGTGCGACACGCGCCGCTCGTCGTTGATACTCGAAATGCCACGAAAAACGTCAAGATCGGACGCGAAAAGATTCGCAAGGCATAAGCGGGTTTAAGCCGGAAGCTTGAGAAGCTTCTCGAATATACCTGCCCCTTGCCTCTGCGAGCTACGTTGGCCGCGCGAGCTCCCTAGGATTGCTGGGGCCAACCTCCGCGGTCAGTTTGCCTGGGATTCCCTAGCGCTAATCCTTGTCGAGGTCATCGAAGTCGCCGGTACCGCCGGAATCATCCGACGAATCATCGAGATAGTCACGTAATTGAGAAAGGATACTATTATCTTCGTATCGCCGAGTTCCCTGAAACACAACGCCAGGACGGTCAACGAACCCTTCATCCGCAAGCTCGACCTCAACAACATCAGGTGGCAAATGGTAACACCGCGACTGGGCCTGAATGGCATAGTGTTCCGCCTCTTCCGCATTATGGGCTAAAACGCCCCAATATGCCGTGTAGGCATCCCAGTCCTTTTGATTTTCCCAGCAAGCAGGATGCGTTGCCCAGTCGTCATCTAATGGTTGGTGGAGAACACAGACGTAGTACCGTAGATTGGTTAAAAGTGGCCTTTTTCGGCGTTCTTCCTCGAGAAGCTCGTCCGGAACCAATCCCGCCTGGAAGAGCCGATCAACCAGACTGGCTAAGACGACATCATCGGCAGGCAAGGCATTCCGCGCAATGCGGTACATCTGATGATAGTTCTTTTCTATCCCGAGATCAGAAAGATCATTGACCTGTTGAAGTGGGATCGCCATCGCTTCTTGCACATGTTTCTTAAGGTCCTCAATCTTCCCCTTATGAGCGGCAACCCAAGCCCAAAGCGTGTGGCTACCCAGGCTAGAACCGCCACGGGCAGCTTCAAAGGCCAGAATATCCTCCGTGGCCTCATCGACCTTTTTCAGTTCCAAAAGTGTCCATGCCCGATAATAGAAGAGCCAAACTTCTTGGCATCCCCATTGGGCGGCGTGATTGAAATAGGTTTCTGCATCTGGAAACCGGCCTAGTCGAAAGGCTGTCAAGCCGGCATTCCAGGCAACTTCGGAATCCTCCACCTGACCTTCGCGGAGGCACAGGTCCAGGACGGCCAAGGCATCTTCGTCGCGGTCATTTTCCGAGTACATATCGGCCAGGGCCAATGCCGCCACAGGATTGCTGCGATCCAAGGCGAACGATCGGGCGAGACACCATTCCGCCTCCCCGTGGTGTCCGGCGAAGCGATAAAACTGCGCTGCCCGGAGAAAGTGGCGTGGATACCTCGGCGACAGCTCCAAGGATTTGTGGAACATTTCTTCCAGTTGCTGAAGTGTCGGGAGGGTTCCTCGACGTTTGTTGCGTTTTTTCCGGCCTGCCGCCTTTTTTCGCTTTCCCCGCAACGCCCGCATTTCTGCCGCCCTTCGGGAACGTGCCTGAACCGCCGAAAGCCCGGCCGTAGCCACCAAATTGAGGACATCTCCATTTTCCGGAAAAATGTTGAGGAATTGTTTCGCCCAAGTCCACAACTCCAGTTCCCGGCCGAGAAGTTCGGCCATCTGGCCTGTCACGAAAAGTAGCCGTGCCGCATCTTCTGGCACTTGCACTGTGTCGGGAGCAATGCCGACCATCTCCTCGAAAATAGCGGCCACTTGTGTTTCCGACTGATCTTGGGCATACCGATTTGCCCATTCATCGAATTTTGGTGCCAACGGCGTAGAAGACCAATCAAAGCCACCCCGAGCCGTTTCACTGGAACCCGCCGTCTCCTGAGTTTGTTCTGACCGTTTTTCAGAAACCGATTCTTGCCCAGATGCTGCGGCCATTTCTTGCTGCGCGGCTTCGTCGCGTACCCGATCTGATCCTGGCGCCACAAAAGTAGTGTCTTGCGGAGCACAGAGAAATGGTATGGGTGAAAGGGGAACGTCTCCTCTTTCCATCACGGCCAGCCGCTCCGCGTACAACCAGGATTGGTTTTGGCGTGCTTCTTTCCGCAAGGTCTCGCTTAATTCCTGAACCGAGTTGTGATTGCCCATAAGTCTGTGCAAGGCAATCAGCCGGAGACGGACCTCAAACCATGGTCCGAGGGCTTGGCGGTCATAAAGGTCACGATCCCAGTAGGAAAGAAGTTCTTCTGCTTCACGGAGTGACCCCTCGTAGGTCAGACGGACGCTATCGAAGAGGGCCTTCCGACGAGCCAGCTCAGGGTTCTCGGTAGCTGGGGGTAAACGGGTCCAATCAATGGGTTCTCCCAAGACCGCGCAGCGTTCCTCAAATTCATCGCCACGTCCCAGCAGATATAGAATCTCGCCCAAACAACACTGAGCGAGAAACCGACATTTCAGGGGATCATAACTGACTTTGGCCAACCCAACGGACGCCTCGGCAACCTCCAGGGCCTCTTTCAACCGGCCCATGAGCGTCAACTGACTGGCATATTGCATCCCTCCCACTGCCCGCCGGTCATTCGTCTCAACCATAGGAAGCGACTGGAAAACCCCTCGCGCGAAGTGCATGGCCATTTCCAAATCACCAGCGGCCTCATAGACATTCATCGCATATTGGCGAAAGCACGCGAGACACTCCAGCTTGCCCGTGCGATGACACACATCAAACCCGTCCTGAGCAACCCCCTGGACCCGCTCTCCGCCGTACCCATAGCGAATCGCATAATGCTCGGCCAAGTTGTCGTAAGCGCAACTCGTCAGCCAGTAAATCGTTTTCTCGTATTCATCCAGCGGCAGGTCTGGTTGGATTTCCCGAGCTCTCTCTTCGCTTTCGAGAAGCGTGATGGTTTCGATGGCAATATCGGTGCCCCGGCGATAGTCGTACAGACTTTGTGAACTGTTCATGATCAAGAAATTGGCGTAAAGATAAGGTATGACAAAATGCTCCTCGCGAGCTCGCCGTCGGGCTTCTTCGGCCAATTGTACGGCGGAGCGATCGTACCCCTTTTCTGTCAACTCATGGACCCGCCGTAATAACTGGTCCAGCTCTTCTAGAACCTTGTTGTCGGAAGAACGCATTATCTCGTTCCTTATTTTGACACTCGGCTGCCACCTTGCCTAATCAGCCAGGCGTGCCGACTCCTTATCACCCAAGTTATCCCCCAAGAAAACCTCGAGGTTCGCCGAAAGAACCAATTGACGTCGTTCTCGCTCCGTAACAGCGATTCTTTACCGTGCGTTCAATTTATCGAGATTCCGATCCAACTGAAACGATTCGGACGAAAAGCAGGTCATGTGCCAGAAATCTCATCGGTTTACTTTCTCCGCCGACCCTCATCGCGACCCCAAAGCGCCTCTGCGATCCACGCTAAATCTTCCTGCTCGACCTGGCGGATCTTTGCGTCCGGCCGCAGCCCTGCCATTCGAAGGGCCTCAATGACAAGTAGCCGCACGACACTTGCCAGGGGCACCCGCGTTGATTGTTCAAGCGCTCGCCTGATTAGCGGATGACGGCGGTTCAAAATGACCTCGTTGGGCTTCGGTTTGTCGTACTGGAAATGGGCCTCCACGAGGCGCTGAAAGCCACACGGCATGGTTCCCTGTTTTTTGATCCCCTCAAATGTTCGCTGAAGCTCGGCTTGTTCACTCAAAAACGCCAGCACGGGAATGTCTCCATGATAGTCCCCAATTCGAATCAATGCTGGCAAATCCGCGAGAAACTGTTCCCACTCATGAGGAACGTTCGATAGCTCCTGGATTCCCAGGACCAGTTCGGCGAAATCTTCGCTTGATGGGGCCGCCACACGCAGGTCAACCGAGATTTGTTCATTCTGTAGGTCCGAGACCATGAGCACCAAAAGTGTTTCCTCAAAGCTTCTCAGGGTATGGACACAAGGCGCCGGAAAATCGGCAAAGACCTCGTTGATCCAAGCTTCCTGGTAACGATTAGGATTGTACCAAATGACGAAATCATCATCCGTTGCATAGACCGTCGAAGTTCGGCTTGCCGCGACAATCTCGGGAAAGGTCATCTCGCCCCGAGACGTCACAAAACGATAGGTGTCCCGCAAAAGGTCGCGAAGGCGAGGCTCCTCCAGAGCGGCCCCCGCAAGTAAATAACGATGCCAGGCGATCAGCGATTGCCAACGACTTGGGTTTTTTCGGGCTAACCCCTCAAAGTGATTAAATAGAAGCGTATCCAATTGCTCCCGTACGGCGTAAAATGTGGCATCGCGAACCAGATCCTCACGGCTAGCTGTAGGTGAACAGTCGGGAAGTTCAAGGACACCGCGAACAAAGCTCGCCCAATCTGGAAGCAAACCATAGACCCTTCGGGAGATAATCATCCGCTGCACTGTGACCGTAACCGTGGGGGCATCCGTGAAACCTGGCGTTCGTTGGGGCGTCACGTAAAGAGCGCCGCGGATGGTAACCGGCTTCTCTGTCCGTAAAACGACCAAATCCAAAGGCGTTTCCCCGAAGAAGGATTCCAGTTCCAATTCCAAGGCGTGGGTGTCCGGTGTGAACTCTAGCCAACATGCGGATCCAATGTTGACCCTTTGCGGTCGATCGTTAATGTGAATCGGGATAGGCAAGAAATCCGCATATTCCTTGACCGCCCGTTCGAGGAGCGCCTCGTCCGTGGCATACGGGTATTGATCGGGCTTGAGATGTAACCGAACCGTTGTTCCCGGCTCTGAACGGTCACAGGAACTGATGCAGATATCCGAATCCGGGCCAGCCTCCCACCGAACCGCCTCACCATCCTGACGGTGGCGGGTGATCACTTCCACGCGGTCGGCTAGGAGAAATGCGCTAAAAAGACCGATCCCGAATTCCCCAATCAGATTGAGTGATTGACCACCACGATTTGGCAAATCTCGCTTCAGAAGCCCACTGATTCCCACCCCCAGCGTTCCTAGGTATTTTTCCACTTCTTCAGGTGTCAGTCCAATCCCGTCATCACTAACCTCGAGTACCTTATCAGCTGGGTGTTGACGAATATCAATACGGCCTCGGTATTGTAAATCGATCGCCCGCCGCCGCATGATGCCATCATGAGCATTTTGAAGGAGCTCACGAATTGCTGCATCCGACCGGCTATAAAGGGATTGTCCCATGAGCCGGATAATTCCAGCGACATCGACTTGAAAAGGGACTCGCTTTTGCCACGAACTCTTGGGACGATTGGCTATTTGAGGGGAATCTGGTTCGTTCGACATTGAGACAACTTAATTGCGCCATTTCTCGGCAATGGCAAAGATGGAAGCAGGCTGGTTAATGTGAATTAGTGACCTTACGTGGCGAGACATCGGCTACTTTCGTGATTATGACGGCTTGGGGCACTTTGGTCAATGAACTGTGGGCCGCTTAACCCAGTTGAAAGAGCGTGGCTGCGTTGGCGCTCGTTACTTGTGCGAGATCAGGGACTGGGACATTCCGCAACTTAGCAAGAAAGGTCCCTGTGAGGGCTATATTTGATGGAAGACATACCGAAGTCCTTCCCCGCAATGGTTCCGGAACAAGAAAAGGGCAGTCGGTCTCAATCAGTAACCGCTCCAGTGGGACACGGCATGCTGTTTCGCGCACGAAAAGATGCTTCTTATTGCTAAAGGTCACTGATCCTGCGAAGCTCACAAACATCCCAAAATCTAGCCACTGTTCAACGGTTTCCCACCGTGCCGCACAGGCGTGCATAACCCCGATACACTTTCCTGAAACGGCCACTTCATGAAGAATCGCTGTCATGTCGTCTTCGGCGTCACGACAATGAACGATAAGCGGTTTGTTGACATGGCGACTCAGTTCGATATGTCGTCGAAACCATGTCACCTGTTGATCCCGGGGCGTGTAGTTGCGAAACCAATCCAGGCCCGTTTCCCCAATGGCAACAACCTTAGGATGCGTTGCAAGTTGAGTGATAACATCCCAATCTTCCTCGGTGCCCTGCGACGCCGAGTTAGGATGAATTCCCACAGCCGCCCAAACAAAACTCGGAAATAGATCGGCAATCGTGATTGCCAATTCACTCGTTGAGCGATCGATGCCCGGACAAATGATGCCGCGGACGCCTTCCTCTTTCGCTTTCTGCAAGATCGGCGATAGCTCTCGTTCAATGGTGACACGGTCAGGCAATGCACTTTCGGCGAGGTCGAGCAGGAGGTAAAGGTGGGCGTGCGTGTCGAACCACATGGGTGCCTTCTGTACGCAAGAATCATTTAATCGGCGAAAACATGATCACTTAAGGCACTCTTGAGGGTGGGCTTCATGCAATTCCCGTTGGAGGGCCTCGATTTCCGCCTGCACTTCTTCGGCCAATTGATTAAGCAAGTTATCGAGTTCCCCGTGGCCGTGATACTCGGACTTGGCCTTCTGGATGATCGTAAGAGTTTCCTCAAGCTCTTGCGCAATTTTTGGAGCGATGTAGTCAACGGCCAGATCGTTAAATCGGGTATAAGTTGGTGGGAACGATCCTGCATCGGGAACCCCTTTTAAGCGGATAATTTCTTCACTTAAACGATGGGACAGTTCGCGGTGTCGTGACGCGATTTCCTCGATCACTTGCCAAACATTTTCATCCCGGTACGAGACGAAAGGTCGTGCCTGGCAAATGTAGCAGGCTAGCGACCGGGATAGCCGATTTAACAGAGTATTGAGCATTGCCAAGGGAGTAAGCATATAACCGTGTTTTCGTGTCAAAATGCAATTCGACCGATTCAATTACCAAGGATAACCTGCAGCGCGGCACGCCAACATAAATACGGGCTGCCACAGTATGCCCAACACTATTACCGGAACCGTCAAGACTGCCAGGAATATCCCTTTCGGTGAGGCCAGTCGAACTTGTGGCAGAGGATCGCGAACCGGCACGTCAAACACCATCGTCTTAATAATACGCACGTAATAAAAAAGGCTGAGCACTGTATTGATGGCTGCAATGACAAAAAGCGACCACAGCCCGCCGAAAACCAACGAAGAAAAGATGGCAAACTTTCCGGCAAAGCCGGCAAGTGGTGGCAACCCCACAAGGCTAAATAGGGCCAGGCTCATGCAGACGACAACACCCGGAGAGGTCCTAATCAATCCGGCAAAGTCTGCGATTGTCTCAGAGCGAAA
Source organism: Planctomycetota bacterium (assembly GCA_029549885.1). Lineage (GTDB taxonomy): Bacteria > Planctomycetota > Planctomycetia > Pirellulales > Thermoguttaceae > Thermogutta. Next base: position 10,295 of record JAKPII010000435.1, read on the forward strand.
GGCATTTCTCAGAAACGTTACCGTGGCAAATGCCGCGAAGTTCATGAAAAGGTAAGTGACCAGGTAGAAAAGCAGTGTGGCAATCGCCCAGCGTGCCAGAGATGCATCTCGGAAAAGGACCGCAACGGCCGCCGCAATCGGCATCAGCATGTAGCCCGCGTGGGCGATCGTTGAGTATCCCAGAAGCCGTTTGATATTATTTTGCCCATAGGCGGCGAGATTCCCGTACGTGCAGGTTGCTGCGGACAGAAGCGACAGCGTGACCACAAGGAAAGTCACAATCGGTAAGACGCCGGCATTTGTCGCTTCAAGGACTCCGTACCCGAGAAGCCCCAGAACTAGTCGTGTCAAAAGCCCCAGCGCTGCCGCCTTGGATACCACAGAAAGAAACGTTCCAACCTCGGCGGCTGCTCCTTCAAAGACGTCGGGTAACCAAAAATGAAATGGAACGGCGGACAATTTGAATGCCAGTCCCACCAGGATCATGAGACTACTGAGCACCAAAATAACGGCCTGCCCATGGTAATCGCCACTTGCCGCAAGGAGCATTAATTGGTCGGCCATCTGTGGAATGGAAAACGTGCCCAGCACACCACCGAGGAGGCTTATTCCATAGAGCATCACGCCTGCCGATGCCGCCCCAAAAACGGCAAATTTCATGGCCGCCTCCGCCGATTGACGGGCACGTCGGTCAAAACCCGCCAGGACATAGGAAGGCACACTAGCCATTTCCATGCCTAAAAAGGCCAAGAGGAGGTGTTCGGCCGAAACCATCACACACATTCCCACGACGGCTCCCAAGTATAAGACAAGAAAGTCCGTAGCGTGGGCAGGCTTGGGAAAGCCACTCAACCAAAGAAACACGACAAACAGTGCGGAGAAGCCCAAAATGAGCGTTTTCAGAAAAGCCCCAAGTCCATCCCATGCCAACAACCCGCTGAAAATGGGAACGCTGTTTTCCCCCACGATGGGCCATGTGCCATTCCATGGACCGGCGAGAAACAGGGCTAGGCAACAAACGATCAAGGAGATAACAAAGGGCAGGTAACGCCCCAGTGGGAACACCATCCTAGAAAGTAGTAACACTACGATCCCGGCGCATAGAACAAGCTCCGGCCCCCATGCCGAGAGTGAAAAACTCAGATGATCCAATGTCCTGTGAAGGTCGATCATGTCAAATGGGCATATTGGGTCAGTCAAAAAGCCTCAATTTGCTGGGATATCACTGCGATGGCGCATCGCGATGGGAAAGTAAGTCCTCAGTCTGACCACTTTCAAGATCAGACGGATGTGAAATATGGCCACTCGCAGCGTGCAGGTTCGCCTCACGTTTCATCCACTCTGCAAGTTCATCAATGGTTCGATTAACGCTTGGCGCCATGTACCGGAAAATCGCTTGCGGATAAACACCGAATACCACAGCGGCAACCGACAAAGTGGCGGCAATGAGAAATTCCCTGGTCGTAAGGGGGCTGAGAGCCTCGGCGTGAGGTCCACGATATTCCGCACCCAGATAAACCCTCCGGATTGTCCAAAGGATGTAGCCCGCTGTCAAAACCATAACGGAGGCCCCAATCACGGCCAATGCTCGGCTGTAGCTGAACGCGGCAAAGATAACGAGGATTTCACCGACAAAGCCGCAAAGACCGGGCAAGCCAAGAGCCGCAAAGAAAATCACAATGGAAAGGGCCGTGTAAACGGGCATCCGACCGAAGATGCCTCCGAATTGATTTAGGTCGCGGTGATGCACCCGGTCGTAAAGAACGCCCACCACAAAGAACATGCCGGCCGACGAAATTCCGTGGGCGATCATCTGGAACATGGCCCCGTTCATTCCCATCTTCCAATACTGTGGATCATAAAGGCCCGGCATCAGGCTCCAAGCCCCTAAGCCAAGGACTACATAACCCATATGGCTGACAGAGCTATAGGCAACCAGCCGTTTGAAATCCTGCTGGGCCATAGCTGCCAAGGCCCCATAAACCATGCTCACGATTCCCAGAAGACACACGAACCAGGCTAGCTCGTAGCCACCTTGAGGACAGATGGGGTAGCAGATACGGATAATCCCATACCCACCCATTTTCAGCAGAATTCCTGCCAGAATCATGGAGATCGGCGTGGGGGCCTCCACGTGGGCATCAGGAAGCCATGTGTGAACTGGCACGGCGGGGACCTTGATCAAGAAACCAATGAGAAGCAGCAAGAAGGCCCACCAGGCTACCGATTTGCCCCCTAAAACAGGCTCCTGAAAGGGCGAATCAGGCATTTGCCCCAGTTTGGCCAAGGCAATCAAGTTGAACGTGTGGAGGGGTTTTTCGCTTGGTGCGAGGGACTTGACCATGACTTCCTGGCTAAGGAAACTTTCTCGGCGGGCATTTTCGGGAAGCTGACGCACATCGCTTGCAAAGTAGAGCAAAAGGATCGCAATCAACATCAACACGCTGCCCACCAGGGTGAAAAGGAAGAACTTGATGGCCGCATATTCCCTTCGCGGTCCCCCCCACACACCGATTAAAAAGTACATGGGAAGAAGCATGACCTCCCAAAAGACGTAAAACAGAAAGAAATCCAGTGCCAGAAAAACACCCAGCATCCCCGTTTCTAAAAGAAGAAAGAGGATGCTGTAAGCCTTCACGTGTTTGGTGACAGACCAGCTAGCCGCCGCTGCCAGGACAGAAAGGAAAGATGTCAGCAGGACAAGTGGCAAACTGATTCCATCAACTCCTAGGAAATAGTCTATATGGAAAGAACTGATCCAGGGGACCGCATAAGCGTGTTGATAACCTGGTTCGCCGGCCGCAAAACGGACATCGTGAAGGACCTGTTCTAATGGATTCTGAGACGCCGCGTGTAGGCCCGGCAAAACCAATCGTAATGTCAACAAGAACACCACCAGGGTTACGCCAAGGGTTGTTCTTCGAATGGCACGCTCGGCGTGCGAGGGGAAGAACATCAACACCAAGGCGCCGAATGCGGGCAAAAACACCACAATACTTAAGAAAACCAAACCAGCCACCATTGTTGACAACCCGTTATGTGCCTTTGATGACCTATTTCCACCAAGTGATGCCGTAAAGGATCAGGAAGCCCCCACGACAAGGTGCATTCCCAACCCAAAGTAAATTGATCCCAAAATAAATAGGCTTACCAAGCCAACAACGATCCAAAGGATATAGTTCCGAATGCGGCCTGTTTGCCATTGGCGAAACCATTCGCCCATTCCGTAGATGGCCGCGGCAAGCCGATTAACCGCGCCATCGACGAGAATACGGTCCAGCCAGTCGTCAAGATGTGCTAGCGAACGCACAGCCACGGCCGCATGATCGACCGTCCAGTCGATAACGGCTCGGTCAATCCAGGCAGCAACCGATGCCACCCATGTCACGGGACGCACAAACAGCCGGCTATAAAGTTCGTCAAAGTACCACTTGTTCAGAAGGAAACGATACAGCCCGAAGAATCGCTGACAGACCTTGGCCGGATCAAGCCAGCGGGCGCCGTAAAAGACCACTGCAATTGCAAAACCTAAGATACCTGCAGTAAAGGCCTCCAAGGAGACCAGCTGATGGATTTGGGCTTCGTGCGATTCATGTTCGTGCGGGATGACGACGTTTCCAAAAAGTGGGACCTGTGAGTTTTCCAAAAGCGGTGTGACCCGGGCTTGTTCTAGCAGAGCCGATAGGCTCCAGTGTGTCCCTGGAACACTCCAGCCTGCTACCACCGCAAAGAACGCCAGGACGACAAGAGGAACAGTCATACTTTTTGGCGATTCGTGGGCATGTCCAAAGATATGTTCATTACGGGGTTGACCAATAAATGTCAAAAACCATAGCCGAAACATGTAAAAAGCGGTCAAAGCGGCAGAAACCAGGGCCAGGTAGTAGATCCAACCGAGGAACCGGTTCGTTGTGTGAAATAGGTAAACCTGGGCGAGGATGGCATCCTTGGAATGGTAACCGCTGAATCCGGCCCAAAGCGGGATACCAGCTCCGGCGATCGCCAAGCATCCAATGAGCATCGTAATCGCCGTCCACGGCATCTTGCGGAGAAGCCCGCCCATTTGCGGCATCTCATTTGTGCCGCAGGCATGGATTACCGATCCTGATCCGAGAAAGAGCAGGGCCTTGAAGAATGCATGGGTGAACAAGTGAAATAACCCCGCGACCCATCCACCTGTTCCAAGACCCAGCATCATGTAACCAAGCTGACTAATGGTCGAATAGGCTAGGACCTTCTTAATATCGGTCGCCGTCAGCGCAATGGTGGCCGCCATGAATAATGTAATAGTCCCGATGACAGCAACGACGATCAGGACCTCTGGAGTCAATAAGGGATAGATTCTCCCCACAAGATAGACGCCTGCCGCAACCATTGTGGCCGCATGAATAAGGGCGCTAACGGGTGTCGGGCCTTCCATAGCGTCGGGAAGCCAGACATGTAGGGGAAACTGGGCGCTTTTGCCTAGACATCCGCACAAAAGGGCCAATCCGGCCAAGACCAAAAGCCCATACGTTAGTCCCTTTGGGCCGCTTAACGTGACTGGGGGTGTCTCTGGGTTCGATTGCGAATCCTCGCTTCTTGACCCCTCCGCCGGTTCTAGCTCAGATGCCGGATGCTGGATCGCCTTAGCGTAAAAAAAAAGTCCAGCGTAGTGAGCTCCATTTGTTGTTTGGTAGTGATCGAAATGGAGTGTGCCGCAGCTCGTCAACAAAGCGGCTAAGCCCAAAACCATCCCAAAGTCGCCGACGCGATTGACGATAAAGGCCTTGTTCCCGGCCGAGGTTGCGCTGGATCGCTCGACATAAAAGCCGATCAAAAAGTATGAACAAATGCCGACCAGTTCCCAGAAGACAAAGGTCATCAAGAGATTATTGGCGATCACCAGCCCCAGCATGCTGAACCCGAATAGCGAGAGGTACTGAAAGAACCGCGCGAATCGGCCGGGACGCCGTAACGTCGTGCCGTCGCCTAAAATGACCTGGGGATCGTTGACCTCGTGGAGTTCCTCGTGCATGTACCCAAAGGAGTAGATGTGAATCAAGGTAGCGATAAAGCTCACCATGACATACATCGCAAGGGTCAGGGCATCGATGTAATAGCCCAGGGCTAACTTGATGCTCCCAAATTCCGCCAGCGTGTACCAATCGCCACTGAGTGGCCGAATGGGATGGCTGCTCGCCTGATGATTTGAATCGAGCGGGTAATAGCCGAACCACAGGGCTGCCGCTACGACCGACAGAAGAAAGGAGCCCGCGATCGCAGCTGTCGCTATGAAACCCGAAGCGCGACCGCGCCGGTCCAGAAACGAGCCGGTCAGAAAGATGAACACAAAACTGGCTAACGGCAGCATCCATGCAATAAGCAGGAGTTGAGGTACCAAGGATAGCGAGCTCATCACCCTTTCAGTTCATCTCCTTGATCAACGTCAACCGTTCCGAAACGGCTATAAAAGTGCAACGCGATGGCCAGCGCAACTGCCGCCTCAGCGGCAGCTAGGATCATCACAAACAAAACGAAAATCTGACCATCTAAGACCAGGGGCGGAACACGTTTCGGAAAAAGTACCGGACTAGAAAACGCAATGAAGTTTATGTTCGCAGCGTTGAGAATCAACTCAACACCGATCAGGATCGCAATAATATTCCGCTTCGTCAGCAGGCAAATCATTCCTGTGACGAATAGGACAATACCAACGAACAAATAATGGGCAGGCGTTATGGGGGAAAACATTGTGCTCGGCTTACGACCTCGAACGGAAGTTCATTGTAACTGTCCCTGATTATCTCGTGGCGTCATACCGCTCGGTACCTCGCGTCGAGCCAAGTAAGCTGCCCCTATCAGCACCACCAGCAGGTGAACCGAAATCAACTCAAATGGTAGCAGATAGCCCGAATCACCATGTGAAACCTCTCCTCCGTCCGGGCGGTGATTGTCCTGGCTAAAACCCAATAACGCCATACCAAGTCGCGCCGGTGTTACGGGCAGCATCCCAACGGGCGTTGAGACGCCTGAATGTGCGTCGACTTGCGCGCTAACGCTGTCGGTGGGAGCATAGCTTAAGGCAGCCTGCACCAGGATAACAGTCAAAGGGCACGCCAGCAGGACAGCAGCTAACCATTGGTCGCGCGTAGTTGATAGTGGCAGCAACGGTCGCCGCGCCGTCAGCATCACACCAAAGGCGAGAAGGACAACGGTCCCACCTACGTAGATCATGAGTTGCATTGCTCCCACAAATTCTGCCCCAGCGAGTAAAAACAGCATCGCCACGCCGAAAAGAGACAAGATAAGCCCCACGGCTGCCCGAACGATGTGGCGACTCAATACCACAACCAGGGCACCTCCGCAGGTGACGATTGCGAATAACCAAAAAAGGATTGCCATTCCGTCAGGCCCTGTCATGGTGTCTCAATCCTTTCGACCGTGACCATTACCGATTGCTCACATGTCGAAGCCTTAGGATGTCCTTGGCCCAAAAGACCGTCAGGTAACATTAAAACCCAGAGAGTTGCCCCGAGGAATGCTAGGGCTGCCAGCGGAAAGCAGTACTTCCAGCACATAGACATGACCTGGTCGATTCGCGGACGTGGCAATGTCCATCGCAGTGAGATCATGAAAACGACGCCGATGATACATTTAATGATGAAATTGACCGCCCCCAACAATTGGCTGAGGAAATTGACAATTGGACTCGTCGAACTGGCTGGGCCAAAAAGCCACTCCGCCACCGGTATGGGACCATTCCAGCCACCCAAAAAAAGGACAACTCCTAAACCGCAGACGGCTGCCATCGCCGCATATTCGCCCATGTAAAAGACGCTCCAACGAAAACCGGAGTACTCGGTATGGAAACCGGCGACGAGTTCGCTTTCGGCTTCAGCCAAATCAAAGGGCGCGCGATTTGTCCCGGCCACGGCGCAAATCACATAGATCCAAAAGGCCACAAATGTAAAAGGATCATGGAACACGAACCAGTTCCAAAACCAGCCGCGCTGAGCCTCCCCAATAGCCACAAGATCCATCGTGCCCGCTAAGAGAATAGGTAGCATGGCGGAAAAGGCGAGAGGGACCTCGTAGCTAACAACTTGTGCAGCCTCTCGCATTCCGCCCAATAGGGACCATTTTGAGCCCGAGGCATACCCCCCCAGAATAATGCCAAAGACCTCGAGCCCGAGCACAGCGAGGATGAAGAATGCCGCGGTATTGAAATGATGGGCGACCCAACCATCAGAGAACGGCAGTGCCATAAAAACGCCAAAAACTGGTGCGAAACTCAAGTAGGGCGCCAATCGAAAAAGCACAGCATCGGCGTTCGCGGGGATTAAGTCTTCTTTCGTAAAAAGTTTGAGCCCGTCGGCCAGGGGCTGCAGCCATCCAAAACGGCCTCCCACACGTGTCGGGCCGAGACGATCTTGAATTCGGCCCGCAACTTTTCGCTCCGCCCAGGTTGCCAAGGCGACGGCCGTCATCACAAGAGCCAGCAAAATGACGGCTTGCAGCAGCGCCACGGTCAAATAGGCGACCCACTCCCATTGCGGGCTTAGCGTTAACCAGTCTGACAACCACTGAGCCATCGTTTTTCCAGAGTCCCTGGTCTTTTCGGGTACAACTTCTCTGAGTGAAACCCCACCTTCGGCCGAACTAACGATCCACCTCGCCCAAGACGATATCGAGTGAGCCAACGATGGCCGGGACGTCGGCAACCAAACAGCCCCGGCACAATTCGGGCAACACCGAAAGATTACAGAAGCTACTGCTCCGCGCACGAACACGCCAAGGGATGGCTTCACCCAGACTCACAATCATGAATCCCATTTGGCCTTTGGGGCATTCGGTCTCGAGATAGACCTCCCCAGGCGGGAGCTTTTGGTTCAACTTGATGGGCTGTCCAATATCGCCTTCCGCGAGTCGGTACTTCTCGATCGCCTGCCGGACCAGTCGCACAGATTGGACCACTTCGACCATCCTGACAAAAAAGCGATGCCAGCAATCGCCGAGAACCGCCTCTGTCGGGACTGGTGGCGAGGGTTGAGGATATTTCCCGTCGCGACAGACGGCGACCTCGAAGTCATAATCACGATACATGCGCGTGTAAAATGGGTCACCGTCGCGACGCAAATCCCAATCCACACCGCTTCCGCGCAATACCGGTCCGGTGCAACCATAATCGACGGCCAACTCTCGCGAAAGGACTCCCACTCCGGCCGTTCGCTTGACGAAAATGTGATTGACCGAAAGCAGATCGTGAAGGTCGTCAATCACAGGTTCAAATTGATCGAGAAACGCTTCACACTGGTCCAGCCAACCGCTTGGCAGGTCAGCCATAAGGCCACCCACAGTGATGTAACTATACGTCAGACGCGCGCCGCATACGGCCTCGAATAGATTCAAGATCTTTTCCCGTTCACGAAAGCAATATACGAATGGAGTGAAACTGCCCAGGTCTAATCCGTACGTCCCCGCCGCCACAAGGTGGCTGGCAATCCTATTGAGTTCGACGATCAAGACACGTAGATGCCTAGCCTTTTCTGGCACTTCCAGACCCAGTAGTTTCTCCACCGTCAAGGCCCAGCCGAGATTCATGTTCATCCCGGCCAGGTAGTCCATTCGGTCCGTATAGGGAATAAACTGCCGAGGCGTCACCTTTTCGCCGATCTTTTCGGCACACCGGTGAAGATAACCGATGTGTGGAATCGCTTCGAGGACAAGCTCGCCGTCGGTACGGAGGACGACCCGTAAGACCCCATGCGTACTGGGGTGCTGGGGCCCCATATTGATCAGCAATTCCTCGGTCCTCACCTCTGTTTCTGAGGTGACCGAGAAATCTTCCGGGTCGACTCCTGGTATCACGTTCATATTGTAGTCGTAACAACTGTCATATTTATGTCTGGCAGTCTCAAAGAGGGGGTGGCTCCTTGGGGAAGGAGTCCCATCGAATCACGATATGGAACACTACTATGGTACTGAACCCACTCCATGGTCTAGCGAGCACGAATCCCGTGGTATTCGATTGGCATCTGATAGTCCTTCCGCAGCGGATGTCCTACCCAATCCTCCGGGCAGAGGATTCGTCGCAAATCGGGGTGGCCCACGAACTCAACGCCTGAAAGATCATACACCTCCCGCTCGTGCCAGAGGGCGGTTTTCCAAACATTGCTGACTGTGGGAACGCGGGGAAGCTGGCCGGGATGATCGTCTCTCCACCGCGGTAACATCACCTTCAGCGTCACTCGGTGACGTAACGTCAACGAAGAGAGGTGATAAATCAATTCAAGATGGGGGACAAAGGAGGCTTTGGCAGCCTTTTTTTCGTCCACTTCCAAATAATCGACGGCCGTAATGCAATGGAGCATCTCGAACCGCAAGGCCGGATTATCGCGCAAAAAACGACAAACGTCCGCAATCGCTTCGGGACCAACCTCAATCCACGGGTCAATCGAAGTGAAGTCGCCTGGTCGGACGGCTTCCCCAAATTTCTCTTGAAGGTGTTGGAAAATCTCCTCGATGGACATTTTTCCCGGTATATGCTCACTTATTGATGATCAGACTGCCACCCGGGCACGACCGTTCCAGCTTGCGAAAATTTGTTGGTACGGGAAATCGCTGCTCAGGCCCGGTGAGGCACCGCCCGTACCCATGTCAAATCGCCACGACACCAAACATAGGCAAAACCAACCATCAAAACACCAAAAAAGACTAAGATATCGCACAGTGCCAGTGTCGCCAACCGCCTGCCCCAAGCGGAAAGCTCCTCAACGGGTGGTAAACCTGTCGGACCAGCGGCTTGTTGACCTACTGATATACCATTGGACAACGTCGCTGGGCGCTTCGGACCACTGAGCGGTGGTAAAGTCGCTTCCGTAATTCCCAATTCGGCCAGCCGTTCGCGACGACTCGCAGAATCGACGCTAATCGACGCAACATGCGTCGCTTTCCCAAAGACGGTGGCCCAGGGAAAAAACAAGGCCACTTCCACGTCAAAGATCAAGAAGACCAGTGCCATCACATAGAAGCGGATATCGAACTGAATATCCGCGGACCCTACGGACGGTTCACCGCATTCGTAGGTCTCTTTTTTGATGGGTGTCGGATTATCTGGCCGAAAGAGCTTGCCCAAAAGCAAGGCTCCAAACACTAGCCCTACGGCCAGGGCTCCAAACACTGTGAAGTACCCAACCAAAGCAACGCCAGACATTTGTTCTCGGTCACCTTTATTTTCTTGGGACTTCTTTTTTGCGTCACCAATCGCTAAGTTGCCAAAAATTCACCGGTATAAGCCGAAGTGCGCCTGTCCGTCATCACCGCAGGCCGCAAACGGTTGGTCGCATCGGCGCATTGGTTTGTGAATGATCCGCACACCTTTTCACGGTAAACGGTGATTCCATGCTCGTGTGATTTTCCGCAGAATTCGCCAGATCGTCGATTTGCCCGGCAGTCAAAAGCAAAGGATGTAAGCCTTCACCCTAAACCAGGTTCGACCTTTTGACAATATCAACCGCTCGAAAGCTCAGGCACCTCCGGGACCCTCATCCACAGGTTCGAGCACCGACTTGGACAGGGCCACCGCCGTTGGATTCAGGCTGGCACGTCCCCAAGCGATTTCCAGAGGGAGTTTCGCGAAATCCACCAGACAACCGTCGCGGGAATAACAACTCAGATCGTACGTTGATCCCATGAAGATGCAATCCACCGGGCAGTTCTCCGTGCAGTATGCACAAAACATGCACTTGGTGTAGTCGATGACAAATGAGGTTACCCGGAAACCCTTTCTGCCTGGCACACGCTCTTTGGTTATGTAGATACAACTGACAGGACAATCCCGAGCACAACGTTCACAGCCGATGCAGGAAGTCAGGTCAAAACGGTGGAACCCCCGATATCGTGGGGTAACCTGTGCCGGTCTTTCCGGATATTCGTACTGGTGCGTGAATGTCCGCCGGGCCGGATGATACGTTGAGACCCAGGTGCCTAAGGTTACCTTCAAAGCCCGGATCGTGGTGACCACGCTTAACGCGATGTTCTGCCACCATCGGAAAATCCCGAACGCTACATAACTTAATCCCACTGCTCGCACTCCCGCGTCTGTGTTCTCATTTATTCCTATTATGCCAGATAGTCATGTTATAAAAAAGTCTCGCCCCCGGGGAGGAATCACATATTTTAGCCAAAGGCCACGGACGAATGGCAGCTCCAAGCGACACAAAATCCTCAGAAACCGTGAGCGAATACCTTCGGGACCGATTTTCTGTTGCAAGACGTTGCCAGCCTGCCCACTCGCAGTGTTCCGGACTATCCGTAACCTGTCAATTTGGTGGGCCCGAGAAGCGCAACTGTATAGCGAAAATATTTTTTAAACGCTGACTCGGCCATAACGGCGGGCTGTAACACCTGACGCACCTGGAAATGCGACTCCGGGCACGTTTTTTGCTTGATTTACATGGTGTTCGGAGTTACAGTCAAATAAGAGGAGAGTGCGCGCAAGCGCGCACCGTAGCCCGTCCCCAGCAGATGGAAGGAGAATGGAAATATGCTGGTCCTATCTCGCAAGAAGAACGAGAGTATTGTCATCAACGACCAGATCACCATTGTGGTCGTTGAAATCCGCGGTGACAAGGTCCGCCTCGGGATCGAGGCGCCGAAGGATGTTCCGGTGCACCGTCGGGAAGTCTATGAGGCCATCAAAAGCGCCCAGAAGGCCCTTTCTCAAGGCACCGACCAAAACGCATCTGCATCTTCGGCGTCCACGAGCGAGACCACCTGAAGGATGTAACCCCGCCTCACGTTACAGCCCACCTGTTTGTCCATTCGCGGCGACAACTATTCTCTCGTAATTTGCCTAGATTGTTTTATTTCGTTCGGACCCCTGGATTCCGCCGTTGAGGCGAGTTTGGATAGCCGACTGGGGCTAAGCCCTGCTTGGCGTACGCGGTGTTCCTCTTGGGTGGTGGTTTTTCGAACAACGGTCCTCTGCATTCTTTAGAGATTACACCAGCGCGCGAGCCTGGCTTGTCTTATTCTTTCAAACAAAAAACTCCCGTAAGGGAGTTTGTTGAAAAGCGATCATAGGGTTGCCGTGATACTTAGCCCAAAGACCATCCCGGTTCTGGTGACTGCCAGGCGAGTTGCTGAGGCACTGTCAACGCTTGGACCACTCCCCCTTCGGGATAGGGAGGGCTACCGTAATCCTGGACCTCCAGGAACAGGAATACGCAGCCCACAATGATAGCAACCAGCGCAATCGCCAACAGAACCGTGTAAATCGTTGCTTGGCCAGATCGGTATCGCATTGGGGTTTACCAAATTTTACTTACGACGCGATCACCTTCCTGAATAGGTCCACGCTGATATTCGGGCACAATTTTACATACTGCCCGGTCAGGCTCGGCGCGTACCACCTCGATTCGCCCGAGATACTTGTTTTCGCCATTCCCAAGGCGGACGACCTCGAGTTTATGACCCTTCATCAAACCATCGTCAGCCCCGATGGAAATCTCAACAAGTCCGTTGATCGGAGCAGCCATGACCATACCTTCCACGGGCGGGGCCTGGTCACGATATAACTCGGGTTCGGCTTTAAGATCGAACTTGGTGAGAACCTCTCTGGCCTTAGCCAAGTCAGCAGCAAGCGTGACCGCCCGCTCCTTGAGGGCCCTCAGCTCGTTCGCAACTTGATGAAGCTCGTCGGTCCGTTGAACCAGTCGGACAAGGGCATCGTGCCTCGCTTGCTCGGCTTGCCGAAGCAAATCACGCAAGTTGCCGACCTCGTCCGTCCGCTTGGCCAGCGTTTGATGGGCCGCCTCCATCGCCGCGACAGCATCGCGGGTCTGTTGAGTGAGTTGAGCCACTTGGGCCATCAATTGATCACGTTCGGCTTGTAAATCATCTCGTTCCTGCTCTAGCTTCGCCACTTGCGCCCGCTTGTCGGCGATTTCCGCATCTAGCTTCTTGGTCAACTCGTCGAGCTGGGCTTTTAACGCATCGTTGTCTTTACGGAGGTTCTGAACCTGCAAGCGTAACCCTAGAGGCTTATCCGGAGTCGCCTTGGGATTCTCCACCACCTCGCGCCAGTTGATGTGGGCGGAGTACACCATAATGGCGAAGGACATGAACACGAGACTCATCACAAAGATGAGCACCACGAAGATTTTGCCAATCAAATTCATAGGCTCAACCTTCCACCACCGAAAAAAGCTCCTAACACCGTTTTGCTCGGAGCCCACGAAATCGCACTACTCCGAGAACGTTTACGCCACGCCGTTTTAGCTATCCCATTCTACGCTTCGAGTATAACTAGCCGGTCTTACCCATGTCAAACAATTGCCGTCGAATCCCGACAACGATTTACCCCCCTGCCCCTCCGTTGGAGCGGCTCAAAGCTCATTAGAACCATGCGCAACGAAAACCCCCTCATACGAGGGGGTAAATGTGGGTTTTGCTTTCTCGACGTTAGCTTACTTTTTCTCGGAGCTTCATCATCACTCGGACTTGTCCTTTTTTTGGAGTTCGTCAAGTCGGCGATTGAGCTCCTCAAGTCGTTTCTCGATCCTCTCTAGCCGTTCCGTATCCGGTGAGAGCCAGCCGCGGAAGGGACGCACCAAATCCTTCTCCAACTCCTTCGGTGGTGTTAGTTGCCCAAAAGGCTTGACCTCAACCAGTCCGCCCGGTATCCCCCGGCTGCCCCGCAGCATTCGCTCGACGTGCGGTCTGATGTCTTTGGGGAGTTTATCCAATTCTTTTTCCGTCACTTCCCAGGTCTTATCACCACGGCGGACGACGATTTTTGCCGGTTGAGATCCCTCCTTAGTTATGACGATCGTCAAGTCTTTGGGCCAGTCTTCTCCTTCCCCCGGGGGAACCACGATCCCCGGCCGATAGAACCGAAATGTCAACGGTGGTTGGTTAGGCAATTGCTTTCGGAACCACTCGAACCACTTCTCCCATGCCTCGGTAGGCGCCCACGGGCCGGGGAATGGCGGGGCTTCCTCCTTTGCCTCAGCAGGCCGAGGTTCGGCAGTCACTGTGACGGTCTCTGTCTTACCCTTTCGGAGAAGCTTAATCTCGAATGACTGATCTTTCTTTTCATTGACCACAGCGACGAGGTCCTCTGGCGACTTGAGCACCTTATTGGCGGCTGCAAGTAAGATGTCATGCTGGCAAATTCCTGCCCGCTCTGCTGGACTGTTCTTTGCGACCGCGTGGACAAGGATCCCCTCATTTTCCGGAATGGCCACATGGGCACGGAGAAAGTCCGGGATGGGACCACAAGTAATCCCTAGCCAGTATTCGGTTTTCTCGTGTTTTTCAGGCTTGGCCCCATCGTCCGGCTTTGTCTCCTTTTTCGTAGCCTTTTCCGCCGCAGCGGCGTTCTCCGCAAGCGTGCCACCGAAAACGGCAACACCTGGGATGTTCATGCAGATGATCGACACGAAGATCGCTGTGAGTAGCGTTTTCCACAAGATTCTCCTTAGCGTGAGTGACACGTTCATGGCCGATACCTCCTCAATTTACAAACCTTACCTCTTGGGTCGATCAACAAAACGAATCCGCACTTGGTCAATTGGGACGACACTCTGGCGGCCGTCAGGTAGGGCAACGGGGACGAACCGCCGTTCCTGTTCCACAACATGGCCCTGGGCACCCAATGATTCGAGAATCTCGGTTGGAATCATCCCGCCTGGAAGCACTTCAGTAACCTCTGCCCCGGGGAAGGAAATGAAGGGGACTTCCATCGTTGCCCAGGTACCCGCATCGTCGACGGGCAAAGGCACCGACACCATCTCGATATGGGGTGAAACTGCCATGGGCCCATCGGGCTTGACGGGAACAGCCTGATTTTCGCTCGATACCTGTCCCTGGTTGGCCGCCAACGAGCCGGCACTCAACGTGGGTTTGTATCTTGCCCCGGTCAACCAGAAGGACTGGATATACCATGATGCCAAGAATGCGAGTATGAAGCTGGCAGCCACAGCCACAAGCCATCCCAAGGTGGAGACTTGGGGACAGCGGCGAGGCATGTCGGCGGATGGCTTAATTATTTGTGGCAAAGTATCTTTCGAAAGCGCTTCACCTGGCCCAATTTCGTTGGATTGGGCCTCTCTGCGTCGCTTCTCAAAGAACTGAGTTCCAAGGGAACCTTCGGACTTGGTTCTTGGTGCCAAAGCAGAACAATAAGTTGAAAACGCCTCTCGCCAGGCCTGATTTTCCAAAAAAGCAATAGCTATCCGCTTGCACAAAAGCGGGTCTGCTTCCAACCGGCGCAAAACGGCGGCACGGACGGTCTCATCCAATTCGCCATCCACAAGGCGGTCGATGATCTCTTGAGAAATGTCCTCGTTGTCGAATTGATCCATAATAAATCCCTCCAATTCGGGTGCAGAAGCTTGTTCCTCCCGACTCGGAATGGTCATGATAACGTCTTAAGTATGATGGCCACTCTCGTTACCAATTGAATCCGCGTGTGCCATCTGGTCCAGCTCCCGCCGGAGACGCTGCCGAGCCCGAAACAGTCGGGTTTGCACTGCGGACGTACTGATTCCCAAATGCTCGGCAATCTCTTCGTATCGCCAATCCTGACCATATTTCAGTAGCAGGATTTCCACATCTTTGGCCGGAAGTCGGTCCAACGCTTGTCGCACCGCTTCCCGACGCTCCGAAGAAATTAGCCACGCCAACGGGTCGTAACCGTCCCTGGTGTGAGGCCTCAAGTCCTCGGCGTAGCGACGTATCCATTTCCGCCGTCGCCCTTGCCGACGTCGGAACATCAAGGAAGTCAAAACGGCGAGGCGGTAAAGCCACTGGCTTACCTTCGCCGGATCCTGGATAGGTGCCTTTTGTTCCACCGCGGCCAGGGCAACCTCTTGGAAAACATCGTCAACGGCTTGAGCCTCTCGGACCCGGGCGAAAATCACCGCGCGCAACCACCGCTCGCGCTGCCTGAGCGCCTCCGCCCAGTCAACGCTAGCCGAAACGGTTGCCCGAGTGTGATCTGCGTCATCCATTCCCATGAACTTTACTGCTGATCCGAGAAGAATGTTGCCGCTGGTGCCCCTGCTGTTTCGGCACCTGAGTACCGGCAACAACGAGATATGTTAACCGGCAGGGCGACCCTCTTGAGGTTCGCTATGCCACAGCCGTGGTATGCCGTACCCCTTGCTAGCGCTACCCAGAGTTGGTTCACGCTTGTGTTCACTGAAAGGGGCTTCTGAAGCGTTTCAGGATTGCGAAAACGCTCCCCCGGCGTCCATCGTAGTGACCAGGCAATTGACCTATCGGACGTTACGCCGAGGTCGTCCAGGAGTCGTCTCGACTATCTTTGGTGACGCGCTTATGAGAGCACGCAAACCAAACGAGCACCGTCACCACAAAGGGTGCCGGTGTCGCATTAATGAAGCCTTTCGGTTAGTCGCCGTGGTACGGCGCGATTCAGAGCGCCCTGTCTCAAGAAAAACGATATTGGCCAGGCAAGGGAACCGGCTGGACCGGATAGGGACCGAATTCATACCGTTCTGGTCCAAGTCGTGTTGTGGACTGCATGGCGTCGTCCCAGGTGATTGCCTGGCCGCTGTAAACCGCTTCTCGTCCGAGAATTCCCGTCATCGTGCTATAGGCCACGGCCTCCGCTTCATTGATGGGTTGGCCTGCCCGGATACTCGCGATCAAGTCTTCGTGCTCCTGTTCGTATGGATTGGGGTTCGGCCCGCGGTAACGCCACCGCTCGCTGCCGGTCTGAATGGTTTGCTGGCAATCACTGTGGCCTTTTGTGCCGAGAACGAATTCCCCAACGATGTTAAGGCAACCGTTGATCTGGCGACACTGACTGAAGACGGTGACTCCATTGGGGTACTCGAATTCCACGGCAAAGTGGTCGTAGATATTGCCATATTTCGGGTCGGTCCGCACCTGTCGTCCGCCGAGTCCCGAAACGGCTCGCACCGGATGGGCCCCGAGGACCCAATTCATGACGTCCAGGTTGTGAACGTGCTGCTCCACAATATGGTCGCCCGACAACCAGCAGAAATAATTCCAATTGCGGAGTTGCCATTCCATGTCGGACCAATGGGGTTCTCTTTCCACAACCCAGATTTCACCCCCATTCCAATAGCACTTCGCATAAATGATCTCGCCAATCGCCCCATCTTGAATCCGTTTAATCGTTTCTTGGTACCTCCGCTCATGCCGTCTTTGCGTTCCTGCAGCAATGCCAAGGTTCTTCTGCTTAGCGATTTGGCCGGCTTGGAGGACAGTCTTGACGCCAGGGACATCGACGGCAACGGGTTTCTCCATAAAAACATGCTTTCCCGCGTTCACCGCGGCCATCAGGTGCTCCGGGCGAAAATGTGGTGGAGTAGCCAAAATGACATATGTCACATCGTCTAGGGCAAGGAGTTGTTTGTAAGCATCAAAGCCCACAAAACACCGTTCCGGCGGGACATTGATTCCCAATTTTGCTAGATTGGCCCGACATGATTCGAGACGATCCGGAAACAAGTCAGCCAATGCGGTCACCTGAACGTCCTTCCGGGTGACGGAGGCATCCTCAGCCACGTCCTCCGTATGGTAACCCTTTGCGGGATAAACAACCCTTGTTCCGGCCCCAAGGGCGTTGAGGACCGCACCTGTTCCCCGTCCACCACAGCCAATCAGGCCAATTTTTACTTGAAAATCCTCATTCAAAGCACCATGGGCAAACCGAAATGCCGCTGTGGCTCCCAAGGCCCCAATCGCGGACGCTTTCAAGAAGGATCGCCTATTAACCGTTCGCCGCTGCTCTGAGTGTTGCATGACCGATCTCCTGAAAGAACTGTTCCTTCTGGTTGTTACATCGAGCAAGAATCAAAGATACGCATGACGTTGGCGGTAAGCAACTGGTTTATTGGACCGGGGCGTTTCGAAATGTTTTAGCGACCGTGCCAGACAGACGCCCCCGAGGCGAGACGTAGTTTCGAAAAGATGTAAGGAAACCTCCCGTGAGGTTGCATGAGGTTTTCCCCTCACGGAACGTTCGGCTTGGGCTCTTCTTGGGAACTCGCATGCAAAAGGGCATGCTCGATGAGCAGGTAGTTTTGTCCCTGAAACTCGGTCACAGTGCCGGAAATCTTCCATTGGATTGTGACGCCGTGACTGGCCTGCGCTCGGAGAATCCTTTCCAGCATAAGGTTTTCCAACAGGACAAAGCGATTACTATTGGCAGCAACAAAGAATGTGTAACGCCGACCGGTTTGCCTAACGGTGCCAACGAGGTCAAAGAGTTTTGTTCCTTCTCGCAACCGGGGGCGAGTCGGCGCGGATTTTTCTGCCGATTTACCTTCTCGGCCGGAATCGGGTGCATTAGCAGTGGCGTTCTCGGATGGTAATGACGCCTGTTCCATTGCAAAGAGCGACCGTACTATTCCGGCGAGCGTGACGCTGGCCAAGACTTGGCCAAGTTTCCGCCTGCAAACGTTGGTGGTCGAAAACATCGAGCTTCCCTCTCCCCGTGGATAGGTTACGAGTGCCCCCGCTCTGACGGAAATGAAGCTGGGCCAGGACTAGCCGGTGTTCTTTTCTTGCTAACCGCCTGGCTTGGGCAAGGCAAGGCTATACAAGACCAAGACCGATCCGGCTGAGAGGACCGCATAACCGAGCCATTCCGGTGGGCGGATGGTCTTGGGCGGAATTGGTGGGGACGTGCCTGTGACCGCTGCAACGGCATTGCTGGCGGTGGCCACGGGGTGACCAGTTCGTTCTGCCAGGAACTTCGTTACCTCGGGGGTTAGGACTACGGCCTCGATGGTCCGGAGCTCCAGCCCCAACAAAAGAAGAAACAACCCCAACATGTAGTAGTGATAGCGGTTCAATTCCATGGTTGAAAATGCCTTTGTCTTGACACCAGGGGCAGTTCCCTTTTTTGTCATCGGCTGTGCGGATTGCGTTAGGTGAGAAGCTGCGTGATGGATTTCACAAACTGTGGTTAGATACGGGACCTACCAATCGGATTATGATGGAGGCTTCGCACGTGGCGGATATGCCGCATAAGTGGGCCGATGCCGTTTTTGCGGATTGCAATGGGAATACGCTGCCTAATACGCTGTGGCTCGATGCGGGCGTGCGATAATTCAAAAGACAATGCAAAGCATTGCAAGCGGCCAACTCTACAATGCGCGGATTTGTGGCAGATCGCCGATTTGTGACCTACTGTTTTAGTGAACGGTTCGCATAGGTCGGCTGTTGTGTTCCAGAAACCAAGCTACGAAGCAGATTGGATCGGCCACGTTAACTTAATGTGCGACGGTAGGATCATCTGGGAGCGTGCACAGAACTGCCTAGGAGTCAATCATGTCCAAGAGGGTTTTAATTGCCGACGACTCAGTGCTGATTCGACGGATGATTGCCGAGGTCCTCACCCAGGCCGGCTACGAGGTGGTCGGTGAAGCCACAAACGGTGCCGAAGCCGTGGCAAAGTACCGCGAGTTGAATCCCGATGTCGTCACGTTGGACATTGTCATGCCGGGCACGGACGGTCTTTATGCGTTAGACGGTATTTTGGCCCTCAATCCCAACGCTAAGGTAGTGGTTGTCAGTGCGCTCAATCAAACGAAACTCATCTCGGATGCCATCCGGAAAGGTGCGCAGGACTTCATTGCGAAACCGTTCTTGCCCGAGCAATTGCTGGATACTGTGAGCAGTTGTCTTTGCGAATCGTCCGTTCCGGCATGAGCCTTTTATCTAGAAAATAAATCACCGAAGGAAACGGTTCCCCGTTTCGTGACGCATGATTGCTTTCCGACGCGTTAAAGCGGACAGCTCACTGACGGTCAAGTTGGTGATCAGCGATCATTCTTACGGCAGGAAGCGTAGGCCGTCATTTCGCCTGGCGAGATCGCAAAGTAAAGTCCACCGTCCCCTGCCCTACTCGTTGCTTGATCAAATCGACAACGGTGAGCCGCAGCGTGTACCGGCCAGGCGGTGCGTCGGTGGGAAAGGACAATTCACATCCAATGAAAAAATCCCGACGTGGTCGCCGGCAGTACTCTTCGTTGGGAGCATACTCATAACTAGCGATCTGCTTGCCTGTGGCATCGAGGATTTGGTAACTACTTCGCCAAGCCGTTCGGTAGCCCTTCGCCGTGGATTCGCTGGCAAGATTCTCGATCTCGGCGTACAAGAGGACCTTTTGACCGGGCAAAAACTCATACTGTTCGAAGGCGTCGTACACCCCCCAGCTCTGGACGGAAGTGACAAACGCCAACCCGGTCACCTCGAGCGGGCATTCCTCTGCCAAGCGTCGAATGCCGTTTTCTAAGTGACGGCGTGCCTCTACCAACCGGAGCTGTTGGTCCGAATGCAACTGAGTATCTTCAAGTAACAGGAGTCCAAAAAGTGTTTGACCCCAGAAATCCTGCAAAGATGGGCTCAAGCCCGGTATGGGTTCTAGAGCACCCTCACGACGGATTAACGCCAAGCGCAAGAGACGAAGCTGTATTTCTTCCCTTGTGCTGCGTGTTTGTTGATCCTCGAGGTCCCGAACTGCTCTGGTTACCCAGTAGTCCCACGTTCCGGCCGCTTCTTCACTAGAAGGAGACGGCGATTTAAATGCATCAGACTTCGTTTCTTGACCACCTGGCGGCGATGGGCGAGCCGGCAAGCTACGGGCAATTTGGGAAGCTATCGGCGAATCAGGCCTAGCTTCGGGTTCGGACAAGACTTGGGTGTCCATCTGCGATGAGGCTTGCTCTTTGCGAATGTCCGAGAAACGATCCATAGATGCAAGCCTAGGAAGCCTCGCGCGATCATCAGGGATGGCCCCCTGGACGACAGATGTTAACCCTGTTTGCGAGCTTGCTCGGGAGTCTTGGGGCGGCAATGATCCGGTCGAGGTGTGGCCGGCGGCTGGGCGGACGTCTTTGTCCTCGATGAATACATCGCTCGACTGGAGCTGGCCCTGGTCACTTTTTTGTTTCCTCAACTGCATACTGGCGCGAAATGCAGCCACAATTCCTTCCCAAAGGTGTGGCGGAGTACGACAGAGGTCCGCCGTAAGTTGGGCCTTCGATTCGGCATCGAGCAGACCTTCAGCCTCAAGCTCAGATACCAGCAGATCAACCGAAACAATGTTGTTACCAGCGGCTGATTCCCGCGAACTTGAGCCGGGACCTGCTGAACCCGCAGAGGATGCTGATTGGGCTGAACCTGGCGATGCCGGTTTGGAAATGTCTGGTGAGGCCGAACCCGGGGCCGCTGGGGTGGCAGTTGTCAGTGAATTGGGGTTAGGACTTTCTGATGCGCCCGGTGAAGACTGCGTAACTTGAGGCGCTCCTGGCGAAAAAGGACCACCGAGGTGTCCCGCAGTGGCGGCACACCCCCCTGCTATCAGGAGCAGACTCAACCAGACTTTGTGAAATCGCAAGCGAAAACGCCTGACCATAAAACCTCTTGGTTCCAACCGCCGTGCCCGAGGAGAGACGGGTTTTCCTCCGGTTTTGTGGTTTTGGGGCGGTGGATGTTACCAAACGACAGAAAAAGGGGCAAGTTCGCCGAGAAGATTGGGTTTCGGCCTATGCACAAGGCAGTGGGGTGCATTGCCACTCATTAGGATGGTTCCGCGCCGTGTTTCGCCTCACGAGGGCAATTTGCGAGCTAAGTTAGGGTAGATGGTGTACGTGAGAGGTTTGTGTGGTTTGGTGATATTGGCAAAAAACTAAGAACATAGGGGGACCCGCTATGGCCGTCGCTTGGGACCAAAGTTTATCTACCGGCGTGGCAAAAATCGATCGCCAGCACCAGGAGCTTATTGCGAACATCAATTCGCTTCTCGAAGCAATGCGGAGTGGCCGCGGCAGAGATGAGATCGGAAAGTTGATCGCGTTCTTAAGTGACTACGTCGTCAAGCACTTCGCCGATGAAGAGGCGGAGATGGACCGCGTCAAATGCCCCGTGGCCGTGGCCAACCGGATCGCACATCAAAAGTTCATGACACGATTTAAAGAGATCCAGGAACGCTTCAACAAGGATGGTGCCACGCCCAAATTGGTCATAGACGTCCAGCAAGCAGTGCTTGACTGGTTCATTGCCCACATTCGCGGTATTGACACGAAGCTTGCTAGTAGCGCGAAGGCTAAGGTGGGAGTTGGTTCTTGATCCACAACTTGGATTCCTTTGGCGATTTCCGAAAAGAGCCAGAAATTTCCAAATTCGATCCGTTGCCGCGTAAGTGTGCGATTTCGCACCAAGAACGACGCTTCGGTGTATGTTGCACCACGAATCCTGGCCCGGCACGCATTTTAAACGAGTTATCACCAACTCAAACCTGGCTTTAGAACAAGGAGCCAGGGGTGGTTCAGTGCGAGAGTGTTTTGCTTGTGAGTGCAAGAGTCCGACAAGCTTCGGTGGGTCGGTTCACTCGCAGGTTTTAGGGAAAGAGAAAGATCGTTTTCCAGACTATTGAGGAGTTTTTGCTATGACGCTTGTTTGGGACACGACAATGTCAACGGGCATTCCGAGAATCGATGCTCAGCACCAAGAGTTGATCCGCAAGCTAAACGGGCTATTGCACGCTATGCAAAAAGGCCGAGGGAAGGAAGAAATCGAGAAACTCCTCGACTTTCTGGCCGAGTACGTGATTAAGCACTTCTCCGACGAAGAAGCAGAGATGGAACGGGTCAATTGTCCGGCAGCCATCGCCAATCGCATTGCGCATCAACATTTCATCAAACGATTTACCGAGTTTAGAGAACGGTTCAAAAAAGAAGGAGCTAGTCCCCGGATCGTGATCGACGTTCAAAAGACCTTGATGGACTGGGTGATCATGCACATTCGGGGAGTGGATACGAAGCTCGCTGCCAGCGTAACACGAAAAGCCGAAGCTCGGACCTGAACATCAGGATACCGTTATCGTTCGACGAGCCGAAACAGCCAATCGAGTACGCACTCGTCAGCAGGATAGCCCCCGGTGTTTGCTGATTGCGAGGACGTTCACGTCCTCCTCCTCTCGGCAGCCGCAACGTCGCCGGGACTGTCAGATTTTGCGCTGTTTACCGCTCTTCTGTAAGCGGTATTTTTGTTAATCTGGCTAACGTTAGCAGGTGGATGGAACCGCACATTCATCTTGGATGAATGGGAAGATTTGGTAGGATTAAAGTAACGGCGGCTCGGCGATCGGTCTTGTGATGGAGCATCCGCCATTGCGGAGGCTTGACGCGCGTTGGAATCATTTGGGGGAACGCAGTGTTTCGCTTCGTGAGCCATCTTATCACACGGTATTGGCCGCTTGTTTTTGTCGGGTGGGGTGCCGTGTTCGTGATTTTGCATTTGGCGGCTCCCCATTGGGACGATGTGGCCCGAGACGGGGATTTCGCCTATCTGCCGGCCAGGGCTGCGAGTGTTCAGGCCGAGAAACTACGGGCCGCGGCCTTTGGTGAGGCGAATGCTCAAAGTGATGTGGTTATCGTCATGGCCCGTCGAGATGGCCCTCTTACTGAGCAGGACCTCGATTTCTCGGAGGTCATTACGAATGCCTACCAGCCCAAGGAAGGCGAGGAATCGCCCGTTGTGAATATCATTGGTCCCCGCACTGAGGTCGTTGGAAAGAAACTCCTCAGCCCCATTTCTGATCACGGACAGGCAGCTCTCATCATCTTGTTGCTCAAGGGTGAGATCATGTCTGTCGAGAATATGAAGCCTTTGTTGGCCATCTATGAGAAGCTGGATGAACTAAGGCGGTCACCCCAGAAACCACCGGGACTCGAACTCGGAGTCACGGGATCAGGGGCGGTGGGGACAGAAATGCTCATCGCTGCCGAAGAAAGCATCCGAAACACAGAGGTGGCCACCATTGGCTTGATCATCATTATCTTGCTGGTGGTCTATCGCGCTCCCCTTCTCGCGGTCGTTCCCTTACTCGCTATCGCTGCTGCGGTGTTCACGGCCTTTGACCTGCTCGCCATCATTGCGGGCATCAGTCTGAAGACAAACGCCTTTGAGTTTGCAGTTTTCAAAACGACAAAGATTTTTGTTGTGGTTGTACTGTTCGGGAGCGGAACAGATTACTGTCTGTTCCTTATTTCTCGCTACAAAGAGGAGTTGAGTAAGGGACTGGGGACGATCCAGGCGGCGGCCAAGGCCCTTGATGGCGTTAGCGCCGCACTATTTGCCAGCGCCTGGACGACGATCCTCGGGCTTGGCATGATGATCTTTTCCGACTTTGGGAAATTTCGCAACGGCGGTCCTGCGATTGCTGTAGCCTTAATTGTCGCCCTGGCTGCTTGTCTAACTTTAGCGCCAGCTATCCTTTGTGTCTTGGGCCGGAAAATCTTTTGGCCATTCCGGGTTGATCTCTCCCCGCGTGACGACACGGATGATATTAGCTTGGGGAAAAGGGGTATCCTCGGCAATTATTCCCAGGGTTTATGGAATAGGCTTGCGGGCGGCGTGTTGAAAGCACCGGGGCTTATGCTCGCGGGATCGCTTCTCGTGATGGCCCCTTTCGTTTGGCAAGCCTGGGAGGTGGATCTTACTTATGACCTATTAAGTGAACTTGGGCCGGACCGTGAATGTGTCAAGGGGACTAACCTTCTTCGGGAATATTTTCCGGCAGGTGAGACGGGCCCGGTGACGGTCCTCGTCTATCATCCGGACGCTAATTTCAATGAAGGCCCGGACCGTTATCGCCGGTTGCCGGAGTTGGTCAGCACGATTTATGCGATGGAATACACCGACTCGGCCGGTCATCGGATCGAACCGATTCAGACGGTTCGGAGCTTGGTCGATCCGTTAGGTGAGAAAAGCGGGCGATCCGGGCTATTCGGCTCACTACGGCGTGGTGTCATCAGCGGTCGTGCCAAGACGATGTATGTATCTCAGACCGGACCCTACCAAGGCAAAGTTGCCCGCCTAGACGTCGTTTTTCCTTATGATCCTTTTTCGATCGAAAGCATTCGACTGTTAGATGCGCTTGAAAATTACTTGAATGAGTGGGCTGCGAAAAATCCGTCTTGGCAAGGGGCGGCCTTCTATTTCACGGGTACGACACCGGGCATTCGGGATTTGCGGGCAGTCACGTTGAGTGATCAGAAGTTAATCCAACAGCTTGTTCCCATTGCCGTGCTATTTGTTTTGATTCTGATCCTTCGAAAACCAGTGCTTTCCATCTTCTTGGTTCTGTCGGTGATTTGGGGTTATTACGTGACATTGGGTGTCACCGAGCTATTGTTCGCATGGCTTCATGGCGCGACTTATCACGGCTTGGATTGGAAGTTGCCGACCTTCCTATTTGTCATTCTGGTTGCTGTGGGAGAAGACTACAACATTTACTTGGTAACGCGGGTGGTCGAAGAACAAGCGCGATTTGGTTTCGAGGAAGGTCTTCGCTCGGCGCTTCGCAAGACAGGTGGGATCATCACTAGTTGTGGAATTATCATGGCAGGTACGTTCATCGCTATGATCAGCGGTTCGTTACGAACCATGCATCAATTGGGATTCGCGTTGGCCATGGGAGTCCTCTTGGATACTCTTGTCATCCGGACGATTTTGGTGCCGTGTGTCATCGTCCTATTACACAAGATGAGCCGCCAATGGCGACGGAAAGAAGGTCCGCCCAAGGGCGAATCACTTCCGCTGGCGCAGCAGTTGGAGCCGCACATTGAAAACCAGGTTCCGGCAAAAACGCTTCCCTAGAAGCGCGAGACGGACGGGTACTGAAATAGATTCAAGATGCCGTTGGCAGACAGCCAAGCGGTCGGCATTGGTTTCGTGCACAAGGGTATCGTTTGTGGACTTCAAAACGAGCGATCACCCACTTCTTGCCTGGTCTAACATGGGGCGGACCTCTTCCATGAAGTCGTGGACATCCTCGAACTGCCGATACACGCTGGCGAAACGGACGTAAGCGACCTGGTCCAATTCCCGCAGATATTTCATCGCCAGCTCGCCAATGTACCGGCTTTCCACTTCGTTTTCGAAGTTCTTCTCGATATCGTCCTCGATGGCCGTCACAATCGACTCGATCTGTTCGTCGCTAATGGGCCTTTTCCAACACGCCTTCTCAAGGCCGGTCTTGATCTTGTTCCTATCGTACGGCACGCGCGACCCGTCCTTTTTGACGACCTTTAACCTTCTTCGTTCAACGCGTTCGTACGTGGTGAACCGCTTCCCACACCGATTGCACTGTCGCCGTCGTCGAATGGCATATCCATTTTCGGCAATTCGGCTATCGGTAACTCTGTCGTCGTCTTCGCGGCAGTAGGGACATTTCATGGGCTTGCCTCCGAGCAGGAATTGCCCTGGACTCCAATAGATTCTGTCGGCCGATGGGCCTTTCCGAGGTTTTCCCTCCCCGTCCTTGGCACGGGTCTGTCACTCCCCTTCATTGTGGCATTAGGCAAACAAACCTGGAAGGGCCGGAAGGCTAGCGCAATAAAAAGCCGACCCCGGCTGATCGGGATCGGCTCGGTGCGCGACTGGTTCACTGTAGCTGTCAGGTCCCAGCGAACAGGGCACACTGGGCACTTATAGTAACTTGGGCTTTCGTTCGCTTCAGAAATCCCGAAACTTAAGCGAAGCCTTTTCCCTCTGCCATTTCAGGTGGCTGGTGCCGGAGCTGGCGCCGGTTGCGGAGCCGCAGGGGCGGCCTCGGCTGGGGAAGCGGCGGGTGCCGGTTGCTCGGCCGCCGGGGCTACCTCGCAGCATTCAACCGCTGCGCGGCGAGCACGAATACGGGCCAACAGGCCACAGCAACGGGCGGGCTTTTCGCATGTCGGCTCACATGCCGGTTCGCAAGCGGGTTTGCACGCTTCGGGCTCACATGCTTCAGGCTTGCAGCAGGCTGCTGCAGCACGACGAGCTTCACACCAGGCACGGAGGCGGGCTACTAATCCCACGCGAACGCATGCAGGTTCGCACGCCGGTTCGCATGCCGGCTGCTCGCAGGCGGGTTGGCAAGCCGGTGGGGCACATGGCTGATCGCACGGCCCAGCACTTGCTGCGAGTGCAGCGACAATCACAAGACTCACAGCCGCTAGACTCAAGATGCTCAGACGGTTCATTGGTTGTTCCTCCTCGTTTGAGAACATTCACTCCGAAACATGCCGTCATCTTTGCCTCTGACACTCGTCTGACCCCGGGACGGCTTGCGGGGCCAAAACACACCAGGCTGTTAGGCCGTCTTCGTCTCACCGCTGCCCTGTTCAAAAGCGGTGCGACGAAGAAGTCTTTTCTTTCCGCCTAGTTTGAATAGCCTAACAACCTCAACGCCTTTGTCAAGGGTATGGATTAGGCAAACTGTTCCGTAGGCGTTGGATGGAGAAAATAAGATGAATTATCGTGGTCGAATTGCTTGACGCTTTCCGACAAATTCTATACTCTGTTCACGAGATATGCACTAACGAGCGATTGCAAAGAATATGTAATGTTCATGTGATGTTAGAGGCACCCGGAACAGTTCACAACCTAAGCGCATGGTTGTTCCTCGTACGCAAACTTGGGTAGTCCCGCCAAACGTGCGCCCGTGATGCCCTCGATCATTCTCTTTTTGGTTGTTCCAAGGGGAACGTGACACCTGGAAGCTTTGTACGATCGGTAAAGAAAAGGAGTGAACCATGGTTTGCCCGCCAGTGGTGCCATTAAGGGTCTTACGCTCGATTGCCACCGTCGCGACGGTCCTCTTTGTCTTGCTTTCGATCGCAAAAACGCAGGCCGAGAACGTTCTCACTACTTTGCGAAGGGAACACCCACGGCTTATCGTCCTTCGCACGGATGAAGAACGTGTGAAGAAGTTGCTTTCGAGCGATCCAATGGCCCGAGAGATTTTTCAATCTATCCAGCGAGAAGCCGAAAGCACCTTAAAACAAGAGCCTATTCGGCATCGCCTCATCGGTCCTCGGCTTCTCGATCAAAGTCGTCGTTGTTTGAGTCGAATGTACCTCTTGGGGACGTCGTATCGATTGACCGGCGACAAAAGATTTGCCGATCGTGCTATCCGGGAAATGTTGACGGCGGCTGATTTTCCCGACTGGAATCCCTCACATTTCCTCGACACGGCCGAAATGACCCACGCCTTGGCGATTGGCTATGACTGGCTGTACGCGGTCATGACGCCGGAGCAGCGGCAAAAGATTCGCGAGGCCATCGTGGAAAAAGGCCTCAAAGAGGGGGAAAAGGTGTATCGGAAAGGTACGTGGTGGACCAAGACCCCTTGGAATTGGAACCAGGTATGCAATGGTGGTATGACAATCGGTGCACTCGCCATTGCTGACGAGGAACCTCAGTTAGCTCAGTACATTGTTGAACAGGCTGTGCAGTCGCTGCCTCACGCCATGGCGAATTATGCACCGGATGGAGCTTGGGCAGAAGGGCCGGGATATTGGAGTTACGCCACTCATTACACGGTCTATATGTTGGCGGCCTTGGAGACGGCCCTGGGGACCGATTTTGGTTTGTCGAACCAACCGGGATTTGACCGCGCTGGGGATTTTCGCATCCACGTCATCGGACCGACGAGGCGGGCCTTCAACTTTGCAGACGGCGGGGACCGCGTAGGATCCGCTCCGATTATGCTTTGGTTGGCAGCGAAGTTTCACAAGCCGCTCTATGCCTGGCATGAACTGTACTACGTGGGAAGCCCGCAGTCGCCACTCCATTTGTGGTGGTATTTCAAACCCGTCGGGAACCTGGACAAGGAGCCGACAACCCGCTGGTTTCGTAACTCAGATGTGGTCATGATGCGGACTGACTGGTCTGATCAGGCCATTTATGTAGGGTTCAAAGGCGGGGATAACTCGGTCAATCATAGCCATTTGGAACTGGGAAGTTTTGTGTTGGATGGCCTTGGCGAACGTTGGGTTCTGGACCTTGGGCCTGATGATTACAACTTACCCGGTTATTTCGGATCGCAACGATGGACGTACTATCGTTTGGGCACCGAAGGCCAAAATACGCTCCTCTTTGACGGCCAAAATCAAAATCCCCGAGCGAAAGCCCCTGTGCTTGCGTGTTATGATACTGGTGTCCGAAAACATGCCGTAGTTGACCTAACGGCTGCCTACAACCCGGGCAATGAAACGGCTTCCGCAAAGGATTCTGTGCAACGTGGGATAGCTATCTTGGGCAAGGACTGGGTCGTTGTCCAAGATGAAATTATGGGACACGCGGGTCAAACGGTGCAGTGGCAGATTCATACCGAGGCGAAGGTTCAAGTTCGTGGCAAAGTGGCCGAGTTGGCGTTGGGGGGAAAGACCGTTAAGGTCTTCTTGCTCAGCCCGGAGAAGGCGGTGTTTCAGACCCTTTCGGCCAACCCTTCCCGGCCTCAGCGACAGAACCCCGGCATCACCCGATTAGCGGTTCAAACGCCGGTGCCCCAAAACGGGATGACGATCGCCGTAGCGTTTCAATTCAACCCCAGTGCCAAAGCGGAGGCTCCGAAGATTGTTCCCCTGAAAGAGTGGCCCGGCCAGATCCGATAAAAGTGCTACCGACGTTCCATTTGAGATAGGAAGGAAAGGTTCCCGTCGCTGGATCACATCCCGACGAATTGCGCATAAATCGATCGTGCAAGGGCAACATCGTTGATGCCGTCAATAATGGCGCGACCGTCGGGGAATAATGTCAGGACCC
The DNA here is from genome assembly GCA_029549885.1 of Planctomycetota bacterium. Lineage (GTDB taxonomy): Bacteria > Planctomycetota > Planctomycetia > Pirellulales > Thermoguttaceae > Thermogutta. The sequence goes on from JAKPII010000435.1 coordinate 39,878, forward strand.
ACCCAGCCGACCGTAACCGCAGAAAGAACGGGGACCTTTCCACCGTTCCTAGTGTACTCCATTGTTGACTTAGGTGATCCAGGTCACACTTGGCCGGGCAAGGTGGTGTGATCTGCACACTTTTTTGGCCACACAATTCGGTTGTCAGAGACAATCCTACCGTGGAAAGGTAATCATACTGCCCCAAGTGACACGCAGGACATTCTTGCGTTGTCAGTGACTGGACCTTGATTTGCTGGATGCGGAACGGCCAAAGATCAATGGCAATCAGGTCAGGCACCACGGAATCGAATTTCTTGGCTAATATCTTCATTGCCTCCATGGCCTGGATGGATGCCACGACACCGACAACCGGTCCGAGTATGCCCGCCATCTCGCATGTTGGCACCGAACCCGGCAGCGGTAGTTCAGGGACCAAGCACCGCAGGCATGGTGTCCTGCCCGGAATGATTGGGTAAACCTGTCCTTGAGTGCTCAGACAGGCCGCAAAAATCCACGGAATTTTGTGTTTGAGTGAATAGTCATTGAGTAAAAACCGTGTCTCAAAATTGTCGGTGGCGTCAAGAATAAGGTCCACATCGAAGGCAAACTGGTCGATATTGTTCGGCCTCACATCAGCTACGATAGCTTCCAGCGAGACTTCCGAGTTGATACGCTTCAGATGTTCCACAGCCGCGATCGCCTTGGGCAAGCTTTGAGCAGCGTCAGCCTCATCAAAAAGAACCTGGCGATGCAAGTTGTGGAGATTAACAAGATCGCGATCAACGAGTCTCACGAATCCCACCCCGGCACGGACGAGGTGGTTGGCTAACGTCGTTCCGAGCGCACCGCAACCACAGATAAACACCCGGCTTGTTTGCAGGCGTTGCTGCGACTCCTCACCGAACTTCGCGCATTGAACCTGACGAATATAACGATTCAAGTGAAGCTGTGACATAAAAGATTGTCTCGTCGTTTGGCTTTCCGCCCTCTCCTCCAGCGTTGGGCTTAAAGTGGGCGCTCCCTATTGTGAATCATACCCAGCTAGCTCATCTGAGGAAGAAGATCTAGCAGATAACGACCGGTTACAGATTCAGGAGTGCGTGCGATTTCTTCCGGTGGTCCCTGGGCGACGATACTTCCACCCTGCTCGGCGGGACCTGGTCCAAGGTCGATGATGTAGTCCGCCGCAACCATGACGTGCAGGTTATGCTCGATGACGATCAGCGAATGCCCGTAGGCAAGAAGCGATTCGAAGCAACGGAGGAGCTGCACGATATCGTGAGGATGAAGACCTGTTGTCGGTTCGTTAAGAATGAAAAGGGTTGCCTTTTTGTGGGAGCGTGTAAAGTAGGACGCCAGGCGAAGCCGTTGGGATTCTCCACCGGATAGGGTCCGCGTGGCCTGACCCAGCCGAAGATATTCCAGCCCAACATCCATTAGCCGACGCAGTTTGGACTGGATCGTAGCGTGGCCCCGAAAAAAGAAATAGGCCTCGCGAATGGTCAAGTCGAGAACATCGGCGATGCTTTTGCCGCGGTAAAGGACCGAAAGCACATCCGGTCGATAGCGGCGACCGTGGCAATCGGGGCAAGTGATCTCCATGTTGGGCAAGAACTCCATATCGATCTCAAGGCGTCCCTCTCCGAGGCATCTCCCGCACCTGCCATCACCCGCGTTGAAGCTGAAATGCCCTGGCGTCAGCCCTCGTGTCTTGGCCTCGCTTGTTTGGGCAAACAGGGCCCTTATTTCATCGAAGACCTTGAGGATTGTCGCGGGATTGGAACGAGATGTTTTGCTTATCGGGCTTTGATCCACGAGAATAACGTCCGAGATCTGTCGTTCTCCTATAAGGTCCTCAAAGGGGAGGGCGGGAGAACTTGTTCCAAACAGTCGTTGGCACAGGGCGGGATAAAGGGTTTCTTCAATCAGGCTGCTCTTTCCTGCTCCACTGACACCCGTTACGACACAAAGAACATTGAGCGGGAATTCTGCGGTGACGTGCTTCAGATTGTGTCCCGTGGCCCCAACCAGTTTGATCCAGCCGGCAGGTGTGCGTCTGGTTCTATCGATCTTGATTTGTCGTCTCGCCGAGAGATACTCTCCGGTGAGGGTCTCCGACTTTTGCAAATCCTCGAGTGTCCCCTGGAAGACAACCTCGCCACCTCTTTCACCAGCACCTGGACCTAATTCGATAACCCAATCTGCGCACTTAAGCAAGGCTTCATCGTGTTCCACAACGACCACCGTATTGCCGCGGTCACGTAATAGCGTAATCACATCGCGTAGCCGGTGGATGTCGTTGGGATGAAGTCCCAGCGAAGGTTCGTCGAGAATGTAAAGAACATTGACCAGACTGGAACCCAGAGCGGCGCCCAACAGGACCCTCCGGAACTCGCCTTGGCTCAGCGTGTCGGCCGGACGGCTCAACGTCAAATAACCCAGTCCAAGTGATTCAAGCATCTGGAGCCGCCGCAAAACTTCGTTCACGGCCAGCCGCGCTCCAGGATTAAGCCCATTAGGCACCACCGTCTTCAAGAACGCACGGGCGTCGCCAATTGACTTTTCGCAGAACTCCGCAATGTTCAGAGGTTTTTCCGTCTGGTCGAGCGGTGAGGGTGGCGTCATTCCCTTGCCGAAAAAGTTCTCCATCGCCGTTTTCGGGACCAGTCTCACGGCCAGGGACTGGATACGTAAGCGGCTTCCTTGACAATTGGGACAGGTTCGTGGAACTCGCCAACGGCTCAAGAAGGTTTTGATCTGAGGCTTGTAGCGGTAACGTTCAAGCTCACGAAAGATCTGTTCGATGCACGACGAACTGTCGTCTGGCGAGCCGTGCAACAGCCAGTCGATGTACTCTTGTGGCAAGTCACCAACGGGGCGGTCAATGGGAATTCGGATCCTCTTGGCGAATTCCAGAAGCCTGAGATGAAATCGCGAAAAGCTCGCCGACCGAAATGGTGCAGCTGCCCCATCCTTAAGGCTGAGGTGGCGGTCTGGGAAGATCTGGCTCGCCTCTAACGAATCAACAGTTCCCAACCCCTGACACGTCTCGCAGGCCCCCGCTGCCGTATTGAAGTTGAATAGGTCGGGATGCGGCAGTTCGTAGTCAATGTGGCATGTCGCACAACATAGCGCCAACGGAAAATCGTATCGTATCCACCGCTCCCCTTCGATGATCATCGTTACGGCTTGTGCACCCGCTGTGCTGTTGGTCGCAAGGGGTTCATTTTCCTGAATAAAGAGCGTCACAACATCCTTGCCCTCGTTCTCCAATCGATCGAGCGTCTCGCGGAAACGACCCGGTACCTTTTTCTCCTGAATAGTCAAACGATCGGCAACCACGTAAACGGACCGATGGTCGTTTAACTTGTCAAAACCTTCTGATCTCTGGGACTCGCCACCCACGAGCTGCTTTTCAACTTCTGCGAGAGAAGATTCCGTTAGATTGACGATGCGATTTCCAACGATGACACGCGCCCAGCCCGAAGCACGGAGATCTGCCAAAACGGAGGTTAAAGTGGCTGCTTTGGATGGCGCGCTGCTAAACTCTAACGGAAAGGCAAGCATTATTCGCAAAGGGCTTGCCGAAAGACTCGACGCGAAATTCTCGATTGCGGCCGAGTTCCATTTTCTGACAGGGCGGCCACATCGGTGGCAAAACACCTGTCCTAAATGTGCGAAGACCAAGCGGAGATAGTGATAAACACCGGCCAACGTGGCTACAGTGGCATGACGGAGCCGAGAGGAAGGTCGCCCCGTGATGGCTACGGTTGGCGAAAGGCCCGATATGTGATCAACTTCTGACGGCGGTAGGTCATCCAATCGCTGACGAATGCGGGGCGAGAAACTTTCGATATACCGACGTTGCCCTTCGACGAATAATGTGTCAAAGGCAAGGCTCGTCTTGCCGCTTCCACTGGGACCGCAGATGACAACGATCCTGTCTTTGGGTATGTCTAGATTGATCCCCTTCAAATTGTGGACGCGTGCCCCGCGGATGATGATCGATTGATCCGACGAGCTCATGGTCAAGGTGATGTTTCCTGTCAACCCAAGCGCAGTCTCCTCGGCTCGACAAAGCTCAACCTACCCACTTGAGACCGGCAGTCAAAAACCTTGTCTTCGTTCACTTAGGGTTATGTACCATCATACGCCGCGATGATGGCCGCAGAGGCTTGGCCTTGGGGAGTGACATTCACATTCATGAACACCATTTTCTCGATTGGCCGGGGCTCCGTGACAACATCCACGGGACACGCGGGGTCCGGGGTTTCGTAATTGAGCGTGGCAAACAACTGCCGATGCCGCAGCGCGAGGATCCCGAGGATCATCTCCACAAGGCCACTGGCTGCCCCAAGATTGCCGAAATAGCTTTTCGCAGCAATGATGGGCACACCGCGCGAGCCGAAGACGTCACTTAGCGCTTGGGCCTCTTCGACATCGCAAGTTTGAGTACCTAATCCATGGGCCATCACGAATCCGATATCTGTGGGCTTCAATCCCGCCTCGTGAATGGCGTTGAGCATAGCCTGACGCATGGCTTCTCGCCGCCGGGCGACACATTTCCTCTCCAAAACCGCAGCGGAGGAGGCGGCGAGGACCTCGCCGTAAATGGAGGCCCCGCGACGGGTCGCCGTCTTCAGTTCCTCGAGGATGATTGCGGCAGCCCCTTCCCCCGGTACCATCCCGCTGCGGTGAAGATCAAAAGGCCGACACGCCCGTTGCGGTTCCCCATCGTAAATGGCAACTTCCTCTTGCTGAATCGCGTGCATGGCCTTCATAAGGCTCAATCGAGTTCCCGTCACCCCGACAACGGCCGCATCCTCTCGGTCAGTTTGGATGGCGTGCATTGCATCACGAACACAAATAGCCGGACTGGCCTCACGCATGGTGATGGAGTTACTCGGGCCTCGGAGGTCGTTATAGATGGCCACATGGCTTGCCGGCATATTTGGCAAGTACTTAAGAAGCCAGAGAGGAAATAAACGGGGCATGCCGTCGCTGGCCCAGCGGTGGAACTCAAACACCCCGTTCCCGTCGAGGCAGGCCCGAATCCCTTCCGTAAACTCCTCGGCCGAGCTAACCATGTAGTCGCTGCCGAAGCTGGTCCCGACCCGCTCGGGATCGAATGACCCCTGGGTGAGGGACGCATCGTTGAGGGCCAGTTGAGCGGCTGCCACACCCATCTGGCACTCCCGGCACATGACTTTCAACGATTTGCGGAGATTTTTTTGGGACTCTTTGTCCATCTCCCCAAAATCTTTAATATTTCCCGTAAATTGTCTGGCTTCTCCAGCCGCTTTGATCGGTAATGTCTCCGTTGGCAAGCAAGACGGGGAGGAGACCCCGCTTTGCCTATTCGTGACAGCTTGCCAAATCTCAGTTGCACCCGTCCCAATTGGGCAGATGACCCCCAGGCCGGTGATCACCACACGACGTTGTTCCCCACTCATCGAGACAACCCTTTTCGATTCACGATCCTTTTTCTATGCGGGTGAACCGGTTATCTTATCAAAGTAGCGCGCGACCGTCGAGTCGCTGTATTTCCGTGAGCGTATTAGTTAGCAGTAAGTTGGATATCAGGCGAGGTGCCACGAAAGGGTGAAACTTATGGCAGACGCTGTGTACAAAAAAATTCAAGTGGTAGGTACTTCGAGTGAGTCGTTCAGTGATGCCGCAGCTAAGGCCGTCAGCAAAGTTGCCGAAACGGAGAAAAACCTCTCCTGGTTTGAAGTGGTCGAGTTGCGAGGGGCCATTTCGGATGGGAAGATTACGCAATACCAAGTAACGGTCAATGTGGGTTGTCGCGTCAGTTAGCCCATTTTGGGGACGTCTTACAGACTTTGCCGGGAAGCGGGGGCGACCCACACCTCGCAATCACATTGTAAGGGATTAGTCCCCCAAATAGTGCGTTCCGAAGCTTAGCCGCGAACGAATGGGTTAGTTCGTCGTTCCCGACCGACCGTCGTGGGTTCCCCGTGGCCGGGCCAAAGTTCTGTTTCTTCCGGCAGCGAGTAGATTTTGCTCCGGATGCCCTCGGCCAACTGTTCCATGCTCCCGCCCGGGAAGTCGGTCCGCCCGACGCTTCCCGCAAAGATGACGTCTCCAACGAAGGCTAACGGTGGCGTGGCTTGATTGACGACGTACACCACGTGTCCAGCGGAGTGCCCGGGGACCTCACGGACGAGGATCTCGAGACCAGCGATTGTTAACTGATCACCATCGCGGACGAGCTTCGTCGGGGGTGGGGTCGTCAGCGGGAAACCGAAGTCGGCCGAGAGGTTGAGCCGGGGGTTGGTCAGTTTTTCGGCATCCTGTTCTCCCACTACGATTTCAATCTCTGGCCAGCGGCGCCACACCCCTTCGATCCCCGCAATGTGATCGGCATGGCCATGCGTAATGAGAATGGCTCGGGGTATTAAACCTTGAGCGGATATCGAACGAATGATCTTTCCCGGCTCCAAACCCGGGTCGATAATGACGCACTCTTGGCAATCGTCATTTGCCACGACGTAGCAATTTTGGTCGAACATTGCTGAGACGATCGTCCATACGCGGGGGTGGGTTCTGTCCGCCATGAGTTCTCCTGTAATTTAGAGTGAATACGTCGTGATTGCTGACGGAGGAATTAATGCCGGTTAGGGGGCTGCATCCTCCTGCGGAATGCGTTTCGCTAAGAACGATCATTTTAATGTTCCGGATGTTAATCAGCGATACGGCAATAATAGCGGGTTGTAGCGCCAGATGGATGGCACCTAGATAGATACCTCTTACTCGGAGGTGTCCTTGAGAGGTTGGTCGCGGCAGGGAATTTCGGACGGAGATTGTGTTAGGCAAGCCCGCAGTGGCGTCAAGGAAATAACTTGTTTTTTGTGTTATTTAGGGGAATAACGATGGTACAACGTATTTCATCCTTTTCTCGACGAATTGTGTCAGCCGTCATGGTTTACAGTCTCGTCAGCTGTCTCAGCCTTCTCTGGACTGCTTCTGGCCGGACCACTTTTGGTCAATCGCCAATGACGCCTACTCAAAGTGGCCAGAGTGACTCGCAGTTGAGAGTCGCCGACCGTGTGGTACCTCAAACCAACCCGGTCGTCGAGCATCCCTTGATGCCGGCGATCCGTTGGGCCTATCAAGGGCTGCAGGATCTGCAAAAGATTCAAGACTACTCTGCGATCATGGTCAAGCGTGAGCGGGTCAACGGGAAACTGAACGATCCGGAGTATGCCTTTGTGAAGATTCGGCATAAACCCTTCAGTGTTTACATGCACTTCCTTGAGCCGGCTTCCGTCAAGGGGCAAGAGGTTATCTACGTTGAAGGTCAAAACGATGGCAAGATGTGGGCGCATCCCGCCGGGATCAAAAACAAACTCATCGGAACCGTTTCGCTGGATCCCACTGGTCCTATTGCGATGCAGAACAATCGGTATCCGATTACCGAAATCGGGATCCTCAACCTCGTTCGACGGCTGATTGAGGTTGGCGAGCAGGACATGAAATATGGCGAGTGCGAGGTCAAGTTCTTTGAAGGAGCGAAGATCAACGACCGAACGTGCACGTGTATCCAGGTCATTCACCCGGTGCCACGCCGCAATTTCCGATTTCATCTTGCCCGAATCTACGTTGATACCGAGCACAACCTGCCGGTCAGGTACGAGTCCTACGACTGGCCTACCGAGCCCGATGGTGCACCCCAGCTCATCGAAGAGTACACTTACCTTAACATCAAGGTGAATAATGGATTCACCGATCTGGATTTTGATATCCGCAATCCAAACTATGCCTTCCGCGTGAAAGAGAATCAGTAGCGGCAGCGAGAGTTGGGGAAATTCAGCAACTATCCGTGCTAATCCGCGCACGAATTAAGCCTGGGAACACCGGCGTTGCCACTCCTGGAGCAAATCGCAAAGATATGCCTTTGCCATTTGGTAGATTTCAGGACACGTACTTTCCCGGGGGCCAGCCACGTTGAGTGTTCGCACGTTGTGGGAGAGTAGCCAGTCGACAACGCTTTTCGGCGGAAGATTGTCTTCAAGATTCACAACTCGCAGGGGTTTAGAATACCGCAAGGCGAAGATGGCTGTCAGTCGCGTGCCGCCGCTAAGTTCGCCTTTAGTGAGGATCAGCGTGGCGTCGCTGTCCCGGACGTTCCATTCCGTTCGGACTGCGTAATCGGCGGAATGGGTTTCTCGTAACTGATAGCAGTCGGGGATTTTCCCATCCTCGGCCAGTCGTCCCAAGGGGCACCACCCACCATGCGGAATATTGAGCTGGATAGCCGCATCGAGCGCTGCTCGATCGACTCCCGTCTGTCCACCAGAAATGACGCGCAAAAGGTGTGGTGCTGATTCTTTCGCCTGTGTTTCACTTTTCAATGGACCACGTCCCATAAGGTGTGCCGGGTTTCCCAATGGCCCAAACAGACTGACGAAACCAACGAGGTACCCTACTAGCGGAGCCGTCAACTCGCATAAGACTCTTGTTGTCAAGAAGGACCGCAAGTTGCATCAATCAGGTGCTAACCGGTGTGGGAATTGGGTAAGAGCCGAGTAACTCAAGCCGTTGGGTCTTCTTGCTTAGACTTGCCAGTGCCCGACGAACCCGCGGTTCAGACTCATGTCCCTCCAGCTCCGCGAAAAAGTAGTACGCCCCGCGACAACCGGGCACAGGAAACGACTCAATCCATGTGAGATTCAAGCGATTCCGCTTGAAGATATTCATGGCCTCGGCTAATGCCCCGGGTCGGTGTTCCACCTGAAACATGAGGGCCGTCTTGTCGTGACCCGTCCGCGGGCAAATTACGTTACCGATCACGGCAAAACGCGTCATATTGCCGGGATTGTCCTCAATGTTTTCTGCCAGTGTGTTTAGCCCATAGTGTATCCCTGCCTGGATACTGGCAATCGCTGCGGCCCCCGGTTTCTCGGCGGCGAGTTGGGCCGCGGTGGAGGTGCTAGTGACTTCGATCAGCCGTGCCCCTGGCAGGTGCTTTGCCAACCAATTGCGACATTGAGATAGCGCCTGCGGTTTGCTGTAGACCTCTCGAATTTCGGACCTCGAGGACTTCGAAAGCAAGGAGTGATGGATTTCCAGCTCAACTTGGCCGCAAATGCGGATGGGTGTGCGGATAAACATGTCCAGCGTATCAGCAATGCGACCATCGGTGGAGTTTTCCAAGGGAACCAGCCCAAACTGGCAATGCCCACGCGTGACCTCTTCGAAAACGGCGGCGATGCTCCCCACAGCGACGTAGTCCACTTGCTGACCAAACCGGTGGATAGCGGCCAAATGGCTATAACTGTATTGGGGGCCCAAATATGCCACGCGCAACGGCTTAATCATGGCCCGACACGCACTAATAAGCTCCCGAAAGACAGCTTTGATGGCAGCGGGCGGTAAGGGGCCCTTGTTCTGTTCGACCACCGCGGCCAGTTGCCTGTCTTCATCGGAAAGCTGAAAATCAGGTTGGCCTTCTTCCTGGCGAAGCTGTGAAAGTTGGACACTCATTTCGGCACGGAGATTGCACAGCTCCAGAAGACGCTGGTCTAGGTCGGCCAGCGCTTGTTGCAATTTGGCCACGGTCGGTTTGGCCGGTAAGCGAAACGCCTTCGCCGTTCTTGCACCTTTGGGCATACCTAAAACCCTGTTGAAAAGGTCTAGGAAATTGGGTCCTAAGCCCTATCTCACCCTTGTATTTACGCCGCACGGCGTTGTCAATTGGTGCTCGCTGGGAAAAGAACACAATGGCCTAATTTATCCCCCATCAGGGGTTATATCGGATAGAACGCGATATGGGGAAACCGGTAGCTGATCGGGGAAAGGTTGGTTTATACCCACGAGGAGTATAGCTACTGCACCGTTCGGAGGGGATCGATTTGTCGCCGAGTGGGATTCTGTAATGGTTCTTCGCCGACACTGGGATGGTCGGGACCTGAAGAGGTCCTGACTCCCCATCGGAGACAGAGGGCAAGCGTGGGAAATTGGTTGCATTTCCCATTTTTTAGCTCGCTGAAGTTTGAAGGAGTCTATTAGCCAATCCATTTATAGGGTAAAGGCCGTAACGATATAACGGGACCCAAGGGGCATCTTGGCTGTGAACATGACACGGCGCTGGGTACGTAAGTAACATCTTGGCATAGAAGCCAGATTTTGTTTGTGGTATCTTAGGGGCGATTGCTTCGCATCGACGGTAAATATCGGATTGTCGGTGGAATTCTGCATCACTCGGAGTCAACACGGGCGAGCAAAACAATGAGCGATGATAGCCCTGAAAATCGTCACGTGACTCGCCGGGGAATACCAACGGCGGCCGACTGGGATTTGGCCTACCGCGAAGGGCTGCCGCCATGGGAAATGGGGTGTCCGTCCCCAGAGTTGGTTGCTTTCCTGGATAAAGGGCTATTACAGAAAGCAAGTGTGCTGGAGCTGGGTTGCGGGACGGGCGCCGACGCTGTCTTCATGGCCCAACGGCGCCTCGATGTGACGGCCGTTGATTTCGCTCCGACGGCGATTGAACGTGCCCGAACAAGGGCCCAACGGGCGGGCGTCAATGTTTGCTTTGTCCTCGACGATGTCTTTCATTTCGCATACCGCACCCAAACCTTTGATTTCATCTATGATTGCGCGTTCTATCAGTACATACGCCAATGGGAGTTGTCGAGGCTGCTTGACCTCCTCTGGCGTGTGACAAAGCCCGGCTCTTACTATCTCTGTATCACATATCTCGGTGGCGAAAGCCTGGTCGGCATTCCACCTGTTTCGGAGGACAGTATCCGCTGGGAACTCGGACGCCTGTTCGAAATATTGGAACTCAAGCAGTTCAACTTTTATTCTGCGTTGCGGCGCCATGATGTGTCTGGCTTATCGGTATTGATGCAGCGTCCACTGGCGAAAGGCACGGCTCATTGAGAACACTGCAGTTAAGTGCCGTGTGTGTCATGCCAAGCCTTTTCTTAGCCAACGCTGTGGCGTATGATGGACCATTGTTATGTGGGTGCGAGGGGTTGACGGTGGAAGCCTGTTAGACAAAAGGGAATGGCTCATGCGTTTTGAAAAAGCGGTCGTGTTCACTCTCGTTTTCGCGATAGTATACGCTGTGGGAGTTGGGTGTCAGAAGGCCGGAGAGAAGCCCCAAGCGACCAAGGAAAACCAGACCCGTCAAATGGAGGCAACGAATCAGGATTGGGCCGGAGGCCCCGCGAGCACGATCGAAGGTGAGCCCGGTACGGCAACTGTGCAACAGGCTACGAGCGACCAGTCGGCCGTCGCGGAGGCGGCAAAAGCGGGGGATGCCGGGGTTGGGATTCAAGAGAGCGCCGCCTCTGAGGATGATGGGGGCATCTCCCTGGGGCGCATGGTGGGTGGAGTATTCCGAGCGGCTCGCTCGGTGGTGCCGCTCCCGGTTTCGGCATCGCCAGATCGACGCACGGAGCCTGACGACCAGGCACCGGCTTTTCCCCAACAGTAGATCATTCA
>JAKPII010000457.1 GCA_029549885.1 Planctomycetota bacterium
CAACACGGTGTTAGAGAGCAACGGGGCTATTTCTGTGCGAGTGACGGAGCGCATGGTGGATTTCGATGCACGCCTCAACGTGCGGAGTTATGGAATACCGTTCGACCGTTTTCGCGTAACGCTGCCGATTGGTGCCCGACCTCTACCTTTTTCTTCGACGAGTTACACGGTCCAAGAGGTTAAACGAGAAGATCAGGCGGGAGCGTCGCAATCAGATCGCACCACGGTTGAGGTCCTCCTGGCCAAGAAAACGACTGGCCCGGTCGAGGTCCGCTTAACCGCCCAATGCGAGAAGGAACCCCACGCGTGGATCGACATTGGAGGGTTCTCCGTGGAAGGCGCCGTCCGCCAGTCCGGCTATTTGTCCGTCATGCCTTCCAGTGACCAAGCCCTGATCTGGGGCGAGTGGAAGGGGGTTCGGCAGGTTTCTCACATTCCGACCGCAGCAAATGGAGAGGCCTCCGAGACCGTCGTACACCTTGAGTATTTTATGCAGCCGTGCACAGTTGTCCTGAAGAGTGTCCCTCGGGTGGCCTATGTGAGCATTGCCCCGCGGTATCGTGTGGAACTGACGACCGAACAGGCACGGCTTCAGGCAAGGCTGAACTATGATGTCCAGGGGGCAGACGTTATCGCGCTGGACATCGACCTTGCAGGCTGGCAGTTGCAGGAAGCCCTTTTGGGCGAGCAGAGCACCGTATTGGCCGTGACGGGTGATCCCAAAGGACGCGCGACCCTGGCTTTGCCGCAGCCTATGTCTGGTAAACTCGAAATCACCCTCCTCGCTACTCGAGACAGACCTTTGGAAAACAAGCCGCTTATGCTGTCTTTTCCGCAACCCAAGGCCCAGGTCGTTCAGCCCGCCGAAGTCCTCATCATGGCCCCGGCCAATCTGGAGTTGCGGGCAGATTACAAGGAATCGGAAGGAGTGGAACAGGCGCTTCCTCAGGCAACTGAAAAGGGAGTGTCCGCCGTCAATGTTGTCTCATTCCGCCTCAATAGACCGGACGCTCGCTTCGTCGCCGATTGGACGACTCATGAGCAAGACGTCTCCGTGGACATCGTCACCCGAGTCAGGCCAGAAGGCGCTCAATTGACTGTTGAGCAACAGATACGCTATCAGGTCCGTTACGAACCCTGGACAGGTGCTTGGCGGTTTCGCGTCCCCTCAGGGATCGAGCAGATAACTGTTCTTTTGGACGGTCGGCCGGTCACTTTAACGCCGGTCGCAGCGGAAACCCCGACACAATCGGCGGCGGAATCAGAGAAGCCATCTTCAGGCGTTATTTTAGACTCCGCTGGCAACGTTTTCGCGGTGTTACCGATTGGACCTATTCTTGGCACAACGGAGTTGGTATTTCGCTACATAGTCCCTGGTGGATTGGCGTCCCCCGAAGCAACACGCTGGCAAATTCCCCTGGTCGATCCGCTGGACGGGCGGCTTCAACAGCATCGATTGTCAATTTCGGCTTCCGTCGGTTGGAACATCGAAAGTGTGGTCGCACCGTGGCAAATTCGCGAGACAACGTCGTTAAGTGCGGTTTCTGCCTCGCAAATCGAGTGTGAAACCAAAGAGCATACGACACAGATTGTCCTACGTCCTCGGGTAGGGACATTCGGGGAGACAAACGTGGTGGTCGTGGAACGGATGCTCCTCCAGACACGGTTGGACCGTCTGATGCGTCAAGACCGCTGCGCGATCAGATTCTCCACCAGGCAGCCCACTTTGACATTAGAATTACCACGCGGGGCCCGGAGCGACCGCGTGCAAATTTGGTTTGATGGCCGCCCGGTCCAGGCACGGCCAACAAGTCGGACAAGCCTTATCGTGCCACTTACGGTCACTAGTCCGGGTCCAGGAACCGGCGAAACGAGTACCGAGCATCTCCTGGAATTGTGGTATGAATTGCCACGATTCCGCCACAGTTGGGGACGGACCTATTTGGAGTGCTTGCGGCTCGATCCCCATGCGATTGTGCAGCGCATTTCGTGGGAAATCGTCCTTCTTCCGGATGAACACATCATTTGGAACGGTGCCGAGGTCACTTCGGAGTACCGGTGGGGCTGGACGGGTTACTTCTGGGGGCGTCTCCCCACGATCAGCGAGGAGAACCTTGAGCGCTGGGCCGGTGTCGCCGAGGGCTGGCTGCACGTGTCAGGCCAGGCGAATCGATACCTATTTGGTGCACTGCGTGCCGTTGATGGGGTCAATATTTGGTGTTTACGTCGGCCTTGGATCGTGGGAGGTTGCTCCGCGGCTGTGGTCTTTACCGTCTTGGGGCTTGTTTATTTCGGGCCGCTTGCCCGAAAGGCAGTCCTCTTGGGAGCGGTGGTCATCGTGACGACCCTGGTCCTTCTTCGCCCGGATGTGGCACTCCTGGCCGGTCAAGCCTCCGCCTTGGGGCTAGCCTTGGCGATTCTCTCGCTGGTGCTTTATCGGGCAGTGTCGGCCGAGACGGCGGCGCTACGCACCAATGCCTGGAGTGAGCGGACGGCCCTCGAGACAGTCATTTGTCCGAGGACGGCAGAAGTTGGGGAGAATTGTTCGCCCCTTGCGGCGGAACGCCCCACGGAGGTTCATCGGTAGGGATGTGAAGATGGCCAAGTCCGCAAACCACCGAGCGTACCATCCCACTTCCCTTTGGCGGGGCCACGCTCCTTGGGTGTGCTGGCTCGTCATCGCTGTTTCCCTTGGCACGTTAGGATTTTCACAAGAGCCGGGGGAATTGGAGACCCAGCCAACACCGCCTGCCACGAGCTTGCCTTTAGCAGAAGCAACAACCGATCTCGCGCCCCTGCGATTCCGTCGCGTGTTTGTACCCAAGGACGTCCTTGACCAAGTTCGTGATCCGGTCCCGTATTTTCCTCTCAATGCGGCGGAATTCGAGAAAATGATTGCTGCGGCCAACCGGCAGGTGGTCTTTCGCGGACAACATGCCCGCATCGTGACGGCTATCTATCGGGCAAACGTTCGTGACCATGACCTGGTCGGCTTGGAAGGCGAGTGGTTGGTGGAATTGTTTCACGGCACCTCGGCGATTCTCCCCCTTGGCAAGCTCAATATCGGCCTAAGCGATCCCGTCTGGGTTGATCTCGGGGGTGCCCCGGTCTCCTTGTTGTCCGATCAGGAAGGCAACGTCAGTCTCTATGTGGAAAGGTCGGGAAAGGTTGGTTTTCGTTGGTCGGCGCACGGGCAAACGGTGGGGGCTGGGGGTTCCATTGGCTTTGACTTGACGTTCCCCCCGGCGATTCGCACCGAGCTGGAACTCTACACATCAGATCGTTTCGATGTTGCGGCGGAAGGCGGCCTCGTGTTTCCCATGTCTTCCTCCTCCGGCGGATTGGCCGGTTACCGGCTAATTATCAGCGATCCATCACGCTTCGGGATGGTCCTCCAGCCGCGGCGTCCCCCGGCACAGCCTGTACCTCGAGGAGACTATCGGGAAGAAATCGCCTACGAGTTGACCTTACAAGGTCTCGAAGCTACGTGGCAGTGGTCAATTGACGTCGTTGACAGTCCCTTGGAGGGTTTGAAAATTCGTGTTCCGCAACACGTCCGCATCATGGAAATTTCCCTGGGAGATGTGGCCCTGCCGTGGGAATATATCCAAAGGAATGACTCGCTAACGGATACGATCCGCGTTCGGTTCCCCGAACCATTGACCGGTCATAATCGGCGGGTCACATTGCGAGGTCTGACCAGCCTACAACTGGATGGCCCGATTGTGCTTCCCACGTTGGCTCTCGAGGGATTATTCTGGCGATCGGGGGTGTCCACGGTTATTGTGAGGATGCCCCTGGCCATTCAGGACGTGAAACTTCGCTCCGCTCGCCTAAGAGATGTTAGGACCTTATCGGCTGGACCGCTGGGGACTGTACTGGAAGTCGTTCATGATACTTCGGGTGCGGATATGACGCTTTTCTGCAGGCTTACCGCCCCCAAGGTAGATGAGACAACTGTGGTTGTAACCAAAATCACCCCCTCAGAAGTCCAAGCTGAAGTCCGATCCGCCTTGCGGTCTGACGGGGACGGTTGCTTTGAGCTGACGTGGCCGATTTCGCCAGCATGGACAATCCTTGATGTCTCGTCATCCGATCAGTCCTTGCTTGCGGGCTGGCAATTCCGTCCAGGGGGTGATAAACCGAGCAAGGGTGGTGCACTCACGGTGCGGCTCAAGAAATCCCTTCCTACAGACAAGCCAGCCCTGTTGAGGATGCGACTCCGTCGTGATCCGCCCACGTGGGACCACGCTGTACTATTCGACGAGATGATTCCCCTGGTCGCTTCAGCTATGCCGTCAACGGCACACCTTTACGCTGCGCTGATCCTCGACCCTGCCATGGCAGCCGGCAGGACCATCGAAGTT
The DNA here is from genome assembly GCA_029549885.1 of Planctomycetota bacterium. Classification (GTDB taxonomy): domain Bacteria; phylum Planctomycetota; class Planctomycetia; order Pirellulales; family Thermoguttaceae; genus Thermogutta. Next base: position 4,368 of record JAKPII010000457.1, read on the forward strand.
GAACCTGATGTAGAACCCATTGGGCCGGTGGAATTAACCTCGTTAGCAAATCTTTACGAGACGGGTTCCTCACTCCAGTTGTTCGATCTTTCGGAGTTGGATGTAAAACCCAAGGTACGGCTTGTCCCGAGGCAATTCCGCTATCAAGCTCAGATCAACGGCAAAATAGAGATCAATGGCGAGAACCTTCTTCAGTCATTTCGCGTGACGATTGAACCAGATCAAACTGGCGTTAATGAGTTATGTGTCTTCTGGAGCGAGGTGGGGGTGGACCGCCAGTTCGATTGGTTCCTCATCGAAAGTGAGGGGCGCGAAACGCCGCTCTCCGTGAGCGAACAGTCTTTCGGCCCGTGTCACAACATAAAGACCAGCGTGGTTTTTTTGCCAAAAACCATGCAAGGACCTTTTGTGGTCAAGGCCCAACGCCGCACTGCTTTGCGACCCGGTCCGATTCCCTTGT
>JAKPII010000463.1 GCA_029549885.1 Planctomycetota bacterium
ATCACCGACAGCTGTCTTAGTATGTCTTCCATTGGGAGATTCCGAAGGCGGCTCCCCGGGACGCCCCGGGGAGGAAATCAAGAAGAATGGGTCAAAACCAGCTTTGAGGAATGATCAGGACATCGCCCGGCTTGAGCTCGACGTTCGCAGAGACGTCGCCACGCTTGATGAGGTCTCGGAGACGAACCGAATACTGCTTGCTTCCCTCTGACGTACGCAACAGCGTTGCCCGATTTCCATCGGCAAAATCGGTGATGCCGCCTACCGCAATCATGAGGTCAAGCAGCGTCATCTTCTGCTTGAACGGGAGCGTCATCGGGCGAGCCGCCTCGCCAACAACCCGAACCTGCTCCGAATAGGGGCCGACAAAGGACGTGACAATGACGGTCACGACCGGGTCACGAATGTACTTGGCAAGCGCCTTTTCGATCTCGCGGGCCAGCGTGGACGCGTCGCGCCCGGCTGCCGGAAGATCCTCCACGAGCGGCGTGGTGATCCGACCATCCGGGCGCACAGGAACCTGCATGGACAGTTCGGGATTTCGCCACACGACGATATTGACGGAATCACCGGGCCCTATCAGGTAGTTGTATTCGGCGTTCGTGGCGGAAGCCGGCGCTGCGGGATGAGGTGTCGCGCACCCGGTCAGCCCCGCTGCAAAGCAGGCCAGCGCACCAATCGTCAATAGTCGTTTCATAAAAAACCTTTCCCTCAATTAGGCTCGTCTGCAGCCTTCTGATGATAACAAGCGGATATTACGGCAGCCCGAACACGGCTCTGGAGAAAAACGTCACGCCACCCCGCAATGGGCACATGGCGCAACGATTCGTAAACGAAAAAACCACCACGAACACCGGGATTCGTCATATTTGCGATGCAAACTGGAGCGAACAAGCGTCAGAAGGACCAGCGTGCCTCGGTGTATACGCGATCACGATCGTCATAGCGACCGAACAGACCGTTAGGCTTTCCGCCGAAGACATCAACACCGAACGTAACCTTCAGGTTCTTCGCGGCGGTCCACTTCACTTTCGGCCTGAACATGAAATCCGTGCGATTCAGCATTGAAACCAGCAGGGCTTCCGTCTCCCATGCCTGGGTAACCCGGGTACCCAACAGGATGCTGGCTCCGCCCTCGGTACGATCCGTCCCGATGGATGGATCGTGGTTTGCCGCCCGACGGGCAAAGTACTGGAGGTTGATCCGGCCATCATTGAACGCGGGCACATCAACCCCGATGACATAGTCGAGGGTGTCCTGCCGGACCAAGCCGTTTGGCGCAGCAGGGTCGGTCGAAAGGAACTGCCGTCCCCGCGTGTGTACAACCTCACCTTTCAGCACGAACTCACCAAAATCCTTGGCGACCGTTCCACCCAACTGGGTGATCCGGTCATGCCGGGGCTCAAACTCATTCAATCCAACAACATAAAAAGTCTGGGCGACATCAAGACTACGGTAGTAAAAACCCGATACGTCCCACCCCCCGACAAGCCGGGAAAGACGCCCCCCCCAATTGGTGTTCCCTAGCGAACCATCCGGCTTGACTTCACCACGAACGTTCGCTCCCCGAGGAAGCGGATAGAATTCCGCGCCTGGCTTGCCGATCCTGTCGTAGCTGGGCGACGGAATCCAGACCAGCTCGGCGTGGGTCTCGCCGAAATAGTACTCTGCACGCGCTGCCCACTGGGGAATGCGCAGTTGTTCGAAATCGGGCAGATAGAATGTCCTCAGATCCCTGGCGGAGACCACGTCGGCAAAGAAGAGGCCGACCATCTCGCCCCAAACGATGTGCTGCCGCCCAAGCCGGACATCCACCTCACCCGCCGAGAAGTCCACGTAGGTTTCGCGAAGATCAAACTGATATTGCTGGTCCCGGCGCACAGCATCCGGATAGAAGCCGGAATCGATCGCGAAGACCGCATCCGCGTCAGCCCGCCCGGAAATCTTCCACTTGAAACCGGAACTGCTACCTTGGGCCGACAGTTCCGCACGGGACCGGGCCATCGACCAGTGTTCCCGGTCAGCAAAGGTTCGCGCAAGATCAAACTGAAGAATACCCCCGGCCCTGGTTTTCCCTGCGTCGTCGAGATCGAGATCAAGATCATCGTTGGCTGCGGTAGCGGACCCCGCCGAGGCCAGCATCGCCAAGGCCAAGGC